>JAPLMQ010000295.1 GCA_026386955.1 Planctomycetota bacterium
TCGATCGCAAAGACGCTTCGGACCGGTGTCGACGCGTAACCCCACCGGAACCGCAGCGAAGCAGGGGCGGCACCTTTTAGAGCATTTTCGAGGCCCGATTTCGCGCGCCAGACATAGGTACCAGCGTCCGGAAAAATCCGGACAACCTTGAAGACCCGAATTTCAAAATAAGGAGTTGCGCGCTCTTGTCCGGATTCCGCCGGACACGTGTGCAGGTCTTACGGGGGGAGAGGTTTTTTTCTCGGGGCTGACTCGCCGAGCCGGACCGCAGCTCTGCCCCTCTCCCTACGGGAGAGGGGCGGGAGAGTGGCAGACCCACGCCGCGAGGCGAGGGCCGACCACGCTCACGTCCACAGCCGGCCGCCGTCCAACTGGATCACCTGCCCGGTGCAGTAGTCCGCGTCGCGGACGAGGAAGAGCGCCGCCGCGGCCGCGTCCTGCGGCGTGCCGGCCCTGCCCAGCGGGACGCGCTTCAGGTAGGCCTCGCGCTGAGCGGGCGTGTAGTCCGCGGCCCAGGCGACCACGCCCGGAGCGAGCGCGTTGACCGTGATCTTCGGGGCCAGTTCCATCGCGAGCGTCATCGTGATCTGCAGCAGCGCCGCCTTCGAGGCGTTGTAGGCGACGTAGCCGCGGAGGGGCTGGCCCAGCACGTGGATGTCGACGAAGTTGACGATCCGCCCGGTGCTCTTGGGGTCGTCCTTGCGGTGGTTCGCGGCGAGCAGCGGCGCGAACTGGTGGATGAGCATCAAGGGCCCCAGCGCGTTCACGGCCATGTTCTCGTCGAAGGCCCTGCGCAGCTGCGCGGGCGTCAACTTCGCGAAGGGCGTGGGGGCGAAGCCGCTGGCGTTGTTGACCAGCGCGTCGAGGCGGCTGAATTCCGCGAGGAAACGCCGCTTCACGAGGGCGTCGCTGCCGGGCTTGGCGTGGTCGACGCGGATCGCCAAGGCCCGCCGGCCGAGGGCTTCGACGGCGCGGACGGCCTCGGCCGCGTCGGCGGCGCTGCTGCGGTAGGTGATCGCGACGTCCATCCCCGCTTGGGCGAGTTTGAGCGCGATGGCGCGCCCGACGCGCTTCGCGCCGCCGGTCACCAGCGCGACCTTGCCCTCGAGGGGGCGGGCCTCCGCAACTTCCGGAGCGCCTGAATCAGCCGTCTGCACGACTCGTCTCATCGATCAGGGTCTCCGCCGTCCCGCGGGGGCCGGGGGTTTCGCGGGCCGCGCCCATGCGGCCCCTTGTCCGTCTCATCAGGAGCTTCGCCATGCCCATCGTCCTCTTCGTCTTCGTCGTCGTCCATTGCTTCGTCGTCGGGGTCCTTGGCGTCGGCGCCGGTGAGGCGCTCGCCTGCGGCTTCCCAGACGCTGGCGGGCGGCTCGCCGGGCTCGCCTGTGCCGGGGCGCCGTTTCGAGCGCTCGCGCAGCCGGCGGTCGACGCGCTGCCAGGAGCGCGTCGCGAGCCGGATCACGATCAGCCCCGCGACGAGCATCACCATCATGACCAGGAACGCGACCACGGAGCGCAGCCGCATGACGGTCTCTTGCGTCAGCCCCGCCCAGAGTTCCCATTGATTGGTCGGCTCCCGCATCGCCCGATTGTATCGGTCGCCGCACCGCCCGCGCGGTTCCCCATCCACCCGCGGGGTTATAATCGCCCTTCTTCGCCTCGCCCCTCCCTTCAACCCCACGGGCCCGCCATGACCACCACCGGATCACCCAAGACCTCCCCCGCCGCCGGAACCCCCGGAACCGCCCCCGCAACCGCCGCGACTCCTGCCGCCGCCCCGGCCCGCGTGTCGCAGCCCTGGGACATGTACAACCCCAACCTCTTCCGCTTCGAGCCGCACGACCGCGAGCTCTTCGACAAGTTCTGCAGGAGCTTCGTGCCCCCCGGCTCCTTCGACGCCCACGCCCACATCTACGACCTCAAGCACATCTTCCCCACGGCAGACCCCGCCCTCTTCGGCGGCTCCAGCGAGGTCAACCACGCCTGCATCATGCGCCACACCAAGCAGTGGATGGGCGACCTCGCCCTCACCGACGGGCTCTACTTCCCCATGCCCAAGAAGGGCATCGACTCGACGATCCCCAACGAATACCTCGCCAACGACCTGGCGCCGCACCCCGAGTCGCGCGCGTTGATGATGATCGAGCCCAAGGACGACCCCGCCCACGTCGAGGCGATGCTGCGCAAGCACAAGTTCGCCGGGTTCAAGGTCTATCACCTCTACGCCGCCCGCCCAGACACCTTCAACTCCGACCAGAGCGAGTTCCTCCCCGAGTGGGCGTGGGAGCTGGCCAACAAGTACGGCCTGTGGATCACCATGCACATGGTGCTCCAGCGCGCCATCGCCGACACGCGCAACCAGCGCTACATCCGCGAGCACTGCCTGCGTTATCCCAACGCCAACATGGTCCTCGCCCACTCCGCCCGCGGGTTCTGCTCGGGCCACACTTATGAGGGCATCGACAGCCTGCGCGGGCTCGACAACGTCTTCTTCGACAGCTCCGCCGTCTGCGAGCCCGGCTCGCACGAGGCGATCCTCGGCGCGTTCGGCTCGACCCGCCTGATGTACGGGAGCGACTTCGGCATCTCCGAGCTCCGCGGCAAGGCCGTCACCGTCAACGACGGCTTCTACTGGATGTACGACAACAACGTGAAGTGGGAAGGCTGGGGGATGTGCCGCAACACCCTCGCGGGCATCGAGGCCCTCATGGCCCTCAAGCGGGCCTGCTCGAACATGAAGCTCAAGGACTCCGACGTCGAGAAGATCTTCATCCACAACGCCCGCCAACTCCTCCGCATCGACTCCAAGCCGGACGGGCAGAAGGTGCAGGCCCTCTACCGCGACGCCAAGGCCATCATCCCCGGCGGGACGCAACTGCTCAGCAAGCGCCCCGAGATGTTCGCCCCCGACCAGTGGCCGGCCTACTACGACCAGGCGATCGGCTGCGAGGTGATCGACACCGACGGTCGCAAGTTCCTCGACTTCTCCGCGGGCGGCATCCTCGCCACCGTGCTGGGCTACGCCGACCCGGACGTCAACGCCGCGGTGATCCGCCGGGTGAACATGGGCTCGATGGCGACGCTGCAGACCGCCGACGAGGTCGAGGTCGCCCGGCTGCTCACGCAGATCCACCCGTGGTCGGCGATGGCCCGCTTCACCCGCTCGGGCGGCGAGGCGATGACCGTCGCCGTGCGCATCGCCCGCGCCGCGACCGGCCGCGACAAGGTCGCCATCTGCGGCTACCACGGCTGGCACGACTGGTACCTCGCCGCCAACCTCGGCAGCGTCGACGAACAAGGCAAGCGCACCCTCGACGGCCACCTCCTCCCGGGCCTCGACCCCAAGGGCGTCCCCCGCGGCTTGGCCGGCACCGCGCTGACCTTCCGCTACAACCAGCTCGACGAGCTCGACCGCGTCATCGCCAAGCACGGCGGGGAGCTGGCGGCGATCGTCATGGAGACCACCCGCGGCGTCGACCCCGAGCCCGGCTTCCTCGAGGGCGTCCGCGAACGCGCCTCGCGCATCGGCGCCAAGCTCATCTTCGACGAGATCTCCATCGGCTGGCGCCTCTGCCTCGGCGGGGCCCACCTCAAGTTCGGCGTGAACCCCGACATGGCCGTCTTCGCCAAGACCATCACCAACGGCTACGCCTTCGGCGCAATCCTCGGCGACCGCCCCACCATGCAGGCCGCCCAGGAATCCTTCATCTCCAGCGCGTACTGGACGGAAGGCGTCGGCCCCGCGGCCGCCGTCGCTGCCATCAGGAAAATGATGCGCATCGACGTGCCCGCCCATCTCCGCAAGGTCGGCTCGCAGGTCATGCAGGGCTGGGCCGACCTGGCGAAGAAGCACAACATCGGGCTGAAGGTCACGGGCCGGCCCGAGGTGGCGAGCTTCGCCTTCGACGTCGCCGGGCAGGAGGCCCCCGCGCTGGCGACCTTCTTCGTCGCGCGGATGCTCGCCAAGGGCTTCCTCGCCGGGACCTACTTCAACCCGATGCTGGCCCACCAGGACCAGCACGTCGCCAAGTACCTCGCCGCGACGGACGAGACCTTCGCCGAGCTGGCGAAGGCGATCGCGGAGAACAAGGTGAAGGAGAAGATCGGCGGCCCGGTGAAGCACACGGGGTTTGCGCGGTTGATCAACTGATCATTCTCAGCATTGAATGATTCGCCGATCGGGCCGGCGGGAAGCGGGGTGGGTGAACCGTGCGAAAGCAACTCCTTCTGGTGGGCGTGGCGGTCTTGGTCTTCGCGGCCGCGATGTTGGGCTTTGTGTTCCTGCTTTCGTCCATTGCCACGGGCCTCAGGGCCCACCCGACGGGCAAGATCGTCGCGACTCGCGTCGACGCGAACGGTGCCGTCGTCGAGCAGCTCATGCGGGAGGAATCCCACTCCGAGACGTTCATCCCGATCGGGCCCCACGGCAGCTCGAAACGGGTCTCCAACTACAAATGCAAGTACTTCCTTGTGGTTCCGGGACAGCCGCGGCCGGTCAACCCGATCTTGGAGGCGCGGGGGGACCAATGGCAGGACGTCGAGTACGGGGTCGGGTGGATGCCCGTGCAGGGCGCGCCGAAGTGGGTGATGGCCGGTTTCGACAACGACCTCAAACGCTCAGGCCATTTCGTGAACATCAAGATCCTCGACGGGTCCGGGCAAGTCCTCTCCCGCCAGTATCCATATGTTCCCGATTGGACGAACTCCGAGCCCAGCTACCGGTTCGAGAACGGCAACCACAACGTCGTGTTCAGGACGTCGGGCGGGTTTGATTCGTACGACGTGGTCACGGACAGCGTGGCGCCTTGGAAGAAGCCTTGACCCGTGGATGTGACTTCGAACCCTGGCACCGCAGTGCCTGGGCTTTGGTCGTCCATTTGAAGCCCGTTTTCAGCCCCGCCCTCATTGTGCGATCCGCCCGATTCTGATACGAATTCCCCTTGTCCCACCTTATCCTGAGCAGTCCCGCCTCGTTCCCGTTTGACCTCGTTTTGATCCCAAGGAGCACCCGATGAGCGTTTCCACCGCGACCGAGCCGCTGGCGTTGCTGGGCGGGCCCAAGTCGATCACCTACACCGACAACAAGCTCTTCCACTGGCCGATCGTCACCGCCGAGGACGAGCAGGCGGTCATCGAGGTGCTGCGCACCGGGAACATGTCGGGCACGAACATCACCAAGCAGTTCGAGGCCGAGTTCGCCGCGTGGCAGGGCACGCAATACGCCCTGGGCTACTGCAACGGCACGGCCGCGCTGCTCGGGGCCTTCTGGGCCTGCGGCGTGGGCGCGGGCGACGAGCTGATCTGCCCCTCGATGACCTACTGGGCCAGCTGCACCTCGGCCCTGGGCCTGGGCGCCGCCGTCCACTTCGCCGACATCGAGCGCGACTCGCTCTGCATCGACCCCAAGGACATCGAGCGCCGCATCACCCCGCGCACCAAGGCCATCGTCGTCGTCCACTACGCCGGCTACCCCGCCGACATGGACCCGATCATGGCCATCGCCCGCAAGCACAAGGTCAAGGTCATCGAGGACGTCTCCCACGCCCACGGCTCGCTCTACAAGGGGCGCAAGGTCGGGACCATCGGCGACATCGCCGCGATGAGCATGATGGCGGGCAAGAGCTTCGCCATCGGCGAGGCGGGCATGGTCGCCACCAACAGCAAGGAGCTCTACGAGCGCTGCATCGCCTACGGGCACTACGAGCGCACCGGCGGGGCGAGCATCTACACCCAGGCCGAGAGCGCCGTCAGCAACGTCGACCTCAACAAGTTCAAGGGCCTCCCCCTCGGCGGGCACAAGCACCGCATGAACCAGACCTGCTCCGCGATGGGTCGCGTGCAGCTCAAGCACTACGACGCCCGCATCGCCGAGATCCAGAAGGCGATGAACCGCTTCTGGGATTCGCTCGAGGGCGTGCCCGGCATCCGCGCCCACCGTCCCCCGAAGGGCTCGACCATGGGCGGCTGGTACGCCGCCCGCGGGCTCTACCGCGCCGAGGAGTTGGGCGGCCTGCCGATCGAGAAGTACTGCGACGCCGTGCGGGCCGAGGGCTTCGGCGGCTGCCACCCGGGCGCGAACTTCCCGCTGCACACGCACAACGTCTTCCACGAGGCCGACCTGCTCCACCAAGGCAAGCCGACGATGGTCGCCTTCGGGCAGCGCGACGTCCGCCAAGGCGCGGGCACGCTGCCGGTCTCGGAGAGCATCGCCAAGATCGCCTTCACGGTGCCCTGGTTCAAGCACGACGTGCCCGAGGCGATCGAGCAGTACGCCAACGCCTTCCGCAAGGCGGCGTTGAACGCGGACAAGCTTCGCTGAGCGTCCCGCGCCGACATTTCCACCCTTTGCCCGACGGGCAAGCCCGCCGCGCGATCGCCTTCGTCGGCGAGCCGGGAAAAACCCGCTAAGATCCGCCCCATGCCCCCGGCGCCTCCGGTCCCCCCGGTTCTCCCCTACAAGATCGCCGTCCTCTGCTATCTCTTTGACGAGAGCGGCCGGCTGCTCCTCCTTCACCGCCGGAAGCCCCCCAATCGCGACCTTTACTCCCCCGTGGGGGGCAAGCTTGACCAAGGAATGGGTGAAAGCCCCGCCCGGTGTGCCGTCCGGGAGATCCAGGAAGAGACGGGATTGACGGTAGGGATGCAAGATTTGCATCTCACCGGAATCGTCTCGGAGGCCGGGTTCGACGACCAGATGCATTGGCTGATGTTCCTCTACGAAGTGACCCATCCGGTGCGGGTCGAGCGAACAACGTTCGACGAGGGCCGGCTCGAGTGGCACGACCCCGCGGGCCTCGCGAACCTGCCGATCCCCGACACCGACCGCCAAGTCATCTGGCCCCTGTTTTGGCGCTACCGCAAGCGTTTTTTCAGCGTTCACATCGAATGCGCCGGCGGAAAACTCGACTGGAAAATCGAGCAACCCGCGGGCGACGCGACTTCAGCCTGACCGGCCGCCATCGCCCCCCAGACCAAGCGTTCGGGTGCGCCTTTGCGCGTCCGACCAGAACGCTTTTCGCCCACCAAAACTCATCGATCCCCGTTGCTGCAGAGACCTTGTCTCTGTCTCAACGTTTTGAACATGGACGTCATGTTCCTAATATTCGTGCGGTGCAATAGTTCCTGTCCAAACCCTTCCGAGCTTGAAGGGGACTCAAAATGCAACAAACCGCTCCAAAATTGACTGCGGGAGCCAGTGAAGAGGGGGTAGCTGGGGCATCTGGGGCGACCGGGGGCATCGACCCTTGGGACGCCGCCCCAGCCGCGTTTTTCAACGCTTTCCGGCAGCAACTCCCCTTTGACGCAGCGGCGATCGGGATCTTTCATGCCCGGAAGCCCGACCCGGATGAATACCTCGCCGCCGATGGCTTCAACGGCGCCACTCTCGGGCGCTGGTGCTCGGAGGGCTTCGACTCCGAATTCTTCCGCCAAGCCCGCCGCAAGGGGTTGGCCGTCGCCCGGGGCGACCAGACCGACGACCCCGACTTGACCGGTTACGAGCAGGTGCTGGCCGCCGCGCTGAGCGAGTCGGCGGTGGAGTCGCGCTCGTGGTGGATGGTCCTGAGCCTGCGCGGGCGGGAATACACCACGCTTGAACAACAGGTCGCCGGGCTGCTGCTCCGTCAATGCCAGGTCTCGTTCGACGAGGCGCGCGACCCCGTCGCGGGCCGGCTGATCCTCGGGCACGATGACCGCATCATCCACGCAAACCCTTGGCTTCGGCTGGAGATGCTGCACCACCCGCAGATGTTCGTCGACCTGCTCCGGCTGTTCCACCCCGTCATCGACCAGCGCTACCCGGAGTTGAAGGACCTCGAGACACGCGACATGGCGATCGACCTCGCTGGCCGCCCGTTCTGGCTCGTCTTCCACCGCGCCAACCCCACCGGCTTGCCCGACGGGCGTTCCTGGTCGCTTGAACTCCACCCGCTCGAGAAGGGCGAGTTGCCGACGGTGGGCGAGGTCGTCGACGAGCGCATCTCGCGGTCGCTGGCCTTCATCCACGAGAACTACAGCCGCTCCCCGAGCCTCGCGGAGACCGCCGAGGCCGCCCACGTCAGCCCGTTCCACTTCCACCGCCTCTTCACCCAGGCGGTGGGCGTGAGCCCCAAGCAGTACGTGCAGCGCAAGCAGCTCCAGGTCGCGCGGTTCCTCCTCCGCTCCACGCGCCTCCCCGTGGGCGACATCGCCTCGCAGGCCGGCTTCTCCAGCCACGGCCACTTCACCAGCACGTTCCACCGCACGGTCGGCAAGAGCCCGCGCGACTACCGCGAGTCGCGCTGACCTCCGCCGCTGGCCGCCCCCCTGGTTCGCGCCATCGCCATTGGCCGCCCCGCCCCGAAGCGTTAAGCTCGGCCGGCTTTCCTTGCGCACCTTCTCCCGCGCACCACCTCGCGCCCCTCTCGCGAAAGGCCGGCCGTGCCCACCTCCGAAGCGCCCGCGTCTTCCATCCCCATCCCCGCCCCGGAAAAAATCGCCCTGCTCGGCACCAGCGGCAAGGTCGTCCGCCAGGCCGATGGCAGTCTCACGCTCTTCTACCTTGCCGAAGGCCCGCCCACGCACTTCAACACCCTCTGCCGGCGGAACTCGCGCGACCACGGCCGGACCTGGACCGACCCCGAGCCCCTCATCACCCTGCCCGAGGACAAGGGCCTCTGGGGCGGCCTCGAAGCCCTCGCCGGCGCCGACGGCGAGGCCCACGTCTGGTTCATCCACGACCGCGGCTCGGGCGTCTTGGGCGCCTCCCCCCTGGGCGAAGGCGAGAAGGCGCTGATGAAGACCCAGGGGCAGATCCTCGACATCTGGCATTTGAAGTCGGCCGACAAGCAGACCCGCTGGCCGATGCCCAAGCGCATCTGGGAGGGCTACACCGGCTCGTTCAACAGCGTCATGCAGATGTCCTCCGGACGCATCGTCCTGCCCTTCTCCTGGCTGACCAACCGCTCCTGGTACAACCGCGGCGAGGGGCTCGACGCCTTCACCTACCACGGCAACTTCACCTCCACCGTCCTCTGCTCCGACGACCAGGGCGCGACCTGGTTCCAGGGCACCAAGGACATCAAGGTCTGGGCCTTCGAGGCCGCCTACGCCTACGGCTCGTGCGAGCCCGTCGTCATCGAGCGCACCGACGGCTCCGCCTGGATGCTCATCCGCACCCAGACCGGGCGCTTCTACGAATCGGTCTCGCCCGACGGGGCCGAGTGGTCGATCCCGCGCCCGACGCCCATCATCTCCTCCGACTCGCCCGCCGGGCTCGTCCGCATGCTCGACGGGCGGATGGTGATGATCTGGAACCAGTGCCTGCGATACCCCTACGCCTTCGGCGGCAGGCAGGTGATCCACGCCGCGGTCTCGCATGACGACGGCAGGACGTGGCTCGGGGCCCGCGAGTGCGCCCGCGACCCCCGCCGCCACGAGCCCCCGCCCAACGGCGGCGACTTCGGCACCGCCTACCCCTTTCCCACCGTCACGGCCGACAACCACGTCGCCTACGTCACGGGGCAGGGACAGGGGCGCGTCCTCCTGATGCGCATGAGCCCCGACTGGCTGGAGGCGACCCACGCCGCCTGCGACATGGCCGACCCGGAGGAGATCCAAGTCTTCGGCACCAAGGGCGTCGGCCTCGCGCCGGCCCCAGGCCTCGCGGGCAAGAACGCGCTCCGGCTGACCAAGGAACTCCCCGGCGCGACGGCCGGCGCGGTCTGGAACTTCCCGCTCGCCGCCAAGGGGCGGGCCCGCGTGAAGGCGAAGTTCGAGAAGGGTTGCCGGGCGATCCGCCTGAGCTTGGCCGACCACTTCTCCACGCCCTTCGACATCGAGGATGATCTCTTCGCTGTCTTCAACCTTGTGCTGGGCGACAACGCCACGCTCGCCGGCCCGCTCGACGCCAAGGGCCTCCGGCTCGACGACGCCCAGTGGCACACGATCGATTTCGAGTGGGACACGATCGCCGCCCGCCGCTGCCTCGTGCGCGTGGACGGGCAAGGCGAAGTGGCGCTGCCGCTGCTGCACCAGACCGCCGGGGTGAACTACCTGCGCTTCGTCTCGCTCGCGCCGGAGGCGGACCCGGCCGGCGCGTGGTTCACGGAGATCGAGGCGTGGGTCGACCGCTGAAGCGCCGAAATGTCGCAACAGCCCCCAAAGCCCAGGCACTGCGTGCCTGGGTTTTCCGTTGAACCCTGGCCCACGCGTTGCGGGGTAAACTGGGCTTCCGCATACAGGGGCAACAACATGCTGAAGAACCTCGTACGGGTGGTGATGATCTTCGGAGCAATTACAACCGTTGTTTGGGCCGGGCCTCCGGCCACGCAACCCGCCAAGGAACTGACCTTGGACCTGAGCAACAAGGTGACGCTCAAGATGGTGCTGATTCCGGCGGGGAAGTTCCTCATGGGCAGTCCCGAAACCGAAAAGTGGCGCTTATCGAATGAAGTCCAGCACGGGGTGACGATCAGCAAGTCGTTCTACATGGCTTCGACGCCGGTGACGCAGGCTCAGTGGCAGACGGTAATGGGGAACAACCCCAGCTTATTCGACGGTGACAATCTGCCGGTGGAACAAGTTTCGTGGGACGACGCCGTGGCGTTCTGCAAGAAGCTGAGCGCAAAAGAGGGGAAGACCTGCCGTCTGCCGACGGAGGCCCAGTGGGAATACGCCTGCCGGGCCGGGACAACGACGGCGTACAACACTGGAGATGACGAGAAGGCCCTGGCGGAAGCCGGGTGGTACCGCGGCAACAGCGACGACAAGCCTCACCCGGTGGGGCAGAAGAAGGCCAACGCCTGGGGCCTCTACGATATGCACGGCAACGTGTTGCAGTGGTGCAGTGACTGGTACGGGGGTTATTATAAAAAGGAAGCGGCCACGGACCCCACGGGAGCGAACACTGGTAGCGATCGCGTGCTGCGTGGCGGGTTCTGGAAAGGCAATACTTGGGACTGCCGCGCGGCTGTCCGCGCCAGGTCCTTTCCTGGCACCCGGGACGACCGCTACGGCTTCAGGGTGGTGGTGGACGCGGACTGATTCTCTTATCCCCGCATGTCGTAGAGCCCGCGGTGAACTCGGGAAGATGCGAGTCGCTGGAAACATTGAAGCCGCGGCGAAATTGCCCGAGGGGAAACTCGGCTGGATTCAAGGTGCCCGCGTGGTCACGATCGGACTACCCGAAAGAAAGGGAGGAGGCGGGAGAGGAGGGGAGGAGATCGGGCTAACGCCCGAACCGCGAAAACTCCGCCGCCGCCCGTTGGCCGTGCAGGCTGCCGTGGGCGTTTGCGATCTTGGCTGCCCCCAGATTATGCGGCCCTGCGGTATTGCCGCTCGATGTCGCGGAACCCCTGAGTCAACAAAATGCTTGCCCCGAATCCGCCTCACTTCGGCATATCGATCAAATACAACCACCCATCCACATCCCCCACCACCACCCCCGGAGCCTTCTGCTCCAGGTCGTCATGCCCAGCCCACGCCAAGGGAAGATCGCCCGCGACGATGCCGGGGTTGAGCCGGGTCGCGAGCTCGATCCGGCGGACGGGCTTCAGGTCCGCGGGGCTGAGGAACGAAACCGTCCCGCGGAGATCGGTGCAGACAACCCAACGTTTCGCCCCCGGATTCGCGCCGGGCGTGACCATCACCCCACGCAGCCATGTCGGCGAGTTGAACGTCGCCTTGGCCGCGCCGTTCGCGGGATCGACCAATGCGACGTGGTTGCCCTTGTCCGCCAGCAGGAGTTGGCCGTTGACCTCGATCGGGCGGGCGAGCGGGACGTCCTTGCCCGCGTAGTCCCACGCGGGCGCGCCGTCGGCGGAGGCGAAGGCCCGCCACGTCCCCTCGGCCGAGCCGACGATCAAGCGGTCGCCCGCGCCGCCGACCAAGCTGATCGGCCCGGAGAGCCGCAGCCCGGTGGCCTTGCGCCACAGTTCCTTCCCGTCGGCGAGCGAGAGGGCGACCAACTCACCCCCCGTCACGCCCACGATCACGCGCTCCCCCGCCACCGCCGGCCCCGCGAGGATCGGCTCGGCGAACGCGACCTTCCAGATCTCCTTCCCCTTGCCCTGCAGGCTCACCGCAACGTCCTGCACCACCGCAGCTCGTCCGTCGGGAAGCAGCGCGATCGCCCCGCCCGTCGCCGGCGCGGCCCCGGCGACCGACTCGACCTTGCCCGTCGCGAGATCGACCTTCGCCGCGTCGTGCATCACTCGCACCACGGCTCCGGCCCCCGCCCCCTGACCTAGTCCCTGCACCGCGACGAACCGCGGCGAACTCCTCTCCCCCGCCACGATCCGCCACTTGTCCTGCCCCGTCGCCGGGTCGATCCCGCAGAGGTCGAGCCCCACGCTCGCCACCACGATCGCGCCGCCCGCTTTGCCCGCCGGCCCACTCGCGCCAGCCCCGCCCTCGCCCGGCCCGACGCCCAGCGCCAGCGGCTCCGCCGACGCGACGCCGACCTTCGCCACGTCGCGCACCGTGTCGCCCCAGACCAGCATCTTGCGGCCAGCCGCCAGCAGGTGCTCGTAGATCGCGGGGCGCTGCACCACGCGGTCGACCAGCTTGGTCTCCTTCCCGTCGCGCGTGAGCGTCAGCCGGAGCGCGTCATGGTCGACGCTCTGCGCGACCTCGATGCGCAGGCTCGCCGGCGCGTCCTGCGTCGTGGGCTCGAAGCCCGCCTCGGCCAGCGCGGCGAAGGCCAACACCGTCGCGCCGTCGAGCGCGGGCATCAACGCGGCCTCCATCTTCTCCGTCTCCGACTCCTTCCCCTTGATCGCCGCGTCGAGCCCGCCCCCCAGCTCGCCCGCCGCGACCTTCCAGCCCGCGACCGTCACCTTCACCCGCCGCTCAGGCCTGCTCGCCCACGTCGTGGACCAGCGGTGCCCCAAATCCGCGGCGATCTCCTTCATCGCGTTGTCGACGATCTGCCCCGGGCCGGGATCGACCCAGTCGCGCCGCGCCTTCCCGCCGTAGTGGCATGGCCGGCGGACCGCCGCGAGGACCGCCGTCCCCTTCTCGTCGGGCACCAGCACCACCGCGTCGCGGTGCTCGCCCGTCGCGACCATCACGAAGCTCAGCCAGCCGCCGGTCGTCGCCCCCGCCCCTTGCGGCGGCGTGAGCCAGTTGCCCGAGGACCGCGGCACGAACTTCACGCTGAAGCCCGGACGGGCCCCGAGCGACTCGGCGAACTGCTGGGAGATGCCGCCATCGACCTCGTCCGCCTCGGGCCCGACCGCGGCGAAGGCCGCGACCAAGGCCGCGCCGGGAACGGGCGTGGCCGGCACGTCGGGCGCGATCGGCGCGGCGTGGGCCGCGGCGCCTGCGAACACCATCACCACCATTACGACAAGAAGCCTCCGCGCGGAATTCCGCATGGATGAACCTCGTTGGAATCGCAGTCGTTCAGTCATGCGGATTCGCCTTCAGACGCATTCATTCCGGGTACCACATGCCATCGTACTCGTGGCATGTGTCTTGAGAGGCCGTTCATCACGCGACGCACATGCCCGCCAAAACCCCAATGAATCAAGCGTTTCGCGCTTGTGCGGCGCACCTGTCGCGAGCCTCTGGGCTGTCCGTCCACCGGCACATGCCACGAGTACGATGGCATGTGGCACCCAGACTTACGCCTCTTTTCCCAACCGCATCCCATTCAACCTCACCGCAAAATCAACACGTCCACCGGGCTCGGCACCGGCACCGTCACCACGATCCGGTCCCCCTCGCGCTTGAACGGCACGGGCCCGGCGTAGCTCGTCACGGCCTCCTTGATCGCCCGGTCGGTCCTCACCCGCAGCGTCACCGAATCGATCGGCTTCCCGCCAGTCGCGCCGACCGCCGCGGCGTCGGCCGGCGCGTCCCCCTTGGGCTTGTCCCGCCCCACCGCGACCTCATTGAGCGTCACCGCCAAGCCCGACTCATGCTCGAAGAAGCAGGTCTCGATCTGCGGGTCCGACGCTTCGACGAACGGCGAGCCGACCGTCGCGCTGACCGCCTGCGCGATCATCGGCAAGCGGTCGAGCCGGAAGCGGTTCCCACCCTTGGCGTCGCCCTTGTAGATCAGCCCGGGCGTGACGCCCCAGAGCAGCGTCTTGCCCTTGCCCAACTCGCCCAGCACCGCCGCCGCCGAGCCGTCGGCGTAGGTCGCGACGGGCTTGCCGGAACTCGGCGTGAGCACCACCTTGACGCCCACCACATCCGCCTCCATCGCGGGGGTGAGCGGCGAGGCCTGCACCTTCATGTGGTCGATCGGCTTGTGGTCCGGAATGCTCTGCGGATGGAACCCGCCCGACGAGCAGCCCGCCAGCCTCGCCGACGCGCCGAAGAGCTTCGCCCCCGCCTCGCTGGGATCGTTGTATTCGTCGCGGATGGCCGTGCCCGCGTAGCCCACCAGCGTGCCCCCCGCCTCGACCCACCCGCGCAGGGCCGCGACGTGCCGGTCGGCCAGGTTGTACCCCTGCACGTAGACCACGCGGTACTGCTTGAGCGCCTCGGGCGTGAGGTCCTCCTCGAGGATGATGTCGACCGGCTGGTGGGCCTGCTGCAACGCGATGAAGGTCAGCAGGCGGTCGCTCTGGAAGCCGCCCGCCCCGCCGTTCCAGATCTCGTGGCTGCGGTTGTAGAGCAGCGCGACCTTCCGCGGCTCGCGGGCCCCCTTGGCGATGATCGTGTCGGCCGGGCCCAGGGCGAACGCCCCCTTCGCGATCTCCTTGTAGGCGTCGGCCCGCTCGTCCCAGAAGTTGGAGAACTCCGCCCCCGCGTAGCGCGGGCCGAAGCTGTAGATCTGCGGCTCGAAGATCCCGTGCGCCATCAGGCAGAAGACCTTGCGGTCGGCACCCCCCATGGTCGTCACCACATAGAACCCCGCGGGCAAGTTCTTGGGCCGACCGGCGCACTCCACCAAGGCCGCGTAGTAGCTCACCGTCTGGATGCCCGCGAAGCCCCACCCGCCCCCGAGCCCCGCCCAGTCCTCCGCCCAGCCCATCGTCGCCCCGCCCTCGCGGGTGAGGGCGAACCAGTCCGAGCCGTTCATCTGCTGCCCGAACATCGGCGGGTGCGGGGAGAAGTTGCAGTAGGTCCGCACATTGGGGAAGACCTTGCGCACGGCGTCGGTCATGCGCTTGTAGAAGCTCGCGGTGAAGACGAAGTTGAAGCGCGACGAGTGGTAATAGAGCCGGCGCTCGAAGCGCCCGGCGTCGGGGGCGAGCCCGGGCGTGAAGTCGAGCTCGCGCACGTCCTCGACGCCAAAGAAGGAGGGGTCGCGCCCCGCGAGGCGGAGCTGCCCGCGCAGATAGTCGTGGTAGGCCTGGCGCGGGTCGGGCAGGCTGTTGATGCGGTGGGCCCCGATGATCGCGCCGATCTCGTCGCCCATCTTGAGCGTGGTGACCAGCCCGCGCCCGTTGGGCTCGCGGGCGTCCATCGCGGCCGCCATCGGCTCGTAGTTGTTGCGCAGGTTGCGCTCGATCAGCGGGTCGGTCGGGTCGTGCGAGCCGGCGATGAAGAGCGCGTCGTTGGCGTAGAGCGTCGCGTCGGGGCGGAGCCCGAGCTTCTTGCGCATCTCCAGCCCCGCCCCTTCGATGGAGTTGAGCCCGAGGCTGGCGAGCATCTCCGTCGCCGCGTCGTGCACCGACGCCGCGGCCCCGTTGCCCGTCGAGAGCTTGATCAGCTTGGGCGCGGGGTTGCCCTGCTTGGGAAGGTCGGCCAGCGCCGCCTTGACGTAGCTCATGTGCCGGCGGTTCACGTCCTCGGGCGTCTCGAGCAGGCTGAGCTGCGATTCGGGACGCATGCCCCAGGCGCCCTTCGCGTCGTCCGCGCCAGCCGAGGCGCAGGTGTAGCCGCGCGAGTCGATGGGGATCAGCAGCAGCGCTCCGCCCCCGGCCACGCCCGAGTGCAGCGTGCGGATCACCGCGCCCGGGTGCGGGAACCATGCGAGTTGGATCTCGCACTGCCCCGTCGAGACGCCCGGGAAGCCGATGCTCGCCGTCGCCCACGGGCCGGGGCTGGAGATGCCGTCGGTCACGTCCATGAAGGCCGTCCACTCGCCCACGGCGACGGTCGTCGTCTTGCCGTCGGGGTTGGCCGGCTTGGGGTCGAAGAATTTGTAGTACCAGATCGGCTCGGTCCCGCCGCGGCCCGGGGGCCTGCCCCAGTGGTAGGTCAGCCCGCCCGAGAGTCCGTGCCTCGCGCTGCCGGCCGCGGGCTCGGTCAGGCGGAAACGATAGAAGGTGCGGTTGAGCGTGGCGTTGGCGGGGTCGGTGATCAGGCTCGGGCGGAACGACTTGCTCCGCGTGAGCAGCAATCGGTCGGCGTGGAGTTCCTTCGAGGCCGAGGTCAACGCCAGCGTCGTCGCGCCGGGCTGCAGCTTCGCGTCGAAGTATTCCCAGATCGCCACCGGCTGCACCGGCGACGACATCCGCTGGAACTCGGCCTCGAAACGGATCGGGCGCTTCTGCTCCTGCGTCTTGCCGTCCTGCGAGGAGAGCCCCTGCGCGCCGTAGGTGTGGGTGGCCTCGCTCGGGCCGGAGATGGCGAGAGTCACAGGCTGAGGGCGGTCGGGCTTGGCGACGTAGCGCAGCCAGATGCGGTACTCCCCTGCTTCGGGCACCGCGACCAGCGTCGTCGCCGGGCCGTCATTCATCGGGACGATCGCCCCTCCCTCGACTCGCCAGTTGAACGCGACCTCCGCCCCCTCGGCCAGGGGAGCCTCCTTGGCCTTGCCCTTCTTGCGGGCGACGCCCTGCACGCCTTGCCACGTCGTCAAGTCCGACAGGTGGCTGACGCGCAGCATCTCCAGGTCGGGCGGCGTGGCGGAGTCCTCCATCTCGTTGAGGAACTCGTCGAGCTTCTCGTCCTTGGCCCCGCCCTTGGCCGGGGGAGCGGCGAGGGAGAACGAGGCCTGCAACGCGAGCAAGGCCGCAAACACGACCATCAGCGCGAGTGCGGCGCGGCCGCCGCGAAGGCTTCGCAGACGGCGAGGATCGAATAATCGGGGCGAGGGCATCACGCCGGGGTCCGGTGGGTTCTTGCGTCGAGTTTCAGGCGGCAACGAAGGACGGAGGGCGAAGGGGAATCTTACCGTCGGACGCAATGCCGCGCGCGACGCCCGAACGCCCTTATAGCGCGGGTTGAATCCCCATCCAATCCACGGGATCATGGAGGGCTCGCCTCAACAAAGGACCCTCCCGTGGCCGCCAAACTTTATTTCAAGCAGCGCGTCATGACCCCCGGCCCGACCTCCGTGCCCGAGGCGGTCCTCCTCGAGATGGCCCAGCCCATCATCCACCACCGCACCAAGCAGTTCCAAGCCATCTTCAAGGAGCTCTCCGAGCGCCTGCAGCGGGTCTTCCGCACCACGGGGCCCGTGCTGAGCCTCGCCGGCTCGGGCACGACTTCCTTCGAGGCGTGCCAGATCTGCCTCGCTCGCCCGGGCTCGAAGGTCATCGCCGTCGCGGGCGGAAAGTTCGGCGAGCGCTGGCAGGACATCTACGACGCCTACGCCAAGACGCTCGACCTCACCGTCATCAAGCTCAACGTGCCTTGGGGCCAGGCCGTCACCGCCGAGCAGATCCGCCAGGCGATCGAGCAGAACCCCGGCGTGAGCGCCGTCGCGCTCTGCCACTCCGAGACCTCGACCGCCACCGCCTGCGACGTGGAATCCATCGCCGCCGTCACGAAGGAAACCGACGCCCTGCTGCTGGTCGACGGCATCACCTCCGTCGGCGCGATGCCCGTCGAGATGGACGCCTGGGGCATCGACTGCCTCGTCACCGGCTCGCAGAAGGCGCTCATGCTCCCGCCCGGACTGGGCTTCGTCGGCCTAGGCCCGCGCGCGATCCAGCGGCTCACCGACGTGAAGCCCCAGGGCGTCTACAACCTCGACCTCCGCCGCTGGCTCAAGAGCTGGCAGAAGAACGACGTGCCCTTCACCCCGCCGGTGAGCCTGATCCGCGGCCAGCGCGTCGCGCTGGAGATGATCGAGGCCGAGGGGCTGGAGAACGTCTGCGCCCGCGCCGCCCGGCTCGCCGCCGCGACCCGCACCGCCTTCACGGCCATGGGCCTGAAGCTCTGCTCCTCGTCGCCGTCGGACTCGGTGACCGGCGCGTTCTACCCTGAGACGACGCCCGCGATCGACGACAAGAAATTCCGGGCCGGCACGCGCGACAACTTCGGCATCCACCTCGCCGGCGGCCAGTCGGGCCGGGGCGCGGAGTGGGAGGGCAAGACCTTCCGCGTCTCGCACATGGGCTACGTCGACGCGGGCGACACCCTCGCCGCCATCGCCGCCATCGAGGCGGAGCTGCGCCGGCTCGGGCACAAGGTCGAGCCGGGCACGGGCATCGCCGCCGCGGCGAAGGCGCTGGCGTGACGCAGGCGGCGCACTTGGCAACCTCGCCGCAAAAATCCGGCTGGCCCGCGGCCATCGCCGTCGCGCTCGCGGTCGCCCTCGTCTACTTCTTCGTCGCCACGCGCACCACGCTCTTCGACCGCGACGAGCCCCGCTTCTCCTCCGCCGCCGCGGAGATGGTCCGCTCGGGCAACTACCTCTTCCCGACCTTCAACGGCAAGCTCCGCCCCGACAAGCCGATCCTCATCTACTGGCTCATGTCCCCGTGCGTGAAGGCCCTGGGCGCGGTCGAGGCGGCGGTCCGCCTGCCCTCCGTCCTCGCCGCGGGCGGCACCGCTCTGCTCGTCTTCTGGCTCGGGCGACGGCTCTTCGACGCCGCCACAGGCCTCATTGCCGCGGGCATCCTCGCCGCCACGCCGCTGATGCTCATGATCGGCACCGCCGCGACGGCCGACTCCGTGCTGCTCTTCACGCTCACCGCCTGCTTCTGCATTTGGGCCGACGCGTTCCTGCGCGGCCAATCGATGTCACCGACCCACTTCATCCTGCTCGGCCTGGGCCTGGGCGCCGCCCAGCTCACCAAGGGCCCCGGCCTGCGCGGCCCCGCGATCGCCACCCTCATCGGCATCACCCTCTTCCTCGCCTGGGCCGTCCCCGCCAACAACGCCACCGACGGCGAGTTCCTCCGCCTGGGCCTGGGCCACCACGTCCTCGACCGCATCGCCACGCCCCAGGAAAACCACGGCGGAAACTGGTTCCTCACGCTCCCCTACTACCTCCCGATCCTCGTGCTGATGTTCTTCCCTTGGACGCTCTTCCTGCTGGGCTCCGGCTCGGCCGTGCTCTCGGGGCGCGTCGGCCAGCCGCGCGTCCGTGCCCTGCTCGTCGGGTGGATCGTCCCGACCTTCGTCCTCATGAGCGTCGTCTCCACCAAGCTCCCGCACTACATCCTGCCGATCTTCCCCGCCCTGGCGATCGCCGTCGCCGCCACGCTCCGCGCGGCCGCCGCCGAGGGCCTGAGCAAGCTCGACCGCACGCTCCTCCACCGCGGCGGCATGCTCTTCACGCCCATCCTCGTCGGCGGCGTCGTCGCGGCCGGGGCGATGTGGTTCATCCCCGCCTCGCTCATCCTCCGTTGGCCCGGACTGGAGTTGGTCGTCCAGGCGCTCCGTCTCCCCGCGGCCGGGCTCGCCTGCGTCGCGCTGCTCTTCGCCCTGCCGGCTCTTGCGCTACACCTGCGCTGGCGCTTCGTCGCCGCGGCCCGCGTGGCCGGGCTGGGCATGGCCGCGTTTGCCCTCGCGCTGGGCCTGCTCTTCCTGCCCGCCGTCGAGGCGCTCAAGCCCTCGGCCGCGCTCGCAACGGCAATCCGCACGCACTCCGCCGCGGGGGTGCCCGTCGCCTCCTGCGACTACGCGGAGCCCTCGCTCAATTTCTACGTCAACCGCCCGCCGATCGAGTACCTGAGCGTCAAGGAGGTCGAGGCCTGGTCGCATCGCCCGGGCGAGGGCATGCTGGTGATCAGCCGGCTCGACCTCGACGCCGTGCGGAAGGCGTCTGGCTCGATCGCGCTCGAGGAGGTTGGCCACGCCACGGGGCTGAGCAATTCGCAGTTGAAGCCGCTCGATTTGCTGGTCGTGCAGCGGAGACAGTCGGACGCCGTTGCCAGTCCGTTCAACGACTTGAACTGACGAAAGTCGAATTTCGCATCCTCAAAGCCCAGGCACCGCCGTGCCTGGGTTTTCATCCGCGCGCCGCGCCGCTTCCGTCTCCACAGCGAATCCCGCTCGGAAAGCACCAACTCGCCGCGACCAAGCTCGTCGCCGCGCCGAGGAAGTAGCCCACCGCGACGTCGCTGAGGAAGTGCGCTTGGGCCGCGACGCGCGTCAGCGCGAAGAAGACCGTCACGACGACCCACACCGGACGCCACCGGGGCCAGACGATCCAGAGCGCGCCGGCCAGCGCCCCCATCGTCGCGGCGTGCCCGGAAGGGAAGCCGTTGAACTCATACCCGACGCGGAAGAACTGGAAGCCGTACTCGTGCCGCTCGCTGAAATAGGCCTTGGGCCGGGCACGCGCGAGAATGACCTTGACGACGTTCACCAAGATTCCCGAGGCCGCGACGCCGACCCACGCCAGCAACGCCGCGTCGGCCAACCGCTTGCGCCGGCTCCAAAGGCAGAAGGCGAAGACCGGCACGAGGAAGACGAGGTAGATCCACGCCTCGGCCAACTCCGTCAGCCGGCTCGCCCAAAGGCCGAGCCAGTCTGGCCGCACTCGCACGCGCTCCGCGAGCGGGCGGTCAAGCCACAGGTAGCTCGCCACGGCGAAGGCCAGCACGCGAATCGCCCAGGCGGTCAACGCCGGCGTCCACGCGCGGGACCGCGCAGGCGTCGGTGCCTCTGGATTCGATTCACGTTCCGTCATCACTTCGGGCCTCGTGCTCGCTCGGCGCTATGGGCCGATCTCGCGACGCACATGATACGGGCGATGCGTGTGGGCTCCCGGCCTCACGCCCCCCGCGGTCACTCCGGCTTGAGCGTGAATCGGCCGTACCGCGACGAGTTCTCGTACGCGAAGCGGCTGCCGAAGACCGTGCCGTAGCGGGCGGTCGGCTTCGCGGCGACGGGCTTGCCCTTGACCGGCTTCGCCGGCTTGGCGGCCGCGGCGGCCGCGGTGGGCAGTTCGCCCGGTACCGTCACCTGGAACTCGAGCATCGCCTCGCCCGACGCGGGGTCGATGCCCAACAACACCAGCGGGATCAGCGCCTGCAGCCGGTAGCCCTTCTCCGTGGGCGTCGAGCGGACCTGGATCTTCTTCTCGAAGTTGATCGACCCAGCCGTCTTGGCGAACGCGCCGGCGGGCGTCTCGCCGACCGACGGTGCGAGGAAAAGCTGGGATATCTTCTCGGGGGCCTTGGGGTTCGCGCCGAAGACCTCGATCTCGGAGCCCCTCCAGACCGTCCCCTCCCGACGGGGATGTTCGTCGTGCACCACGGCGTCGACCGCAAGCTGGTCGCCCATGACGGCGAAGCGGATGTCGGCAAGCGAATCCCTCTCGGTCTTGGCGTTCATCGGCTTGACGTTGGCGAGCGCCGACCCGACGGCGTCGAGCGACGCCGCGGGCTTGAGCACCGCAAGGACCAAGTCAGGCTTGGGCGGAGCGGCGGGCTGCGTCGCGGCGGCGACCGCGTTCGCGGCAGCGCCCTCGGCATCGATCTTAACCACCGGCCCCGCGGGCGCTTCGCCCAGGTACGGCGTCATCCGATAGGCCAACGACACGTTCGCCGCCGGCACGCCGCGGCCGTTTGCCGCAGCGGCTTCGCCCCCGCCCTCGGTCGGCTCGGCCTCGGCGGCCTCCTTCTCCGCCGGCGCGGCGTCGGGTGCCTCGGCCTCGCCCCCCGCCGCGGGCTCGCCCTCGGCGTTGCCGGCGGCCTTCGGGCGGGCGACGATCTGGATCAGCACCGTCTCGTTGTTGCCCAGCATGATCGGGCGCGTCTTGTCGAGGTCGATGCGCACGCCGTAGCCCTTCTGCTCGACGACGAACGCCGCCGCGGGGCTGGGCTCGCGCGTGATCGGGCCGATCTCCTTGCCGTCGGCGTCGAGGCGGGTGAGCTTGGTGATCGCGACGGGGGGCTTGCGGGCCCCGGGGCTGACGCGCGTCACGACGTAGGGGATCATCTCGTACGCCTCGGCGACGATGCCGCGCAGCCCGTGCGGGCCGCCGTAGATCCCGTAGACCTTCTCCGCGTCGGACTCGCGCAGGCGCACGGTCGCGGTGATGTCGTTCGCTCCGAAGGTGTAGGTGCGGAAGTAGTGGAAGCAGGACTGGCTGACCTCGGCGTCGACGCGCAGCGTGTTGCCGTCGAGCCGGGGGCGCTCGGGCTCGCTGTAGGCGGTGACGATCGAGCTGCCGTCGGCGCCGGTGCCGACCAGGGAGTGGAGGTGGAAGCTGCGCCACTGCGAGGGGTGCATGCCGCCGCCGTAGTCGCTGCGGACCTTGGAGTTGAGGACCAGCCCCGCGCCCGGGACACCGCCGGGACCCGAGGCGCCGGGGACCAGGAGCTGCGCGAGGATGCCGCCGCTGAAGCCGATCTGCCCGTGGAAGCTCTCGCCGAGCCACGAGGGCGTGATGCGCCCGGCGTAGGCGACCATGTAGTAATTCTGCCGACGGGCGTAGAAGAATTCGTTGGCGTCGTTGACCGAGCCGGTGATGTCGGGCCCGCCCAGGGCCTTCCAGCGGAACTCCTCGGAGTCGGGGCCGTAGACGCCGCCGGCGAGCTTCGCGGCGGTGCGCGAGTTCCACGGGGCCGCCATCTCGGGGGCGCAGAAGACGTAGCTGTAGAGGTTGCGGAGGTTGTTGAGGGCGTTGGAGAATTTTTTCTCGTTGAGGTCGGCGATGCCCGCCTGCCAGCCGCGCATCACGTAGCCGCCGTAGTGGTAGTCGTAGCCGTAGCCTTCCTGGATGCCGCCCGAGGGGCCGATGCCCGCGCGGTCGCCGAAGCCGCCGGTGCTGAAGCGGGTCCAGTAGGTCTCGAAGAGCTCCTTCTGCAGCGGATCGCCGGTGGCCTCGACGCAGTAGCGCAGCCCCTGCACGAGGCTCGCCGCCGAGTTGCCGTTGACCAGCTCGATCCCTCGGGCGAAGGCGAGCCGGTCGCCGACCTGGATCATGAACTCGCGCACGGCCTGCTTCGCGGGCTCGGGCGCGTCGGACTGCTGCAAAATCCGCCACGCGGGGCGGTGGTAGAAGAACGAATAGGTCCCCATCTCGTAGGCGAGGTTGCGCCCGTGCATGACGTGGTCGTTGGGCCCCACGACGAGCATGCCCTCGAGCATCTCGCTGAGCGCGAGGTTCAGCGCGCTTCGGTTCTTGTGGGCCGGGTAGCTGTGCATGAGGATGTCGGCCGTGCCGGGCTTGGGGTCTTTGTACGTCTCGCCGCGCTTGCCCAGGAACTGCATCGGGCTCTGGTGCGAGCCGACGGAGATGAAGCCCGGGCGCGTGGGCAGGTCGGCGGGAAGCGTGAAGTCCTCGGGCTTGAGCGTCTTGAGCCAGTCGTAAAGGCGGACTTGATAGCCCTGCCAGAAGACGCGCCCGTCGTGGTAGATCGCGCCGTTGTGGATCGCGCGGGCCGCCGCCTCGGTCGGGCAGAGCACCGCCAGCGAGCGAGGCTGGCCGCGCCAGTTCCGCTGCTCCTTGGGCATCAACGCCTCGACGCGCAGGAAATAATCGTTCGCCCCCGGCGAGACCTCCACCACCACGACCATGTCGTCCATCTCGCCCGCGCTCGCCGGCGCGTAGCGAGCCTCCGCCATCCCGCGCGTCGCGTCGGCCGACACCAGCACGCGGCCATCCAGCGTCTTGATCGTCACCCGCCGATTCGCGGGGCAGTCGAGTTCGAGGATGCCGACCTCGATCGACTCGGTCCCCTTGGGCAGGCAGAAAAACCGCTTGGCGAAGAGGTCGTGGTGGCCGTGCATCCAGTCGGGCCCGCCGCTCACGCCGTAGGCCATGTCGGGCTCGGAGGTCGAGATGGTCGCGTAGATGTTGGGCCCGCCGACGAGCACGAGGCGATAGACGCCCTTCCCGCCGTCCTTCAGGGCGCTGGCCTTCACGCTGTAGGTGAAGGTGCGCTTGGGCATCGCCGCGAGCCGCGTCGGCTCGGACCACTGGCTCCAAGGGATCGCCGGTCGCAGCCCGCGGCCATAGAGCGTGGCGTAATAAAACGCGTCGTGGTCCCACGCGCCGGGCGCGCCGCCGGGCTCGTTGGGGTTCACGCCGTCGTCGGGAATGACTTCGCGGACCAGCAGGTTTCCCGCGGGATCGTAGACCTTCACGAGCACCTCGCTCGGGCCGCGGACGACGTGGTTGATGTCGCGGATGTCGAGCGTGATGGCGAAGTCGCGTCCTTGGGAATTGTCGAAGAAATAGGCGATGTCGTCGTAGAGCCGGTGCGTCGCGCCCTGGGCGTGCGCGGCCCGCGGCTGGACGATCGCGAGGAAAACAAAACAGAGAAGCGTGGCGAGGATTCGGCCGGAAAATCGAGGCATCGGCGGGGCTCCGTCAAGGAAGTCGAACAGGGAAAGCGGTCCGGGAAGACGATCGGAAAAGCGATTCGCGGGCGGCGTGGAGCGGGGCGAGATCAGGTAGGCGGCTCCGGGGGCGGGACCGGGGCCGGAGGTGGGTGGTTCGTACAACGACGCGTCGGCGCGGGCGATTGCAGCGGGCGATTTCCGGGTCGATCTCGGGGTCGAGTTTAGACGCGATTCCGGGGTCGAATTCCGGGGGCGATTTCCGGAGGTGCAATCGGCTCCGGAACGGGCCCAAAATCGACACCCGCGGCTCGTCGATGAAGCTGGAGTCATGGCCGTTCCCATCTCGATAGAGGTCCTGTGCGGAAAAAAAGTGCGCCTCCTGTAAGACCCGCACAAGTGTCCGGCCAAATCCGGACAAGCCGGGTTTGGACCGCGCGCAACTCCTTGTTTTGGGGCTCGGCGGAATTTTTTTCAAAAAAATCTTGTGGCGTTTTTGACCTGAAAACGAAGGTGGCGCGCCTGAAAATGCCCTTTAATGGACCGCCGGCCGCCGCCCTCTCCGCCGCCCACCCCTCGCCTCTGAGCCGCGCCTCTCCTGCTCCTTCCCGTCGACCCGATTTCACCCTCGTGGACGTCGGCGATGAAAGGCGTTCAGCCCAGGTTTGGTGTTCGATGCGCGGATTGACCCAGCGCTCGGTCGCCACGGCCGTCTTGTCCGCCCGTGGCAGCCACCCCGTTACAATCCTCTTCCCTTCATCCACACGCCCGCCGATTCCGCCTCTCCCCCCTCACCGCCGAGGCTCCCCTCATGCTGATCGAATCCACCCGCCTTTTATTCCTCCTCTCCCTGGCGCTTGCCCTCACGCTCGCCATCGCGTCGCAGACCTTCGCCGACACCCCCGCCCCCGGAAACTCGCCCGCATCGAAGCCCTCCGCCCAACCCGCCACAAAACCCTCCGCCACCACAAAGCCGGCCGCCACCAAGCCCGCCGCGCCCGTCGTGAAGCATGCCGTCTCGCCCATCAAGGGGCCGGCCCCCGATCCCGCTTGGCCCAGCGACAAGCCGGTCCTCGTCTCCGACCGCGGCAGCGAACGCGCCACCACCGGCCCGGGCAACAACATCGTCACCCGCGACGGCCGGACCCACCTCGCCTGGCAGGAGGTCGACGCCACCGGCTACTACGACGTCGTGCGCACGCTCGACCGCGCGACGGGCAAGTGGTCCCCGATCTTCCGCGTCGGCCCCGCCAAGGACAACCACGCCCGCCCCGCGCTCGCCATCGACTCCCAAGGCTTCCTCCACCTGGTCATCGGCGGCCACGTCACGATGATGACCTACTACAAGAGCAAGTTGCCCAACGACGCCTCCGCGTGGGAGCGCCCCGTGGCGGTGGGCGTGGGCACCTACCCGATGCTGATCTGCGGGGCCGACGACACCCTCGTGCTCGCCGCCCGGCACGACTCCGAGCCGCGCGGGCTCAACCTCTTCGTCAAAAAGGCGGGCGGGAACTGGCACGTGCGCGAGAACGTCTTCCAGCGCCGGGCCGACCACCCGGGCTACTCGGGCTTCAACGCCGCCCTGGCGTGGGGCCCCGATGGCAAGCGGCTGCACCTGGCGATCGACTCCTACGAGAGCGGCCGCGAGGTGGCGACGCGCGGGGTCTACCAGGCCGTCGCCTACATGTGCACCGACGACCTGGGCGTCACCTGGCAAAAGGCCGACGGCTCGGCAATCCCCGCGAAGGCCACGACCGAGAAACTCGACATGATCGCGCAGGTCGATGTGGGGATGAAGCCCGTCTCGCCGCCGATCGCGCTGCGCAACGGCGGGCTGGTCGTCGACGCGAAGGGCAAGCCGTACGTCTACTTCATCGAGATCACGGAGAAGAAGCCCAAGGCGCGGCTGGTGACGCCGGGCGAGGACGGCAAGTGGCGCGACCTGCCTCTCGACGAGGCCTTCCGCAAGGCCTGGCCCGACGCCAAGCCCTCGGGCGCGCGCGGGAGCTTGAGCATGACCGCCGACGGGGCGATGCACGTCCTTTTCATGATCGAGCCCGCCGGCGCCCGCGACGACCGCCCCAACCCCGAGGACGAGAAGTTCGACGGGAACTACGGCGTCGGCCTGCTCTCGACCAGCGACGGCGGGCAGACCTTCACGCCCCGCAACCTCCTGCCCTTCAACCCCGAGGCCAGCACCAGCCTGAGCAACATCGAGCGCCAGACGGGGCACAACGACCTGAAGGACCGACTGCCCAGCGCGCTTTGGATGGATGGGTTGCAGCGGTACCCCAAGCCGGACGAGTACATCAATACGAGGGTGTATTGGACGCAGCCGAGGTGAATGCGGTTTTGTAGGGTGGGTTGAGCGTCCGTCGCCTCCTCCCATCAGGCGCAGCCTGATCCATTCCGGGGGCAGAGACGGACACTGTGTGTCCGAAGACGGGGCGAGGCGGTACTCCGCCGCGCGAATCGTCGGCCGCCATGAACCGTCCGGTTCCACGCGCGGCCTGCGTCAAAAGGCTTGTTTTCGGGCGCGTCGCGTGCTCATGACGGCTTCAACGACGCCCGCACGTCGCGCGGGCGGAGTACCGCCTCGCCCGGTCTTCGGGGACACAGTCCCCGTCTCTGATCAGACAAGAGCGCTCGCTCGCGACCTTCGGCGCGAATCCGTATATCCTCGTCGCATTCCCCCACCTCCCTCGAACGGAACCCCATGCCGCTCTCCCCCGCGCTGGCGCGTCGCATCAAGAGACTGCAGGCCCGCAGGCGGATCGATCCGCGCGAGGCGGGCACGCTGCTGGACATGTTCCACGCCGACCGGGCCGAGACGCCTGCGAGCGCCGCGTTCATCGAGCGCTACCTGCCCGCGCCGGGGTCGATGCCGACGCGCCACGCCAAGGGCGGGATGCTGGCCGGGGCGGGCGAGATCGCCGCGGCCCGCAAGCGGATCAAGAGCGACCCGGTCAGCGCCTCGCTCTGGAAACAACTTCGCGAACGCTGCGCCGGCTACATGACGCGGGGCCATGCGGATTTCATCGACTGGACCCAGCGCAAGAACGTGAAGCTCTGGGACCGCAGGCAGGGGCATTGGAAGCTGACGCTCGCGGTGCAGGACCTCGCCTGGGCGGGAGCGATCGGGAATGAGCCGGCGCTGGGGAAATTCGCGGCCAACATCCTGCTCACCATCGCCCGCCACCGCCAGGGCTGGGGCCCGATGCACTGCAACTACGGCAGGCCCTACAAAGGCTGGCTCTTCGACAACCTGCTCGACCTGGGGCACATCACGCTCGGGTCGGCCATCGCCTACAGCCTCGTGCGCCCGTCAATGAAGGCCGACGACCGCGCGGAGATCGCCGCCTATTTCGAGCCTTATTTCCACAAGGCGCTGACGCACCGGCACGAGAGCCTGCACGCGCCGGGGAACAACTTCGCCCCCATCGGCTTCGGCGGCGCGGGGCTGATGGCGCTGGCCCTCTGCGACGACTACCCCGCGGTCCGCCGGGGGGCGTTGCACGAGGCGCTCATGTGGGCCGAGGCTTATTCGCTTTTTACGCTCGACCACGTCGCGGGGAACGACGGCGGGCCGATCGAGGGCTCGGGCTACGGATCGGCCTCGCTCTACTACATCACGCTCTTCGCGCTGGCGCTCAAGCGCGCGGGCGGGCGCGACCTCTTCGCCCACCCGACGCTCCGCCGACTCGCCCGCTACATGGCGGTGGAGTCGCTCCCCGGGGGCGGGGCGATCAACAACTTCAACGACAACCACTACTGGACGCACACCTGCTTCTGGCCCCTGGTCGCGCGGCAGAGCGGCGAACCGCTGGGCGATTGGGTCTGGTTCAACCACGCAGGTCCGGGCTCCGACGGCTCCGAGCCGCGCGACCCCGCCTTCATCTCCGAGCTCCCCTACCTCCTGCTCTTCCGCGAGCCCGCCAACGATGGCCTGACGCCCGAGAAACTCAAGCTCCCGCGCGTGCACCACTTCAGCGGGCTCGACCATCTCACCGCCCGCACCGGGTGGGAGCGGAATGATTTGCACCTGACGTTCCAATGCACCCAGCCGCCCAAGCACGCGCACACCCAGCAGGATCGGCTGAACTACACGCTCTACGCGCTGGGCGAGTGCTTCGTCGTCGACTCGGGCTACGGCATGGTGCCGCTCCCCGGCTCGAGCGAGGTCAAGCGCATGGGCGTGCATGGCGAGTCGCACAACCAGGTGCTCATCGACGGCAAGGGGCAGGAGGCGAAGAAGGGCGCGGAGGCGGGTGGGATTCTGCGCTGGGAGCGCGTCGACGCGAAGGATGGCGAGTGGGTTATTGCGGTCGGCGACGCGACGGGGTCGTATGAGGCGGCGACGCTCGCGCGGCGGCTGATCGCGGTGCGGTTGACGGCCGATCGGCCGGTGGTCGTGCAGGTCGATTGGATCGTCCCCCGCGTGGCGGGCCTGCACCGATTCGACACGCTGCTGCAGACGGGCAAGGGGAACCGCGTGAAAGTTGGTTCGGGCGGACAGGCCACGCTGGTGGGCGGGCGCGTCGGCGGCGTGTTGAACGTCTGCCACGCGGCGACGTCGCCGAGCAAGGCCAGCGTTGATACGTGGATCGACCATCCCCGGCTGCGGTTCGCGTCTCGCTCGCGCGAGCATGTCGCGGTGACGGTGTTGGCGGGCGGGAAGGTGACGCGCACGCGCGGCGGGAAGGGGTTGGGCGTGGGGTGGAGCGACGCGGGCGGGAGCGGCGAGGTGCGCGCGGTGCAAGCGGGGCGCGGCGGGAAGGCGGGGACGTTGACGGTGACGATCGCGCCGGCGGAGATCAGGGTGGAGGTGTGAGGCGGAGTGGGTTGCGGGCGGGAGGGCGAGGTTGAATGTTCGCCTTCTCCCATCAGGCGCAGCCTGATCCATTCCGGGGGCAGAGACGGACACTGTGTGTCCGAAGACGGGGCGAGGCGGTACTCCGCCGCGCGAATCGTCGGCCGCCATGAACCGTCCGGTTCCACGCGCGGCCTGCGTCAACAGGCTTGATTTGCGGCGCGTCGCGTGCTCATGACGGCGTCAACGCCGCCCGCACTTCGCGCGGCGGAGTACCGCCTCGCCCTGATTTCGGGGTCACAGTCCCCGTCTCTGATCAGACAAAGGCGTTTCAACAGGGCCCCCTTCACCGCGTCAACACCACGTAGTCCGCCTCGTCGAGGTCGACGCTGAACGTCGCCGCCCCTTCGGCGAACTTCACCGGCAAATCCTGCTGGCGCTGGACCGACTTGGCCGCCTTCGGCGCGGCGGGCATCTTCACCGTCACCGTCAGGCCCTTGATCGGGGCGTTGGTCCAGTTGACCAGCGTCACCAGCGTGCCCGCGGGGGAGTCGATGACCACGGGCTCGACGAGCGGGTTGGAGCAGACGACGTCGCGCGGGACGCTCGCGGCGTCGATGCCCAGGCGGGCGAGCTTGGTGGCGGCGGGGGCGAAGTCGACGGGGTTGTAGACGGTGTGCCGCCCCCCGCGGGCGTAGGGGATGACCTTGAGCGCGGTCTTCATGTAGGAGACGCCCGCGAGCGTGCCGACGGCGAAGGCCTTGCCCTTGCCGTGCGCGTTGACCGTGGCGGCGGGGCTGCCGTCGCTCCAGGTGCCGAGGACTTTTGCCCCGGCCGGCGTGAGCACCTGCTTCATCGCGATGGCGGGGATCGCCTCGCCGGCGAGCGTGAGGGTGTCGATCGGCTTGGCGAGCGGGAGCTCGAGCAGCGGGCGGATGACGTAGTGGTCCTTCGAGGCGGGGCTGGCCTTGAGGCCCAGCAGTTGGGCCATGCGTTCGTCGGCCTCGTCGAACTGGTTGCGGGCCCCGCAGCCGGCGTCGGCGAAGAGGACGCCGCCCTCGTTCACCCAGGCGTCGAGCTTCGCGACCGCGCGGTGGTCGGCCCACTCGCCGGCGAAGTAGACGGCGTCGAAGTTCTTCAGGCAGCCGTCCATGATGTCGTCCTCGGTGATCAGCTCGGGGTTGTGCCCGGCGTGCTTGAGCGCGAGGAAGAGCATCTGCTGCTCGAGCCGGCAGAGGATCTGGGCGGTGATGGGCGGGAGTTCCGTGCCGTCCTTGGCCTTGCGCGGCGTCATGGCGTTGGCGCACAGGGCGACGAAGGGGTCCTTCGCGGCGTCGACCTTGACGCGGGCCTCGTTGAAGGCGGTCGCCCGGCTGAGGACGACGCCGACGCGCCCGACGCGGCGGACGCCGTGGCGGGAGATCTTCTCGACCTCGCCGGAGTCGAAGATCGATTCGTGGAGGACGCGGAAGATGTCGTTGTAGCCCCAGGAGACGAAGTTCTCCGTCCACAGCTCCTGCGGGCCGACCCAGAAGCTGTCGATGTGGGCGGCGCCGGAGCCGACGGCGAAGACCATGCTGCGGCGGAGGTTCTCGGGGGTCTGGCCCGGGGCATGGGGCATGACGTAGAAGTGGATGAGCTGGTGGTTGTACTTGGTCGCGCAGTGCATCGTGGCGAACATCCAGGAGATCATCTGCGGGACCTGCGGGACGCTGAAGATGTAGTCCTCGGCCCAGTACATCGTCATGCCGTTGTGCCTGAAGATGTCGACCCACTGGTTGAGCGCGCCGTAGTACTGCGGCTGGCCGTGGGGCGAGTAGTTGGCGCCGGTCTGGACCTGCGGGCCGAAGAGCTTCCGGGCCAGTTGGGTCATCTCGCGGAAATGGGCGAAGCGCTGCTCGTCGGAGAAGAGGTTGGCGTACCAGCCGACATGGGGGTTGGCGTCGTGGTCCGTGAGCAGCGCCTTGTCGATGGGCAGGCCCAGGTCGGCCTCGGTGATGCCGTGCTCCTTGAGCCAGGCGGTGAAGGCCGTCTGCATCGCGGGGTCGGCGAAGTCGATCCTGCCGATGGTGATCTCGTCGCCGAAGGAGATCGTGTTCATGCGGGCCCGCGACTTGTCGTCCATGTTCTGGGCGAGCCCTTCGATGCCGGCGGGGGTCTTGGCGTGCTGGTGGTAGCCGTCCACCTCCAGGTGCGTGTAGGGGTCAGGCAGGCCGGTGTTGTAGCCCAAGGCGTCCTTGAGCGCCATGAGCCAGTCCTGGCCTCCCAGGAAGGAGCCGAAGTAGGCGATTTCCGCGGGTTTTTTGCCGCCGTTGACGGTGCGCCACTTCTTGCAGAGGGCGACGACCTGGGCGGCGAGGTCGCGGCTGGGCATGACGCGGGCGGCCTTGTTCCAGGTGATGTCGATGGGAACGTTGACGGCCTCGCCGTTGACGACCTTCATGTCGCCGACGAGCTCCTTGCCCTCGGCGTCGCGCGCGAACTGGACGGGGACGACGGTGGCGTCGGGGAGCGTCAGCCAGACGCCCTCGTTGTGGAGGAGGCGGAGGTTTGGGCCGATGTCGACCCAAGGGCTCCACTGCCCGGGGGGCACGGGCGCGCCGGGGAGCTTGCCCTTGCCGCCTGCGTAGCCGCCGGGCTGGTAGTGCCCCTTGCGGAGCCAGGCGATCTCGGCGGGCTCGGCGGTGGAGTTCTGGAAGCGGATGTAGAGGTGGGCCGCCTGCAGGGCGTCGATGGCGAAGAGGGTGGCGGGCGTGCCGCGGGTCGGGGCGTCGGCGGGGTTGGTGGTGAGGAGGATGAAGTCGACGAAGCGGTCGCCGGCCGGGGCGGGGTTGGCGACGGCGGTGATGCGGATCTCGGCGTTGCCGACCTCGAGCTTGGCGCGGGCCTCGTCGGGCGACTCGGCGGTGTCGTGGTCGGAGCCCCAGTACCACCACAGTTCGGTGCTGCGCGCGCCGAAGCTCCAGAGCCGGGGCGTGCCGCGCTTGCCGTAGACGTGGGTGAAGACGGTCTTGCCGTTCTGGACGACGTCGACTTGGTGGAGGTAGTTGAAGTAAGGCGGGGCCTGGTACTTGCTCCAGACGCGGTAGTCGCCCGCGGCGGTGACGACGACGGATTGGGTGGCGACGGAGCCGACGGCGGAGGCGGGCGCGCCGAGGAGGCCGCCGTGGGTCGACCACATCCCGCCGTAGGTGTGGCTGGCGTAGCTGTCGTCCTGGTGGGTGGGCTTCCAGCCCTTGTCGTCGAGGGGCTTGAAGGCCTCGCCCTCGGCGACGATCTGGTCGAAGGTCGGCGCGGGGGGCTTCGGAGCCGCGGGCTTGGCGGCGGCTTTCGCGGGCTTGGCGGAGGCGGGGGCGGTGGCGGGCGCGTCGGGCAATGCGGAGGCGACGCCGGCGAGGCCGAGGAGGAGGGCCGCGAAGGCGAGGAGGCGACGCGCGGGGAGGTGGGTCATGGGGATGAATCCTGCGAAAAAATCGGCCGGCGCGGGCTGGGATGGAGCGTCATCGTAGCAACGTCCCGCGCTGTGGTATCATGCCCCGCTTTCCCGACTTTTCCCCCGTCCGCCCGCCGGCGCGAGCCTCACGCGGGCCCCTCGGAGGTCCCCATGGCCAACAAGATCCAAGGCATCTTCTGCCCCAACATGGTCCCCTTCAACGACCGCGGGGGCGTCGACGAGGACGAGCTCCGCCGGCTGATCGACTACCTCATCGAGCGCGGCATCACCGGGCTCTACCCCAACGGCAGCACCGGCGAGTTCGTCCGGCTGACCTACGAGGAGCGCCGGCGCGTCATCGAGATCGCCGTCGAGCGGGCCGGCCGCGCGGGGCGCGAGGTGCCCGTGCTCGCGGGGGCCTACGAGGCGAACATCGACCTGACCGTCGACACGATGAACTACTACGCCGACCTGGGCTGCCGCGCCGGCGCGATCATCGCCCCCTTCTACTACAAGATGAGCCAGGACTCGATCCGGGCCTACTTCGACGAGCTGGCCGACCGGTCGAAGCTCGACGTGGTGATGTACAACATCCCACAGTTCGCCAACGGCATCGCCATCCCCACCATCGTCTCGCTCTGCCAGCACCCGAAGATCGTCGGCATCAAGGACTCCGAGCGCGACCTGCCGCGGTTCATGAACACCATGGCCAAGGTCCGCCCGCTCCGCCCGGACTTCTCGTTCCTCATCGGGTGCGAGGAGATCCTGCTCGCGTCGCTGCTGATGGGCGGCGACGGCGGGACGATCGCGACCTCGGGCGTCGTGCCCGAGATGATCATGAAGCTCTACAACCTCTTCCGCGAGGGCAAGATCGCCGAGGCGACGCGCATCCAGTACCAGATGCTGGCGTTGATCGAGGTGATGCTCACCGGGGCCGACTTCCCCGAGGGCTTCCGCGCGGGGATGAGCGTGCGCGGGTTCCGCATGGGACGCGGCCGGCAGCACCAGTCGGCGGCGAGCCAGCTCAACATCGACCGCATCACCAACTCGATCCAGTGCCTCATCGCCGAGCACGGCCTGGTCTCGCAGCCCGCGGGCGGATGCCCGGTCCCAGGAGCGAGCGCGGGCGGCGTGGACGAGGCGGCGCTGAAGGAGATCGTGGCGAAGGTGCTGGCGAAGCTGTCGGCGTGAGGCGCGCACAGCGCCCCAAGCCCACGGATCGCGACGGTACGCCGTCGTGTTCCGTGGGGTTTCTTCTGATGTGAAGTGAAATGATCTGATGCCCCTCACCGCCGCACTCATCGAGGTCTTCGGGCTCGCGCCCGCGCTGGTGATCGCCGACCAGGCGCTCAAGGCCGCGGACGTGCAGATCGTCGGCGTCGAGGGCAACGCCGGGCAGGACTCTCTCATCAAGCTGGTGGGAAACCTCGCCAACGTCGAGCGGGCGATCGAGGCCGCGAACGCCATCGCCGCGCAGATGGGGGCGAAGTTCACCGCCTGCATTCTCCGCCAGTTCGAGGAGCCGGCCCGCGCGAAGATGATCTACACCGCGCAGGAATACAGCCCGATCACCTGCGGTTACCTGCATATGCTTCCGCAGGACGGCGGCGCGGCGTCGGCTCCAGTTCCGGGAACCATTCCGGGGGCGGGGGCGGTTCCGGTGGTGAATCCAAATTCAACGTCGACGGCAACGACACCCATTCCGTCGACATCCAAGCGAGGATCGACCATGCAAGCCATCGGACTGCTGGAAACCCAGGGCCTCTCCGCCGTGATCGAGGGCGCCGACGCGATGCTCAAGGCCGCGAACGTCGAGGTCGTGGGCAAGGAGAAGATCGGCGCCGCCCACGTGACGGTGATGATCCGCGGCGACGTCGCGGCGGTGAAGGCCGCCATCGACGCGGGCAAGGCCGCCGCCGAGAAGGTCGGCAAGGTCGTCGCCGCCATCGTCATCGCCCGCCCGCACGAGGGGCTCGTGAAACTCCTCCCCGCATGAGCCCCCGCAAACCCCTCGACCTCCTGCTCCGCTGGCTCGACGTCCCGCACGCCACGCTCTTCATCATCGGTGCGCAGGTCATCACCTACATGTTCGCCTCCGCCATCCCCGAGGACCAGCGCGAGCAGAGCATCGGCCGGCTCGAGCTGGTCATGAGCGAGGTCTGCAAGGGCGAGGTCTGGCGGCTCGTCACCTTCCCCTTCATCATGGGAAGCGACAACGTCCTCTTCCTCTTCTTCGCCCTCATGTTCTTCTACTTCATGGGCACCGCCCTCGAGGCCCAGTGGGGCACCGCGAAATACAACCTCTTCCTGCTCACGGGCTATGTCGCCGCGGTCGTCGGCGCCTGCTTCCTCCCCGCGGGCGTCGCCTCCCCGCTGGGCATCCTCGGCTCGGTCTTCCTCGCCTTCGCCTACCTCCACCCCGAGTACATCATCTACGTCATGTTCATCATCCCCGTGCAGGTGAAGTGGCTCGCGCTCTTCACCTGGGGGATGTACGGCTACATGATGTTCACCGGCCCGGGGATGGTCCGCCTCATGGTCGCGGCCTCGGTGGCGAACTTCCTGCTCTTCTTCGGGCGCGACATGCTCGGCCGCACGAAGCGGTCCGTCCACGTCGCCTCGCAGCAGGGCAAGATCGCGAAGGAGGCCGAGACGCCCTTCCACACCTGCGTCGTCTGCGGGGTCAACGACAAGTCGGACCGGCAGATGGAGTTCCGGTATTGCCCCAAGTGCAAGGGGAGCCCCTGCTATTGCGCGAACCACATCGGCGCGCATGAGCATGTGGTGTGACGAGGTTCGGCATTCGTAGGGCGGGTAGAGCGTATTCCGCGAAACCCGCCACGATCAACGGAAATGCCGCGGACACGCGATGGCTCTGTTGCGACCCCTCGCATTTCCAAAGGCGTGCCACATCGCAGCCGAAGGCTGCTATGTGCGAGTGAACAGTTGAGCCAAGGTTCGCGACGGATTGATGCGGAATCCACCTGATTCTCGCGCCAACGCGATGGTGGATCGCGCGGGCTTTCTCCCATCAGGCGCAGCCTGATCAGAGACGGACACTGTGTGTCCGAAGGCCGGGCGCAGGCGGTACCCCGCCCGCACGGCTCGTCGGCCGCCATGAACCGCTTGGTCTCGCGCGTGACCTGCACCACGAACATTGTTGCCGAGCGAGTCATCGGCTCTTGAAGGCGTCAACGACGCCGACACGTCGCGCGGCGGAGTACCGCCTCGCCCGATCTTCGGGGACACAGTCCCCGTCTCTGATCAGGCTGCGCCTGATGGGAGAAAGCCCGCTCGCTCCCTCAGCGCCAATTCACTTCCGTCACGCTCCCGCGCTTGTGCAGGAGCATCGTCTTCTCGTCGAGCACCTGCTCCTTCGCGAAGAAGAGCTTGTCGAAGGTGATGCGCGAGATCGGGCCGTGCGGGTCGTCGGTGGCGAGCACGGAGTGCGAGCCGGGGGTGAGCGAGCGGACGTTGCAGTAGGTGACGTTGCGGACGCCCCCGCGCTGCGGGTCGGCGGTGGTGTAGGTCGGCCCGACGCGGATGCCGATGAACTCCATCACCCGCGCGTCCTCGACGACGATGTTCTCGTAGCGGATGTCGTGGATCTCGGCCGCGTCGCCGCTGAAGATCGCCATCGCGTGGACGCTCAAGGCGTGGATGACGTCGATGTCCTTCCAGAGCACGTCGCAGATCTCGGTGGTGCGCGTCTCGGGGCCCATCATCAGGGCGTGGGCCCGGTCGTTCCAGACCACGCAGCGGGTGAAGCGGATGTTGCGGGCCGGCTTGCGGACGCCGTCGGAGGACCACTGCTTGCCGTCCTTCCCGCCCGGGTAGCCCAGGTCGGTCAGCCCCTTGACGTTCATCGAGTCGTCGTGGGTGCGGAAGAAGCACTCGTCGACGCTGACATCCTCGGAGCTGCAGACGTCGACGCCGTCGCCCGAGCCCCTGCCGGAGAGGGCCTTGACGTTGTGGACTCGCACGTGGTCGCAGTGGTTGATCTCGATGCCCCAGGAGGCGGTGTCGATGAGCATGATGCCGTCGATCAGGACGTCGCGGCACTTGAAGAGGCGGATGCCGCGCCCGGCGTTCTCGAGCTTGATCTTGCTGCCGTCGAGGATGCCGCGCCCCAGGATGCGGACATTCGCGGCGTTCTCGGCCTCGACGCGCCCGTGGACGACGGCGCCCTCGGCCAGGTAGAGCGTGGTGTTCGACTCGAGCCTGCGCACGCCCATCTCGTGCACGCCGGGCGGGTAGTAGATGAGCCCGGGGGCCTCGAGCGCGCCGCCGGCGGAGGGCGCGGCGCCCGCGATCGGCTTGGGAGCGGCCGGCTTCACGCCGTTCTCCTCAGGCGCGTTCGCGAAGAACATCAGCGGGGCGAGGATCGCGTCGTTGGGCTCGATGGAGAGTTGGCAGGCCTCCTTGAGCTGGAAGCGGAGGGTGCTGCCCTCGATGCTGGATTTGATGTTGCGGCGGAGCGGGCGGACGGTGACGGTCTTGAGCGGGAGATGGAGCGCGGGGCCCAGGACGGTGACCTCGACGGTGGCGGAGCCCTTGAAGTCGAAGGCGCAGATCGCCCCGGGCATGCGCTGCTCGGTCTGGTGGCGGTCGGCCATCAGCTTGCCCTGCTCGTCGGTGATGCGGGTGGTGAGGCAGGCCAGGACGGGGACGGGCTTGCCGTTGACGGTGACGGTGTAGAGCGGGGAGATTTTTGAGGGATCGGGCGCGGGCGTGGACATCGTGGCGGCCCCGGGTTGGGTGGTTGGGTGTTCAGCGGAGGTGACGGCCGGGTTTTTGCAGCCCGTGAGAAGCGCGGCAGTGAGGGCGAGGAGCGCGCCGGCGAGACGCAGGCGAGAGGTGGAGCAGCGGACGGTGGACGACATGCGAGGACTCCGGAGGGAGGGATGGGATAGGAATGGATGGAGCCGGATCTAGCCCGCCGCGTCGGGCGAACGTAGTCTGGTGCCACATGTCAAGGTACACGTGACAACTGCCCGTGAACCACCGGCCCAAGGACACCCGGGGAACCAGAATTCACGTCCTCTCAAGACACATGTCACGAGTACGATGACATGTGGCACCAGACGATGCGGGACACCCCACCTGCGAGAGCCTACCGCGGCGTGGTGAAAACGCCAGCGCGGCTATATAGTGTGGCGCTCGGCCGATCGGGCGCGCCGCCACGCGGGTCCGCCGCACCCAGGCCCCATTCACAAGGACCGCCTCATGCTCATGACCACCAAGCCCATGTTCGACCTCGCCTACGCCGGCGGGTTCGGCGTCGGGGCGTTCAACGTCAACAACATGGAGATCACGCAGGGCATCATCGAGGCCTGCGCCAAGGAGAAGTCGCCCTGCATCCTGCAGATCTCCAAGGGGGCCCGCAAGTACGCCAACATCCGCTTCCTCCGCAGGATCATCGACGCCTGCGTCGAGGAATACCCCAACGTCCCCATCGCCATCCACTGCGACCACGGCGACACGCTCGACCTGATCAAGGCCTGCATCGCCGACGGGTACACCAGCGTGATGATCGACGGCTCGCACCATGACTTCGAGCACAACATCAAGCTCACGGCCGACGCGGTGAAGATCGCCCACGCCGCGGGCGTGGTCGTCGAGGCGGAGCTGGGGATGCTGGGCGGGATCGAGGAAGACGTCGTCGGCCTCGACGCCCACGAATACGAGAAGAACGTCGAGAAGTTCCTGACCGACCCCGAGCAGGCCCGCGACTTCTACGCCCGCACGAACATCGACTCGCTGGCGGTCGCCATCGGCACCAGCCACGGGGCCTTCAAGTTCAAGCACGAGCCGAAGCTGGCCTTCGACCGGATCGAGAAGATCATGAAGACCTGCCCGGGGCTGCCGCTGGTGATGCACGGGTCGAGCTCGGTGCCCAAGGAGTTCATCGACCTGATCAACAAGCACGGCGGGAACATGCCCGGGACGATGGGCGTGCCCGAGGAGCAGATCGCCAAGGCGGTGCGGCAGTACGGGGTGTGCAAGGTGAACATCGACACCGACCTGCGGCTGGCGATGACCGCGAAGATCCGCGAGGTCTTCGCGACCAAGCCCACCGAGTTCGACCCGCGCAACTACCTGGGCCCGGCGCGCGACGCCATCGTCACGATGGTCCAGCGCAAGCTGCAGATGCTCAACAGCGCCGGCAAGGCCGACGCGATCATCGCCCACTGGAAGAAGCAGGGCGAGCCGATGCCTGAGGTTTACGGCGCGAAGGTCTGAGCGCGAGGCGCTCGACGCGATTGAAACCCAAAGCCCGGGCACTGCGTGCCTGGGCTTTTGTTGTTCGTCTCCAACGCGCGGGGACGGCTTAAGCCCCTTCTCTTGGACATGTGCTCTTGTCCTTCATATCGCAGCAGGCCATGAGTGGCGACTCTTCGCCCCAACGGGGCGGGTTGTGACAGCCCGGGGTGAAACCCCGGGTTGGCGCCTCCCTCCAAAGACAGAGCCCTGAAAGGGCGCGTTTGAACGATCCGCCTCGCACGGTGTCGCCCCTACAGGGCTCCAATTCATTTCGTGGCGACTCAACCCAGGGCGTTGCCCTGGGCTGTCACATGCTGCCCCGTTGGGGCAGAAGAAAATGCCTTAGCTTCCGATCACGGAATGACGGGCAACACAAGGTGCGAAGGCCTCGTCTTGTCGTGCCAGATCGTCTGCCGGGCGACGGCCATCTTCGCGCTGCGGTTGGGGTGCTCGCCCGTGTTGAGGTTGCGGTCCCAGAGCGGGAAGTTGCTGCTGGTGATCTCCAGCCGAATGCAATGCCCCTTCTTGAAGAGGTTGCTGGTCACCTGCAGGTCGATCTCGTATTCGACCACAGCCCCGGGCGTGACCAGCTCCGGGCGCATCCAGTCGCCGGCGCGGAAGCGGGCCCGGATCATGCCCTCGGTGATGTTGATCGCCTTGCCGTCGGGGTGGACGTCGACCAGCCGGGCGACCCAGTCGGTGTCGGGCCCGCTGGTGGTGGCCCAGAGTCGCAGGCTGACGGGGCCGGTGACCTCGACGTCGGCCTCGAGCGGCGGGGTGGTGTAGACGAGCATGTCGGCGCGGTCCTCGTTGGGGCCCTGGTCGCAGGGGCCGCACCAGATGAGCTTCTTGTAGAAGTCGTTCCACGGGCCGATGGAGTGGTTTCCGCCGCGGGTCATCATGGGGTTGGCGGGGTCGTAGTCGTAGCGGTCGGCGTCGCTGCCGGCGACGCCCGAGGGGGCGACGAGGCGGAGCAGGCCGTCGCCGGCGCGGGTGTTGGCGTGGCCTCCGCTGTGGAGGTAGTAGTTGGTGTAGCGCGTGCGGGCGAGCGGCCACTCGTCCTCGTCGCGCCAGGTGTTCGCGCCCATGACGAAGAGCCGCAGCGGGCGGTCGCCCAGGCCGTCGGCGGGGTGGATGCCCTTGAAGACGCGGTCGAACCACTTGCGGTAGATGCCGGTGGCGTGAAAGCCGGAGTCGGGGCCGAAGTCGACGGCGCGCTGGCCGTCGGCGGTGGGCTCGAGGCCGTGGTGGTGGCCCCACGGGCCGAGCAGGAGCTTGTGGCCCTGCGCGATCTCGGGCGTCTTGGCCTTGGCCCGCATCTGCTGCCACTGGTAGATCATCTCGGCCGGGTAGTAGTCGTACCACCCGCAGACCTGCAGCGAGGGCATGGTGAAATGCTCGTGCTTGTCGCGGATGGTGATCTGCTTCCACCAGTCGGTGCGGGTGATGTTCTCCGTCACCTCGCGCCACATGTCGCTCTTGCCGGCGCCGCAGACCAGGTCGATGGTCTCGAGCGGGAGGTGCTTGCAGAGCTTCTCGACGTCGAAGAAGCCCATGGCGCTGTTGTTGTTGACGCGCGAGCCGACGTCGAAGCAGAGCCACCAGAAGGTGAGGAAGAGGCTCATCGCGCCGTAGTTGTAGAAGCCGCGGATGAAGGCGTCGCCGGGGAGGAAGGTGGGCAGGATCGCGTCGGGCATGCCGTCCGGGACAGGCGGGCCCGCGCTGACGACCCCGCCGCGCCCCACGCCCGCGCCGGCGGCGCCGACCACGCCGAGGTATTGGATCCACCCGAGGTACGACGGCCCCATCGTGCCGACCTGCCCGTTGCACCACTCCTGCTTGCGGATCCACGCCAGCGTGTCGGGCGTGTCGGTCGTCTCATGGAGCATGGGGTAGAACTGCCCCTCGGAGTCGTTGCGCCCGCGGGTGTCCTGGCAGACGAAGACGTAGCCGTTCTTGGTCCACTGGTCCCACCCGTCGAGCCAGCCGAGCCTGCCATAGGGCGTGCGCTGGACGACGACGGGATAGCGCCCGGGCTTTTCGGGGAGGAAGATGGTGGTGGCGAGGCGCACGCCGTCGCGCATGGGGACCCAAGCCTGGCGGAGGAAGCGGCAGCCGCGGGCTTGGCCGTAGTCGACGGAGGCGACGGGAACGGATGGGTTGGTCATGCGAGGCAGGATAGCGGAGGGGAGGCGGGGATCAATCGGCGTGCGGCTTGGGCTTCATCCACTTTGGAACGTAAAACGTCTCGTCAGGAATCTTCGTGGGCAACTCGAATCCCGCCTTCGCCATCCGGCGCACGAACGGCCCGGCCGACCTTCGGTTCGCGAACTCGATGAAGATCACATCGTGGTGGTTGAGCGTGGCGAAACATCGGCCATGGTCGGGGATCAGGTGAACGTCGTCGTCGGGCCCCGTGCAGACCATCGCCAAGTGGTAGAGCAAGGCCAGTCCTTCGTGTGACTGGCCCATGCTGAACCGCAGGGCGCCGCGACCTCCCAATGGGATGCCGAGCGCGCGCAGCACGTGTTCGTGAGCGTCGAGCGATCGCCACGTGTAGGCCGGGTTGCTCCGTCCCCAGGGAGAGAAACCCCGCTTGCAGAGATGGAAATGCGTGCGGGGCTTGAGCAGGTCCAGAACGCTTTGCAGCAGCGAGAACAGCCGCGGGGGCGGGAGCGACGTGAGGTAGAACCGATAGTCGGCCGCGGGGTTCGGAAAATGAAAAAACCCCGCCCCGGGCTCAGCGTCGAACGAAAGGCCGAGCTTGGCCATCCGGGCGACGAAGGTGGGGCGCGGGCTGAGTTTCAGAAGCGATGTCCCAGGCGCGGGTGGGATTCACTTGATCAGCCTCAGCGCGAACGGGTAGCGGTAATCCTTGCCCTCATGGGCCTTGAGCCCGGCGATGAGGGAGAGGACCAGGTTGGCGATGCCCAGAACGGGGAGCAGGATGATGCCGATGATCGTGACGATGAGCACGACGGCGGCGATCAGCATGGTGATCTGGAAATTGAGCGCCTCCTTGCCCTGGCTGTTGACGAAGGGCATCGAGTCCTTCTTGACCAGCCAGATGACCAGCGGACCGATGATGGGGAAGAAGATCGCGACGATGTGGGCGAGCATGCCCCAGAGGCGTTCATCGGCCGAGGGGCCTCAGCCGGCGGCGGGGACTTCGGGGGTCTGCGTCATGGAAGGTTCCTTTGCGGTGTTGGCTGGGTGGGTCCCGGGCGCGGAAGCGAAAAACACGATGACGAATGGCGACAGTGTATCGGATGGAGGCCCCGGGGCAACGCCTTTTCGCCGCGCAAGCCCGGGGAAACCCCGGCCCGCCGCGCCTCAGCAGCGGTTATCATCCCCGGCATGAGCGACGTCGAATCCCACCTCCAGCAACTCTCCCGCGGCGTCGAGGCGATCTACAGCCTCGAGGAGCTGCGCAAGAAACTCCAGTCCGGCAAGGCCCTGCGCATCAAGCTGGGCATGGACCCCACCGCCCCCGACATCCACCTGGGGCACAGCGTGGTCCTCCGCAAGCTGCGCCAGTTCCAGGACCTGGGCCACACGGCCGTGCTGATCATCGGCGACTACACCGCCCGCATCGGCGACCCCACCGGGCGCGACACCACCCGCCCCGTCCTCGACGAGGCGGCGATCCTCCGCAACGCCCGCACCTACCTCGAGCAGGCGGGGCGCGTCCTCGACACCTCCCCGGGCAAGATCGAGGTCCGCCACAACTCCGAGTGGCTCTCCAAGCTCTCCTTCGCCGACGTGCTCCGGCTCACCGGCATGGTCACCGTGCAGCAGATGCTGCACCGCGAGAACTTCAAGCTGCGCATGGAGCAGCAGCGCGAGATCGTCCTCAGCGAATTCATGTACCCGATCATGCAGGCCTACGACTCGGTGGTGATCAAGAGCGACGTGGAGCTGGGCGGGACCGACCAGACCTTCAACAACCTCATGGGCCGGGAGCTGATGTCGAAGCACGACATGGCCAAGCAGGTGGTCATGGTGATGCCGATCCTCGTGGGGCTCGACGGGCACGAGAAGATGAGCAAGTCGAAGGGGAACTACGTGGCGGTGACCGAGCCGCCCGCGGAGATGTTCGGGAAGATCATGAGCATCCCCGACGCGCTGATGTCGAACTACTTCCAGTTGCTCACCGCGCTGCCGCCGGAGCGGATCACCAGCATCCTCGACTCATCGCAGACGCACCCGCGCGACGCGAAGGACATCCTCGGCCGGGTGATCGTGGAGGAGTTCCACGGGCGCGAGGGGGCGGAGCTGGCCAGCGCCGAGTTCCGCCGGCGCTTCTCGCAGGGCGGCGGCGGACTGCCGACCGACCTGGAGACCAAGGTCGTGCCCGCGCTGGCGCAGGGGGCGATGGGGATGCTCGACCTGATCTGCGCCGTGGGCTTCGCGACGAGCAAGTCCGACGCCCGCCGGCTGGTCGAGCAAGGCGGCGTCACGCTCGACGACCAGAAGATCACCGACCCCAAGGCGACGGTGTCCGTCGCGGGCGAGGGGATCCTGCGCGTGGGCAAGCGGCGCGTCTGCAAGATCAAGGCGTCGTGAGCGAAGAGACGCCGAAGTGAATTGAAGTGCGATCAGGTTCAAAGCCCGGGCACTGCGGCGCCTGGGGTTTGAGGCTCGCTCACTCGTGCGAGCGTTCAGCAGGCACGTGTTCGCCCGACGCGTGCTCGTCCGACTTGCCCTCGCCCGGCTTCTGAATCGGATCGTTCAACAGGTCATCCGTCACCACCACCTCGACGCGCTGGTTCTGCCTATGGTCGGTGGGGTTGTAGGCCTGCTCCTTGGCGTGCTCGTTGTCGCCGCAGGCGATGATGCGGACCTGCCTGCGGTCCATCCCGCCCTCGGAGAGGACGCGCTCGACCGCCAAGGCCCGCTCGAAGGAGAGCGTCCAGGCCTTGTCGGCCAATCGGAAGCCCTCGGCCGCGCTGACGTGGCCGCGGAGCTCGATGATCAGCCGCAGCCCCTTGATCTGGGCGGCGAAGTTCAGCAGTTGCTCGCGCGACGCGGGGCTGAGCGTCCTGGATTCGTCGTCGAACCAGACCATCCCGCCCGGAAAGTGCAGGTCGCTGGGGCGGACCGACTGCACGTCATGGTCCTTCCCGCGCACGGCGGCGTCCGTCGAGCTGCCCGAGGCCCGCTGAATCATCCGCTTGACCATGATCGCGTCCTCGGGCTTGCGCGAGGTGATCGAGACGGGGTTGTTGAAGGCCTCGCGGATGGCGATGGAGAGGTCGACCATGTCGGCCGACTGCTCGCCGCCCTTGCCCTCGCCCTGCACGGGCTTGACGTCGGAGCCCTTGGGGCCCATGTTCATCGCGAGCATGATGACGAAGAAGCCCATCATGAGCGTGACGTTGTCGGCGAAGGAGATCAGCCATTCCGGCGCGCCCTCGTGCTCCTCGTGGCTGCCCCCGCCGCCGTGGCCTCCCCCGCCGTGCTTCTTGCCGCCGCCGTGGGAGCCGTGCTCGCCTTCGCCGTGTTTTTCTTCGTGCTCGGCCATGACTGGGGCTCGCGGGGCTGGTGCGGAGAATCGGTTGCGGAAAACCAGAATGCTGCGGACTCACTGCGCCAATCGGCTCACGCCGCGGCCTTGAGCTTCTCGCGGGTGACCGCGGGGAGGAAGGCGTACATCTTCTCGAGCATCAGCCGCGGGTTGTCGCCCGCCTGGAGGGACATGACGCCCTGGAGGGTCATCTCCCGGCTGATGAGCTCCTCGGAGGAGCGGAGCGCGAGCTTGTCGCCGATGGGGCCGCAGATGGCGTTGGCCAGGACGGTGCCGTACATCGTCGCGCAGACGGCGACCGCCAGCGACTTGCCCAGGGCGCCGATGCTGCCGCCCTCGAGGTTGCCGAACATGCCGACCTGACCGACGAGCGTGCCGACCAGCCCCCACCCGGGGCCGTAGAGCTTGATGAGGTCGAAGAACTTCTTGCCCGCCTTGTGGCGCTCCTGCATGGCCATGATCTCCATGCGCAGCGTCGACTCGATCGCGTTGGGGTCCATGCCGTCGATCGCCATGCGCAGGCCCTTGACCAGGAATGGGTCGACGGCCTTGAGCTTCTCGGCCTCGGCCTCGAGGGAGAGGATGCCGTCGCGGCGGGTCTTCTCGGCGAGGGTGCTCATGAGCTTGACGATCTCGACCGGGTCGCGCCCGGAGTTGAACATGTACTTGCGCAGGTAGCTGCCCAGCCCGAGCACCTTGTCGAGCGGCATCGACATGAAGACGACGCTGATGCTTCCGCCGAAGACCATCAGGAAGCCTTCCTGCGAATAGAACATCATCAGGTTGCCGTGCGACGTCTCCATGAAGACGAAGCCGAGGATGACCACGCAGATCATCAGGCCGATGAAGCTTGCCTTGTCCATGAATGCTCCGCCTTCCGTTGGCTGTGCCCGCAAAACGCGCGCGGGCTGTCGCCGGTCCTAGGTCCAGAATCGGCAGGACGCGGGGGCCACTTAAGCCGTTGGTGACGTTTGGGAAGAGTGGAGGCGGAACAAAACGCCCAGACGGAGGGGAAGGCGGGCGTGGGCGGCGGTTTTATCGGGCGTGGGGTGTTCGCGGTTCGTTCACCCACCGCCCTGCGGCGGCACCGTGCGCTCCCAATCCAATTCGAGCTTGGTGTTGGGGAACAACACCTGCTTACGTCCCTTGAGATGGGCCGTGAAGGTGCGCGGGTCGTACGTCCCGCTCATCTCCACGCGGATCTCGGCGATCTGGCCTGCCATCGGGGGCAGGCCGAAGGCCGTCACCTCCACCGACTCGGGCATCGAGAAGGCGAACCACGGGACGCTCAGGTGGACCTCGTCCAATTCGGGAAGGGCCTCCAGCGCGAGCTGGGCCCGATGGAGCTCGCGGCGCTGGGGCCCGGTCATGACCTGCCACGTGACGAGCAGCGCGAGGAGCAGGCCGAGCATGATGCCCCAGACGACCCAGACCCCGCGCGGCAGGCGCGCGAGGCGGGCGCGCCACGTCGGGCCCTTGGGCAGGGCGCCGAAGCTGACGCTGCGCTTGCCGCGCGTCGCGCCGAGTTGCCGGGGGTTGGGGGACATCGCGGGGTTGGTTCGGGGCTCGAAGGGTTTCAGAAGACTCACGCGGGAAACGTGGGACGCCTCTGGAACCTTATACGCCCCGCGGGGCCGGGGTGTTCCGTCTTGTTAGCCGGACGCGCAAGCGACGGATGTTTGAATTGGTTTTTGGGCGAGGCTCGCGCGGCTTCACGCGGCTTCACGCGGACTAACTTCCGTCGCTTGCGCGTCCGGCTAACAATGCCCATCTCACGGGCGCGGATGGAACTTCTCGATGACATGCTTGAGCCGCGAGGCGTCGACGTGCGTGTAGATCTGCGTGGTCTTGATGTTCGCGTGGCCGAGCAGCTCCTGCACCGCGCGGAGGTCGGCCCCGCCCGCGAGCAAATGCGTCGCGAAGGAATGCCGCAGCGTGTGCGGGTGGACGTCGCGCAGCCCCGCCCGGCGGGCGTGCTTGGTCACGACCTGCCAGACCACGATGCGCGTGATCGGCGCCCCGCTGCGCGAAAGCAGCAGGCGGTCCGTGGGCTTCTCGGCCCGCAGGAGCTTGGGGCGCAGCTCGCCCAGATAGAGCTTCGTCGCCTCCAGCGCAGGCCGGCCGATGGGGACGATCCGTTCCTTGTTCCCCTTTCCGATGACGCGGGCGACGCCCAAATCCATGTGCAGCCCGGTCAGGGTCAGGTCGGCCAACTCGCTGGCCCGCATGCCGCCCGCGTAGAGCAGCTCGAGCAGGGCGACGTCGCGCAGGTAGAGCGAATCGGTCTGCTGCGGGGCGGCGAGGAGCTTCTTGATCTGCGTCTGCCCCAGCACGTCGGGCACGGTCTGCCAGTTCGAGGGCTGGGTGAGCAGGTCGGCGGGGTCCTTGTCGAGCATCGCCGACGACTCGAGGAACCGCCCGAAGACGCGGATGGTCGCGACGTGGCGGGAGATCGAGCTGGTCGCCAGGCCGCGGGTGTCAAGGTGGCGGAGGTGGTCGGTGATGAGCGGATAAGTCAGGGCCTGCCAGCCGGGGACGCTCTTGGACTCGAGCCAGGCGGCGAGCTCGCGCAGGTCGGAGGCGTAGGCGGCGAGGGTGGCGTCGGCGAAGCCGCATTCGATGCGGCAGTAGCCCAGGAAATCGCGGATCGACTTCTCGAAGGGCGAGGCCGAGGGCGGGCCGGTGCGGGCGATCGGGGGACGGATGCCCGAGGGCGGGATGACGGGCAGCCGCGCGGGGATGGCGGCAGGAATCGCGGAGGCGCTCGACGAGCCGAGTCGTGCGGCGGCGGCGGGCGAACCGGCGAGGCCGGGGCGGGCGGCGGGAGGCGCGACGCGGGAAACCGGGCCGGCGGGCACGGCCGAGGGGATGCGCATCGGGGCGGCGGCGCGATGTGGAAACGCCAGCGGCGGGACGGAGTTCGCCACGACCGCCGGCGAAGCGGGCGCGGGCTGGGCGGCGGGAGCCGTGGCGGTTCCGGGGCTTCCGGGGGGCGCGCCGCGCCGCACCGCCCGCAGCCGCATCGGCGGCACGGGCACGGGCAACGGCACCACCACCTCGGGATTCGAAGAGGAGGCCGCGGGCGACGCCGACGTCGACGTCAAAGTCGAAGTGGCAGCCGGACCGCTGAGCGATGTTTTCTTCTGGCTGTCGGTGCCCATGTTCCGCCCGCTCCTGCCACCGCCGACCGCACCGAACCCCTCGGGACGCGCTAAGAAATATCGACGCAACCCGCATTGGGGCGTGAATCGTCCATTCGTCGAAATCGCCGCCCTGGAATCGACGCGAGCCCCTTCCCGCTTGCCGGTACAATGCCCCGCTTCGCCACGCATCGCCTACGTCGGGCCCCCCGCTCCGCCCCCCTTCCCTCGTCTGCCTCCGCAACAGCCCCCTACCCGGACTCCCCATGCAGCCCTCGCTCGAACCCCGCGTCAACCGTTTCGCCGTCACCTTCGACGGCCCAGGCCCCACGCCCTCGCGCGGATCGGCCGACTCCATGCCGCTCGGCAACGGCGAGGTCGGGCTCAACGTCTGGGCCGACGCCGCGGGCGACCTGCTCTTCTACATCGCCCGCACCGACGCCTGGAGCCAGGACGCCCGTCCGCTCAAGCTCGGCCTGGTCCGCGTGAAGCTCTCCCCCAGCAGCCCTGTAGCCGGCATCACGCCCGAAACGCCCATCCGCCAATTCCTCAACCTCTTCCGTGGCCGCTACGAGCTCACCCTGGGCGACCCCAAGACGCCCAAGGCCACCATCTGGGTCTGGGTCGACGCCAACGCCCCGATCGTCCACGTCGAGGCGCAGGCCAGCGGCGACGTGAAGCTGCGCGTCGAGCTCGAACTCTGGCGCCACGAGCGCCGCGCGATCTCCGGCAAGGAGGTCCACTCCTTCTACGGCTTGGGCGGGGGACCCGAGCCGATCTTCGAGGAGCCCGACACGATCCTCGACCCGCGCAGCGAACGGCTCGTCTGGTGCCACCGCAACGAACGCTCCATCTGGCCGGCGAGCATGAAGCACCAGGGGCTCGAATCCCTCGCGCCGCCCGCGGCCGACCCGCTCCTGCACCGCACCTTCGGCGGGGCCATCGAGGGCAAGGGGCTGCACCCGCTCGACAACGTCACGCTGGAGTCGGCGAACCCCGCGCGCCGGCACTCCTTCCGCGTCCACCTCCACACCGCCCAGACGCCCACCCTGCTGGAGTGGGCCCGGCAGCTCGACGACCAGGTCGAGCAGGCCCTGCGCGTGGAGATCAAGACCTCCCGCGCGGCGCACGAGCGCTGGTGGCGGACCTTCTGGAGCCGAAGCTGGATCGAGGTGACGGGCTCGCCCCAGGCCGAGGCGGTGAGCAAAGGCTACGCGCTGCAGCGGTTCATCTCCGCCTGCGCGGGGCGCGGGCAGTTCCCCATCAAATTCAACGGCTCGCTCTTCACCGCCGACTGGAACTTCGCGCCCGACGAATCCTACGACGCCGACTTCCGCCGCTGGGGCGGGCCCTACTGGTTCCAGAACACGCGGCTGCCCTACTGGCCGATGCTCGCCACGGGCGACTTCGAGATGATGGAGCCGCTCTTCGCGATGTACCTCCGCGCGATGCCGATGCTCGAGGCCCGCACGCGCCTCTACTTCAACCACGGCGGGGCCTTCTTCCCCGAGACCATGCACTTCTGGGGCGGATACGCCGACGAGAACTACGGCTGGAAGCGCGACGGCCTGCCCATCAGCGAAGTCACCAACACCTACATCCGCTGGTATTGGTCCTGCTCGCTGGAGCTGCTCAGCCTCGCCATCGAACGCTACGACTACACCGCCGACGCGAAGTTCCTCGCGAACACGCTGCTCCCGCTCGCCCGCCCGCTGCTGCAGTTCTTCGACGAGCATTTCTCCCGCGACGCCGGCCGGCTGCGCATCGAGCCCGCCGCGGCCCTGGAGACCTGGCACCACGCGGTCAACCCCACGCCCGAGATCGCCGGCTTGATGCGCGTGCTCGACCGGCTCATCGCCCTGCCCGATTCCCCCGGGGGCGCCGGCGTCGAGGGCGACCGCGAGGGCTGGCAGCGCCTGCGCGACCAGCTCCCCCCGCTCCCGGTGAAAACCGTGGACGGCAAGACGGTCGTGCTGCCCGCGGAGGAGTTCGACAAGCACGCCAACTCGGAGAACCCCGAGCTTTACGCCGTCTTCCCCTACCGCCTGCTGGGCGTCGGCCGGCCCGACTTGGAGACGGGCCTCGCCACCTTCGCCGCCCGGCTGATCAAGGGCTCGGAGGGCTGGCGGCAGGACGCGATCCAAGCGGCCTGCCTCGGCCTCGCCGACGAGGCCAAGCGCGACGTGGTCCACAACTTCACCACGCCTTACGCCGGCACGCGCTTCCCCGCCTGGTTCGGCCCGAACTTCGACTGGACCCCCGACCAGGACCACGGCAACGTCGCCATGATCGCCCTGCAACACATGCTCATCCAGCACGTGGGCGACAAGATCATCCTCTTCCCCGCCTGGCCCAAGGATTGGAACGTGAAGTTCCGCCTGCACGCCCCGGGGACGGCGGCCGAGCCGGGGGAAGTGGTGATCGAAGGCGAGTTCGCGGAGGGCAAGCCCGGGAAGATCGTGGTGACGCCAAGGACGGCGATGCCACGAGTGGAGGTGACGGGGAAGTGAGGGGCGCGGGTGTTGTTGGACGAGTCTCACGAGAACTGCCACATCCACAACACCGCGGCGAGCTACCGGCTCTGGACGCGGCTCATTGAGCCGCATTTGAAGTGAACCTGGGTGGCCAGCCGTTCAAAACCATCACAAGGAGAATCCATGCCGCAATTCCTGGTCGCCATCCACCACCGCGACGACTACGACCCGTCCAAGGAAGGCGAGGCGATGGCCCGCGACATCGACGTGCTCAACGACGAGATGGTGGCCGCGGGCATCCGGGTCTTCGTCGGCGGCCTGCACCACGCCGGCCGCGCGAAGTCGCTGCGGGCTCATTCCGGGCGCGGGGCCGGCGGCAAGGTGGCCGTCACCGACGGGCCCTACCTGAAGACCCACGAGCACGTGGGCGGCTTCTGGGTGCTGGAATGCGCCGACATGGAGGAGGCGGTGGCGTGGGGGCGCAAGGCCGTCGTCGCCTGCCGGGCGCCGGTGGAGGTGCGGCAGTTCCACGGACCGCGCGACGGAGGCAACTGAGAGCGTCTGCTGAACGGCGCAATGCCCGACCTGTCCTCAGCCCTTCCGCGCCTTGTCGATCGCGGCGACGTCGATCTTCCCCATGGTCATCATCGCCGCGAAGGCGCGCTGGGCCTCCGCGCCGCCCTTGGCCATCGCCTCGGTCAGCGTGCGCGGCGTGATCTGCCAGGAGATGCCCCAGCGGTCCTTGCACCAGCCGCAGTGGCTCTCCTGCCCGCCGTTGCCGACGATCGCGTTCCAGTAGCGGTCGGTCTCCGCCTGGTCGTCTGTCGCGATCTGGAAGGAGAAGGCCTCGCTGTGCTTGAACATCTCGCCGCCGTTGATGCCGATGCAGGGGATGCCCACGACGGTGAACTCCACCGTGAGGATCTGCCCCTTCTTTCCGCCCGGGAAGTTGTCGGGGGCTTTCCGCACCGCAGTCACCTTGCTGTCCGGGAAGGTGGCGGCGTAGAAGCGGGCGGCCTCCTCGGCATCCTTGACGTACCAGAGGCAGATGGTGTTCTTGGGGATCATGGTCGGGGGCTCCTGGTGCTTGAGTGCGGCTTATCTTCCCATCAATTCAACGCGATGCCCGTCCGGATCAGCGACCACCGCCCGACGGCCCCACTGGGAATCCTTGGGCGGAGCCACCGACTCGCCGCCTGCGGCGAGAAGCGACGCGTACGCCGCGTCGACGGATGGAACAGTGAATCCGACTCGTGTCGAGCTCGTGGGGGGAGCGTCTCCGACGAGCGGATAAATCTCGAAGACTTGCCCTCCTGACTCACTCGTCAAATGCATTGGCCCCTTGCCGTGCGAATGGCGGACAAGGCTCAATCCCAAGGCGCGGTAAAACAGGTGCGCGCGGTCGAGATCCCGGCTTCTCAAGACGACCAAGCTGCAAAGTACGTGATCGGCGGCCATTGGGTTCTCCATGCTGCATGCTATGTAGGACGCGTGGATTGTGCCAAGCGGCCGCACAATTGTTCGGGGAGCGATCGACTATGCCCGGAATCCTGCGGTTCAACGGATCATCCAAGCGAGATCCCGCCATCGACGCTTGGCTCGACGCGGGCGAACCTCGCCTCGGCACCCTCGCCAAGACGTGGTTCGCCGCGATGCGCCGATGCGGCGGCGACGTCCGTGAGCTGATGCACGACGGCCTCGCCACGGCGTGCGTGGAGGACGCCCCGTTCGCCTACGTCGGAGTGTTCGCCGCTCACATCAACGTGGGATTCTTCCATGGCGCCGATCTGCCCGACCCCGCAGGCCTGCTGCAGGGCACGGGCAAGCGGATGCGGCATGTGAAGCTGCGGCCCGGGGCGGCAGCCGACGCCGCGGCGACGAAGGCGTTGACGATGTTGATCGAGGCCGCGTACAAGGACATCAAGTCGCGCCTGGCGGACGAGGGAGCGAAGGCGAGAATCGGATGATGGCCGCCAACCTGCACCGCCCGGCGTGAAACGATCGACATGAACTCCGACGCCCCAGCGACGATCCGCAGCCAGATCGACGGGCTTTACCGCTCCGAGTCGCGGCGGGTCTTCGCCTCGCTGGTCCGGCTGCTGAACGATTTCGACCTGGCCGACGACGCCATGCACGAGGCCTTCGCGGCCGCCATCGAGGCTTGGCCGCACGAAGGCGTGCCGGCCAACCCGCGGGCGTGGCTGGTCTCGGCCGGGAAGTTCAAGGCGATCGACTCGCTCCGCCGGCAAGGGCGCCTCAAGCTGCTCCAGCCCGAGATCGCCGCGCGCCTCGAGGCCGTGGCCGAGGAGAACGCCGCCCGGGCGGCCACTGAGACCGGGACAGGGATCGAGGACGACCGCCTCCGGCTGATCTTCACCTGCTGCCATCCCGCCATCGACCCCAAGCTGCAACTGCCCCTGACGCTCCGCGAAGTCTGCGGCCTGACCACCGAGGAGATCGCCCACGCCTTCCTCACCTCCAAGGCGACGATGGCCCAGCGCATCGTCCGCGGCAAGGCGAAGATCCGCGAGGCCGACATCCCCCTGGCCATCCCTTCGCTCGCGGGCATGCCCAGCCGGCTCGACGCGGTGCTGGCCGTCATTTACCTCGTCTTCAACGAGGGCTACGCCGCGTCGCAGGGCGAGTCGTTGACGCGGGTGGACCTGACCGCCGAGGCGATCAGGCTGGGCCGGCTGCTGTTCGGCCTCCTGCCCGACCCCGAGGTCCAGGGCCTGCTCGCGTTGATGCTGCTGCACGAGTCGCGCAGGGAGTCGCGCGTCTCGCACGACGGCGAGATCGTCCTGCTCGAGGCCCAGGACCGCTCGCGCTGGGACCGCGGCATGATCGCCGAGGGCACGGCCATGGTGGAGCAGGCCCTGCGCTCGCGGCGGTTCGGCGCGTACACGTTGCAGGCCGCGATCTCCGCGATCCACGCCGAGGCCCCCACCGCCGAGCGGACGGACTGGAACCAGATCGTCGTGCTCTACTCGGTGCTGCTGCGGATCGACCCCTCGCCGATCGTCGAGCTCAACCGCGCCGTCGCGGTGGCGATGCGCGACGGCCCGGAGGCCGGGCTGCAGATCATCGACCGCATCCTCGGCCGGGGCGAGCTCGGCCAATACCAGTTCGCCCACTCGGCCCGCGGCGAGCTGCTCCGGCGGGCGGGCAGGAGGCCGGAGGCGCTGACGGCCTTCCAGCAGGCGCTGGAGCTTGCCCGGCAGGAGCCGGAGAAGCGGTTCCTGGCGGCGCGGATCAAGGGGCTGGGCGGATGAGGCCCGGTTCGGGAGAATATTTTTTTGCGCGCGATGTCGATCGCAGTCCGATGTGAAGGCCGGGCGCGTCCGGAACCGCAATCCCTGAACGAGGAACCGCCATGAAGTACGTCTGTCTTGGATTCATCGACGAGAGGAAGTTCCACCAGATCCCCCAGGCCGAGGCGCAGCGGATGATGGAGGAATGCTTCGCCTACGACGACGAGCTTCGCCGGGGCGGGCACTTCCTGGGGGGCGAGGCGCTCGACACCATCCGCAACGCGGTCACCCTGCGGATGAAGGGCGGCCAGGTCGAGGTCACCGACGGCCCCTACGCGGAGACCAAGGAGACGCTCGGCGGGATACTGTTGTTGGAGGCCCGCGACCTGAACCACGCGATCGCACTGATGTCGAAGCACCCGGGCGTGAAGATGGGCCCCTTCGAGATCCGCCCCGCCGACGAGACGATCAACCAACTGCTCGCCCAGCGCGACGCCGCGGTCGCCCGCGAGAAGGCCGCGGGCCGGGTCCTCAGCACCACGCGGGAGATCGCCGGCCCGCCCGGGAAAATCTACGACGCGTTCGAGAGGCCCGAGCAACTGGCGAAATGGTGGGGGCCGAAGGGCTTCACCAACACCTTCTCGCAGTTCGAGTTCAGGCCCGGCGGGCGCTGGGTCTTCGTCATGCACGGCCCGAACGGCGCCGACTACCCCAACGAGAGCGTGTTTCGGGAGCTCCAGCGGAATGTGAAGGTCGTGATCGAGCACGTCGTCGAGCCGCGGTTCACGCTCACGGTGACCCTGGCCGCCCGCGGCGGGGGCACGCACCTGACGTGGGACCAGGCGTTCGAGAGCGCGGAGGTCGCGGCGAAGCTGCGCTCGATCTGCGAGCCCTCCAACGAGGAGAACCTCGACCGGCTGGAGGCGGTGTTGGCGGGGGAGAGGCGGTGAAACTTCGGGCCAGAACCCAAATCGGCCATTTTTCGCTTGCCAATCGACATGGACCAGTTAGAATGGTCCATATCGAAAGGGCCCAACGATGGCACGCAAGAATGACCGCAAGGACGATGACCAGCCGGTCGGCGTGACCGACTTCAAGGCCCACTGCCTGGCCCTGATCGACGACGTCGCCCGCGGGAAGCGCCGTCGGGTGCTCCTCATGAAGCACAACCATCCGGTCGCCGCGATCGTCCCGGTGGAGCAGCCCCCCACCGAGCTTTGGGGCGCGCTGCGCGGCACGGTCAAGGTCGCCCCGGGCACGGACCTGACCCGCGGCACCGGTGAACCGTGGAAAGCGGAGGGCTGATCCTTGGCGGCACGCCCCCTGCTCCTCGACACCTGCGCGACGATCTGGCTGATGAACGGCGACGCCATGAGCGCGGCGTCGCGCAAGGCGATCGCCGCGGCGCAGGTGGCCAACCTCGGCGTATACGTCTCGCCGATCTCCGCATGGGAAATCGCGACGCTGGTCGCCAAGAACCGGCTCCAGCTCACGCTCACTCCCGGAGCGTGGTTCGACGCGCTCCTCGCCCTTCCAGGCGTGCGATTGGCGCCGATGACGCCGAACATCCTGATCGCGTCGGCCTCATTGCCGGGCTCGCCACCGAACGACCCGGCCGACCGCATCATCGCGGCGACGGGCAGGCTCCTCGGTTATGCCATCGTCACGCGCGACGGGGAGTTGATCCCCTACGGCAAGGCGGGGCACGTCGAGACGGTGGCCTGTTGACCGCCCTACCTCCCGCGCTTGCCCCCGCCGATGTCGAGCTTGTTGAGCGCGAAGAGCAGCGCGACGGCGGTCAGCGTGGCGAGGATCGTCTGGCCCACGAGCCCGCGGGCGTGGATGCCGATGAGCGGGAAGACCAGGCCGCCGACGACGGCGCCGAGGCAGCCGATGAAGAGGTTGCCCGCGAAGCCGAAGCCCTTGCCCTTGGTGAGCCAGCCGGTGAGGAAGCCGGCGAACAGGCCCGCCGCGAGGAAGAGCACGATCTGTTCGAGTTTCACGTCCATGGGTCAGCCTCCGCGCCTCACCGCTGGTGGGCGCGGACGTTGTCGATCACGCGCTTGGCGTTGAGGCCGAGCACCTTCTTCTTGTCCTCGAGGCCGAGCCGCGAGTAGACGACCCAGCCGAGCTGTTGGCGCGGGTCGCGCATCGGCAGGTCGCTGCCATACATCACGCGGTCGGCCCCGGCGCCCTTCACAAGATAGTCGATGATCCCGCCGCAGACGGGCGTGAGCGTGATCTCGATCATGAAGTTCGCGTGCTTCTTCGCGAGGTTGATGCAGGTGTCGGCGATCTCGTAGCTCGATCCGCCGTGGTAGGCGACGACCGTCAGGTTCGGGTACTTCGGGCAGATGGCCTCGAACTCGGTCGCCTGGAACCAGTGGACGGGGTGCAATCCGCAGTAGAGGTGCCGCTCGTTGCCGAACTCCCACCAGCACTCGTAGCGCCTGTCGTGGTAGGGAATCCCGTACTGCGGATAGGGCTTGAGGCCGAGGAACCGCTTGTCGGCGTAGATGCGCTCCATCTTGGCCCGCATCTGCTCGGCCGACTCGTGCATGACGTCGAAGGTCGCGAGGCCCCAGTAGAAATCAGGGTAGGCGTTCAACGCGTCGATGACGCACTGGTTGCCCTCGTCGGCATGGACGCCCACGGTGCCGTTCCAACTCATGATGCCCATTGCGTCGATGCCCATTCGCTTGGCGAGCTCGTAGGTTCCGCGCGGGCCGCCGCGGTACATGCTGTAGCTCGCGCCGGCCCCGTTGAGCCCTTCGTCGAGCATGTGGGCGTGCATGTCGATCACCAAGGGCGAGAGCGGCCTGCCCTCGCGGGCCTCGGCCATGATCGGGTCCTCGCTCTTGTTGACGATCTCGCGCGGGGGTTTCAGGCCCTTGAGCAGGCGCGTGAGGTTGCCCCCCGCGATCTTCGCACGCACAGCGAGCGAGACGTCGGCATAGTCGACGTAGAACCGGTGCGCGCCCATCGACATCTCGGTGGCGTTCGAGCAGAAGACCAGTTGGTCCTCCAGGCCCAGCCCCGTCAGCCACTCCAGCGCGTAGTTCACCTGGAAGAAGTCGAACCCCAGGTGGAGGTTCTTGTGGTGGCGCAGGAGCGGGACGCCGAAGCGCCCCTGGCTCCAGGTCATGCCGTGCAGGAGGAACGGCACTCGCGGGCAGGCGAGGAGCAGCGGCTCGAGCTCCTTCCCGTCCATCGTGCGCAGGTCGAGGATGACCAGCGTCTGCGTGCGCTCCATCTCGTCCCAGAGCGGCTGGGAGTAGCGCGAGTTCATCGCCCACCCGTTGGTGCTGGGGTGGACGCTCACGGCCCGGACGTTGGCGTCGGCGAGCATCTTGCCCAAGTCCGAAGGCGCGGGGAAGTCGTCGAGCCAGTGCGGGTGGACGTTCCAGATGGGGAAGAGGTAGTCGTATTTCGCGAGGCGCTGCGAGAGCCTGCGGTTCTCGAAGTTGGCGTCGTAGAGGGTTTGGGCCGTCGCGGCGACGAGGGCGCCGGAGATCGAGCAGTGGTGCATCTCCTCGATGAGATGCTCAAGCGACCAAGGGTGCGACCCGTGCGTGCTGGGGCGCGGGCCGATGCGGGTGTAGCCGTCGAAGAACTGGGTGGCCATGCGCGGGCTCCGGGCGACTCCGGGAATTCGAGGGAGTCGGGAGCGGGCATCTTATACGGATTCAGCCTTGAAACGGCATGCCGTTCACGCCGAGGGATAGGCGGGATGGGCGACTGGCGCACCGGCGGGCATGCCTCCCACCGGCACACCGTAAATCTCTAGCCGGTCGCGCCCGAGCTGCTTCGCGCGATACAGCGCGTGGTCGGCATGGGCGAGGAGCTGGTCGAAGTTGGCCGGGGCGGAGATGCGCAGCGAGGCGAGGCCCAGGCTCATGGTGATGCGCGGGGCGATGGGGTTGCCGGGGTCGGAGGGGAAGAGCCCGGCCGCGGCGGTGCGGAACTCGCTGGCGATCCGCCGGGCGACCTGGCCCGCGGTGTCGCGGTCGGCCTCTGGCAGCAGCAGCACGAACTCGTCCCCGCCGTAGCGCCCGACGATGTCGCTGCGGCGCGAGTTGGCCTGCAGGATCGTCGCCGCGGCGATCAGCAGATCGTCCCCGCGCTGGTGCCCCAGAGAGTCGTTGAGCAGCTTGAAGCCGTCGAGGTCGATCATCACGCAGCTCAGGTCGCGCCCGTGGCGCTGGGCGTCGGCGAAGGCGCGCCCCATCGTCTGCGAAAGCGCCCGGCGGTTGGCGAGCCCGGTGAGCGGGTCGGTGGCCGCCATCTCCGCGAGCTGGCTCACCGCCTTCTCGAGCTGCTGGTTCTTCACGCGGACGTCCTCGAGCGAGCGCGTCAGCTCCTCCTGCAGGCGGTGGTTCTCCCGCCGGGTGCGCCACATCGCGAGGTTCTTCTCGATCGTCAGCGGGAGCGTGAGCAGGTAGTCGCCGGACTTCACGAGGTAGTCGTAGGCCCCGCGGCGGAGGGCGGCCATGGCGTGGGCGACGATGCACTCGCGCGCGACGAGCACCACGGGCAGGTCGGGGCGGATCGCGATCGATCGCCCGATGAGGTCGAGCCCGTTGCCGTCGGGGAGGATCATGTCGGAGAGGATCAGGTCGATCGAGGCGAGGTCGACCTGCATCGCCTTGGCGAGGGTGGGGCAGTTGACGACGCTCCCGACGCCGAAGTGGGCCTCAAGGGTGTGCGCGATCAGCGCGGCCCCGGCGGGGTCGGCGTCAACCAGCAGCAGTCGCACGGGCTTGGGGCCCTGGGTCATCTTCCGATCCCACCATCGCGGCAGCGCCGACATGGACACGTCGGCCGCCCCAGTGGGTTATCGGCGGGAGTCGGGGGCGGGTTAAGGAGTGGTGGACGGGCCCGCCGAATCCTCGCACCGAACGCCTACAATTACCCCATGCCCGATGTGCCCCTCCAAGTCGTCAGCGAGTTCCAGCCCCTGGGCGACCAGCCCCAGGCCATCGACGCCCTCGCCCAGAGCGTCTCCAGCGGGCAGAAATATCAGACCCTCATGGGCGTGACCGGCTCGGGCAAGACCTTCACGATGGCGAACGTCATCGCCCGCTGCCAGAAGCCGGCGCTGGTCATCAGCCACAACAAGACCCTCGCCGCCCAGCTCTACGAGGAGTTCAAGGAGCTCCTGCCCAACAACGCCGTCTCCTACTTCGTCTCCTACTACGACTACTACCAGCCCGAGGCCTACATCCCCCAGCGCGACATCTACATCGAGAAGGACTCCTCGCGCAACGACGACCTCGACCGCCTCCGCCTCGCCACCACCACCAACCTCTCGAGCAGGCGCGACGTCGTGGTCGTCGCCAGCGTCTCGTGCATCTTTGGCCTGGGCTCGCCCGACTTCTTCAAGAAGTCCGTCGTCAGCCTCACCAAGGGACAGCGGCTCGACCGCCAGGACTTCCTCCGCGCCCTCTCCGACCTGCAATACTCGCGCGCCGAGATGGAGTTCAAGCGCGGCAGCTTCCGCGTCCGCGGCGACGTCGTCGAGATCCGCCCCGCGAGCGAGGAGATCGCCTACCGCATCGAGCTCTTCGGCGACACGCTCGACAACCTCTCCAAGGTCGACCCCGTCTCGGGCGAGCTGATCGCCGACGAGACGCAGCTCTTCATCTACCCGGCAGTCCACTACGTCGTCCCCGAGAACCAGATCGAGCAGGCGGTCACCTCGATCACCGAGGAGCTCGACCGCCGGGTGCTGCAGCTCCGCGGCGAGGGCAAGCTGCTCGAGGCCCAGCGCCTCACCTCGCGCACGCGCTACGACCTGGAGCTCATCCGCGAGGTCGGCGTCTGCCCGGGCATCGAGAACTACTCCCGCCACCTCGACGGCCGGCCGCCCGGCGCCAAGCCCTACACGCTCATGGACTACTTCCCGGAGAACGACTGGCTGATGCTCATCGACGAGAGCCACGTCACGCTCCCGCAGATGCACGCGATGTACCACGGCGACCGCCACCGCAAGGAGACGCTCGTCGAGCACGGCTTCCGCCTCCCGAGCGCGATGGACAACCGCCCGCTGCGCTACGAGGAGATCGAGAAGCTCTGGCCGCAGGTGGTCTTCGTCAGCGCGACGCCCGGGCCCTACGAGCTGCAGAAGTCGGGCGGCGTGGTGGTCGAGCAGGTCATCCGCCCCACCGGGCTGGTCGACCCGAGGATCGAAATCCGCCCCGCGGGGACGCAGGTGCCCGACGTCTGCGCGATGGTGAAGGAGCGGGCGGCCCGGAATGAGCGGGCGTTGGTGACGACGCTGACCAAGCGCATGGCCGAGCAGCTCGCGACCTACATGGCCGAGCAGGGCCTGCGCTGCCGCTACCTGCACAGCGACATCGAGACGCTCGAGCGCATCTCGATCCTGCGCGACCTGCGCCTGGGCGACTTCGACGTGCTGGTGGGCGTCAACCTCCTGCGCGAGGGGCTCGACCTGCCCGAGGTCTCGCTCGTGGGCATCACCGACTCCGACAAGGAGGGTTTCCTCCGCAGCGCGACGAGCCTGATCCAGCAGATCGGCCGGGCCGCCCGCAACGTCAACGCCCTGGTGGTGCTCTACGCCGACAAGGTGACGCCCGCGATGAAGCAGGCGATCGACGAGACCGACCGCCGGCGAAGCAAGCAGTTGGAGTTCAACGCGGCGAACGGGATCACCCCGCAGACGATCAAGAAGGCGATCCGCCACGGGATCGAGCAGGAGCTCAAGGCCCACCGGATCGCCCGCGAGGCGATTCGCGCCCCCGAGCCGGAGTACGACCGCGCGGAGATCCTCGCCGCGCTGGAGGGCGAGATGCTCGAGGCGGCGCAGGCGCTGCAGTTCGAGAAGGCGGCCGCGATCCGCGACAAGATCAAGACGCTCAAGGACTCGCCCGACCTGGGCCCGGTGACGATGGAGCAGTCGCAGCCGGCGAAGGTCAAGCCGGGGACGCCGGGGACGCGGGTGATGCGCGGCGGGAAGAAGCGCCGGTCGACGCATGGTGGGTGAAGTGCTTTGTTGGCCGGACTCGCAAGCGACGGCGTTGGGCGTCCAGCATGATGTCGCGTCTTCGGCTCGCGGAGTCTGGGGTTCGGAGTTCCGCCTTCAGGCGGGTCTTCGTCTTCCCCCGATCGCGTGGACCCGGCCCATTCGTTCATCAAAGACCGCGTAAACGCGGAACTCCGAACCCCAGAGCGGGCCCCCTCAATCCATCGCCGCCGCCGGCCGCCTGACCAACAGCAGCAGCGCGCCGAGGAAGAGCAGCACCGCCGCGGCGGGGCCGATCCAATGCAGCGCGGTCCAGGCCGTGAGGCTCACGCTGAGCGTGACCAGCGCGAGGGCGAGGGCCACGATGGCCCGTCCGTCGCGCAGGCCGGCGGAGGCGGCGAGGATGGCCCAGGCCGGCACGAGCGGGAAGTAGTCGAGGCCGTGGGCGCCGGGGTTGGTCAACGTGACGAGCAGCACCGCGAGCCCCAGCGCGAGGGCCCAGCCGCGCTCGGGCCCCCAGCGCCAGAGGGCGAGCCACGCGGCGGCGGCGATGCAGGCCGCGGCGACGAGGCGGATCGGGATGTAGGCGTGGTCGGTCATCGTCACGCCCACGGCCCGGAGAAGGCCGGGGAGATCGAGCGGCGGGCCGGCGCGGTCGGAGAGCACCAGCCCGAGGTCGTGGATGGCGAGGTCGTACTGGCGCAGCACATAGTCGGGCTTGAGCTGCGCGATCATCGGCTGGGCGATGAAGGGGAGGACGATCGCCACGAGCAGCGCGACGCCGACGCGCCACGACATCTGCCGCGGGTGGAGCAGCGCGGCGAGCAGGCAGACCGCGGCGGCGGCGGGAGCGAGCGAGGCGGCGAGGGCGAGCAAGGCGGCGGCCCGGGCCCAGCGGCGTTGGGCCATGTCGGCGGCGGCGTGGCCGAGGAGGGCGGCGACGACGACGATCGCGCTGCCTTCGATCAGCGCGGGGGTCAACGCGGGCAGCACCAGAGCCGAGGCGGCGAAGAAGACGCGCGGCCACGCCCCGCCCCCGGAATTGCCCCCGGAGCCGCAGCGCGCGAGCCGGAATATCGCGCCGACGAGGACCAGGCCCGACGCACCGCGCCACAGCGCCGGACCGAGTCGCCCCGGCGCGAAGTTGAAGGGCGAGAAGAGGACCGCCAGTTGCGGGAGGCAAGGCAGGCCGCCGACGTCGACGCCGGGCAGGTCGCGCCCCTGCCACCAGGCGTCGGCGACGAAGCGGTATTGGTCGGCCGCGACGGGGCGACCGCCGTGGCGCAGCATGGGCAGCGTGCAGAGCGCACCCAGGCAGGCGAGCCAGAGCAGGACCGCCCACCAGGCGTCGCGCCCGGCGGCGGGAGCCTTGGCGTTCGCGGGGAGACTCATGCGGTATGTGGGTTCGTCGGCCGGCAAAGCCCCATCAACTTTCTGCGGAGAAGCTGGATCGTCCGCGTGGGATAGGGAAAGATGGAGTCTCTCTTGTCTGAATTCATCGGGTTCGCGGGTGTGCTGCCGCGATTCTTCGGGCGAAGGCGTTCATGCGGAGGGTGCACAAGGAGTCCCCAGATCCCCGTTGAGGCGGCTCTGGGGTATGTAGTTCCGCGTTTACGCGGTCTTTGGTGAACGAATTGCCAACGGCCGCGCGATGGATTTGTTAGCCGGAAGCGCAAGCGACGGGACAGGGGTCGCCCAATCAACGGCCCCGATGTGCTCCAACGATCACGTCCGGCGTCTGACTTTTGCGCCCGACTGCAATCCCCAACCATGACGGCTCGTCCGTTCGTGTGCACTGTCCCGGCTGTGGTCTGTACGACCCCCGTCCCGTCGCTTGCGCTTCCGGCTAACAATGCGCCGCGACGCCCTTCGAGCCCCGCGTCCCGTCCTGCGCCGCGCGGAAGCGGGCGTCGAACTGGCCGATGGTCTCGAACGTCCCGCGCTTCGCCAGCCACCCGATGTAGTCGGCCAAACGGTCGAGCAGGCGCTGGCCGTCGATCCGGCGGACCACGCCGGGCAGTCGGTACGAGCGCAGGTCGGTGAACTCCCAGGGGTGGTAGAAGATGTTGAGGTAGCCGTCGGTGCGGAGCGTGGCGTCGGAGGCGAGCTTGATGGCGGGGAGCGGGAAGTTCTTGAAGCTCAGCCAGAAGAGCGGGAAGCGGACCAGGGGCGTGACGGAGATGGGAAGCTGGAGCAGGCCGTTCTCGAGGCGGGCGGTGCGCGGGCGGAGGAAGTGGTTGTAGCGCCCGGGGATCCAGGTGGGGTTCTCGGATGAGTTGTAGGTGTATCCCGCGGCGCGGACGGCGACGGGGTCGGTCGGCGCGAGGCGGGGCATGCGGAAGCCGGTGACGGGCGAGCCGGTGACGCGCTCGATGGCGGAGCGGGAGCGCTGCAGGTCGCCGGGCTCGAAGGAGCTGTGGAAGAAGCCGTGCGAGGCGATCTCGTGCCCCGCGGCGATGGCGCGGAGGATCAACTCGGGGCGGCGATGGGCGAAGTGGGCGGTGGTGAAGAGGGTCGCGCGGAGCTTGAGCGCGTCGAGCAGGGCGAGGATCGATTCGAGCCCCTGCGAGCCGACGTCGAGTTGCAGGTCGTCGGAGACGGGCTGGCCGTACTCCTGCGGGATGTCGAATTCCTCGACGTCGAAGCTCAGGAGGATCGACCGGGAGGGGGCCGCCCTAGTCATACAGGCCCCGAAGGCTCATCATCCGGATGCGGACCAGGTTGACGAACATCTTGAGCGGGTCGCTCAGGAGGTTGACCTTGGAGGCCTTGTAGGAGTGGGCCTCGGAGACGCGGGCGGGGATCTCGCCCACGCGGTAGCCCAGCTTGTGGGCGAGGAAGACGGCCTCGACGTCGAAGGAGAAGTCGCCCAGGAGCTGGCGGGAGAAGATCTGGCGGGCGGCCTCGCGGCGGAAGCCCTTGAGGCCGGCCTGGGTGTCGCGGTAAGGCAGGCCGACGATGACGCGGGCGAGGCGGTTGAAGCCCCAGCCCAGGACGCGGCGGGCGAGCTTGGTGTTCTTCTCGGGGCCGGGGATCAGGCTGCGCGAGCCGATGGCGACGTCGTGGCGCTCGAGCGACTCGGCGAGCAGCGGCAGGTGGTCGAGGGAGTAGGCCAGGTCGCCGTCGGTGAAGCAGACGACCTCGCCGGGGGAGCGGAAGATGGCGTCGGCGACGGTGCGCCCCTTGCCGCGGTTCTCGGGGAAGGCGAGCAGCGAGACCTGCTTCGTGCCGCTGCGGGCGATGCGCTGGCGGAGCATGTCGGCGGTGCCGTCGCGCGAGCCGTCGTCGGCGAAGACGAAGTGGTAGTCCGGGTGCGTGGCGGCGAAGTTCAGGACGGCGTCGAAGGTCTGGTGGATCAGCTTCGACTCGTTGTAGACCGGGAGGACGACGCCCACGCGGACGCCCGTCGCCCGGGAGAGCGAACTGGGGTTGGGTGGGAGCTGCGAGTCCGGGCGGTGGCTCGGCCCGGGCATGACACGGGCGCCGTGGCCTGCGTGCGGGCGCAGGGCCTCCGTCGGCCCAGCCGTCGTTTCGGGCGGCTGTCCCCTGAGAATGCCGACAGACTCCATCATAACTTGCGCTTTCGATTGAACTTGGGGAAACTAGCCCACGCCCCGGGCGCGACTCCCCATATCCATTGAACGCCAGTCTAACCGGAGGCGGCAAAGACGCCAAGTGGACGGGGGGATTGCCCATCTTGCCAAGGCGTAACAGGCCGTAACAGGCCGAGCCCGTTGTATTATCGGTCCATTGGGGTTGGGGGGATCAGGAGATGGGGTGGCGGGCTGAGGGTGGGGTTTCCTGGTTTCCATCAGACGAAGTCTGATCAGAGCCGGACACTGTGTGTCCGTCGATCGGGCGCGCAGCGGTACTCCGCTCGCGCGAATCGTCGGGAGCTTGCGGGATGCAAGCATGCGATGACGCCATCGACGGATGCTGTCGATGATGCGTCCCCGTGAGTCATGGCGCGCCTGCGCGTGCGGCACTTCGCGCGAGGCGGAGTACCGCCTATCGCCCGATCATCGGGGACACAGTCCCCGGCTCTGATCAGGCTTCGCCTGATGAGATGAAAACTTTCGTCGTCGGGCTCACCAATACCGCTCGAAATGGATCGTCCCGGGCTTGTCGGGCATCTGGGTGGTGAAGCCCTGGGCCTCGAGGCGTTGGCGGACGTCCTCGATCATGTCGGGGTTGCCGCAGAGGTAGACCTCGGTCTGGGCGGGGTCGAGCGGGGCGCCGACGGTGTCGCGGTAGGTGTGGGGCTCGAGGGCGGTCTGCACGCGCCCGCGCAGGCCCTTCCAGGGCGACCCGGCCGGCTCGCGGGTGAGCAGCGGCATGTAGACCAGCGTCGGGTCCTCCTTGGCGATGGCCTCGAGCTCGTCGCGGTAGCCCAGGTCGGGCTCGACGCGGGCTCCGTGGACGATGACGAGCCGGCGCCAGCGGCGGGGCGTGTCGCCGCGGTAGGTCTTGAGCATGGAGATGAACGGGGCCAGCCCGGTGCCGGTGGAGATCATCACCAGGTCCTTGCCGGGCGGCGCGTCCTTGAGGGTGAAGTGGCCGCCGGCCTTCTCCTCGAGCCAGATCCGCCCGCCCTGCTTGATGTCCCACAGCCGGGGCGTGAGCTTCCCCTCGGGGACCAGGACGAGGTAGAGCTCGTAGTAGTCGCGGACCTTGGCGGAGGAGGCGATGGAGTAGGCCCGGCGGACCATGCGCGGGCGCGGCTTGGCGCCCTCCACTACCGGAACGCTTGCGGGCGGCGAATCGGCGCGGGGCAGGCCGATCGTGCAGAACTGCCCGGGCTCGAAGGGCGGGACCTGACCGGCGTCGGGGGCGATGCGGACGACCGCCAACTCGGGGTTGAGGTCCCGGCGGTAGATGATCGTTGCGTTGAGCACGTCGTCCGGCAAGGGGGCTCCTTCCGAAAGGGAGGGGCAGTTTAGACGAAGGATGCGGGGCGTGCCCGGAACAACCTTACGCCCAAGCCCACGGATCGCGACGGTACGCCGTCGTGTTCCGTGGGGTTTTGGATTCCGAAGTCCGACCCCACCGAACCCGACGGAGTACCGTCGGGATCGATGGGCTTGAATGCGTGGTTCGCCTCACGCATCCCACTGCCTCAGCCCGCGGATGACCTCGCCCATCACCTGCCTTCTCCGCTCGAAGTAGGCGAAGAGGGCGATGATCGCCACGCCCAGGCCGATGCCCGCGACCCACCAGATCCACGTCCACCCCAGGCTGGCCGAGGCGTGCCAGACCATCGCCACCATGGCGACGAGCAGGAACGCGGCCCCCATGAAGAGGAAGGAGCGGACGCGGAACATCACGCCCGCGAGGACGCCGGCGACGGAGAGCCTCGCGAGCACGAGGGGGAGCCAGGGCGACTGGGGCACGCCGCGGAGGAAGACCTCGACGCTCGAGCCGAGGTAGATGGTGGCGAGGCAGGCGTAGCGGATCGAGGCGAGCTTCGCGGGGCCGAGGCGGAGGCGGTTGAGGTGGGCGGCGACCAGGACGCACGCGGCCGGGGGGATGAGCCAGACCTGCGGATGGCGGGCGAAGGCGAGCGCGGCCGAGTGGTGGAGCAAATCCCACAGCGCGCCGTTGCCGGCGGCGATGGCGAGGATCGAGAAGAGGAACGACTTTAGCCGCTTGGCGATCAGCGCGTAGACCGCCGAGGCGGCGACGAAGAGCGACCAGACCGGCACGACCTCGGAGCCGACGATCATGGCGGCGAGGAGAGGCAGCACGGGGAGGAAGGCGGCTGTGCGGTGCAAGGGGTCGGCCAGGGCCTCGACGCCGCGGCGCTTGAAGTGCTCGCTCAGCGCCGCGCCGGTGAAGGCGATGATCATCACGAAGATCGGCCAGAACTGCCCGACCCACCCGCCGAAGAGCCAGGGCATGGTGAGGCGCAGGTGGGCGATCTCGAGGACGACCAGCGCCTCGGCGGCGTAGACGCAGGCCTTGCGCAGCGTCAGCGAGAGGCCGGAATCATCGCGGACTGCGGCGACCACGGCGCCGACTGCCGCGCCGGCGAGCGCGACCGCGACGACGACGGCGGCCCAGAGGGAGATCGGCATCGAGCGGTCGGCGACCCGGGCGATGACCTCGCCCGCGAAGGTCAGCCCCAGCGCGACGCCCGCGGCCACGAGCGAGCCGAGCGCGACTTTGCGCAGGGGCCCGGCCCACACGGCGGCATGCCGGCCCAGGCGCGACGGCGCAAGCACGCAGGCCACGCCGTAGAGGCCCAGGGCGATCATCGCGACGACCAGGCGATCAAGCAGATGCTCCGTCGGGCCGAACACGGCCCCGAGGAAACCGAACGGCTCAGCGGAACTCGGGGTTCCGGGGGCGATCCACGCTTGGGCCCAGAGCAGGGCCGCGACGGCCCCGACGGCCAGGGCCTCGCCCTTGAGCGTGTCGTTCAGTTTGTGGAGGCCGAGCATCGCCAGCGCCACGGCGGCGGCGACGAGGAGCGTCGGCCCGGCCAGGCGGAGCAGCAGGGCCTCGCCCGCGGAGCGGTGGAGCGTCGCGGAGTCGAAGGTGAAGAGGCAGGAGAAGGCCAGGACCGCGGCGACCAGTGCCATCCCGCGCGTCGCGAAGAGCAGCCAATCGGGGATGCCCAGCGGCTCCGGCTCGGCAGAAAACGTGGGCTCGTCGCGGCGCGAGCGGCGGACGATCCAGAGCGCGACGAGCACGCTCAGGAGGGCGTGGAACGAGAGCGTGCCGACGCCCCACCACGCCAGCCAGCGGGCGGGCAGGTCGAACTGGTCGAGGATGACGCCGACGCCCGCGGGGACGGCCGAGTGGATGCCGCGCAGCGCGCCGCGCCGCGGGCGGAGCAGGAGCGAGACGCCCAAGGCCAGCACGGCAGCGCCCCACGCGGCGGCGGCGATGGTCGTGCTGCTGGGGATCGGGCGTCCTTCGGCGTCGCCCACCAGGCCCACGACCTTGAGCAGGCCCACCACCGCCAGCGCCGCGACGGCGAAGTGGCGCTCGGCCCCCGCGCGGGCGCTGGGTTGGCCGAGGATGCCCGCGACCCGCGCCGCCTGGGCCCGAGCCAATCCCCAGCCCGCGGCGAAGAGCCCGGCCGCGAGGGCGTTGAGCTGCAGGATCTCGACGAACTCGACGCCCTCGATGCGCCCGTCGTCGGCCGCGAGCCGCTGCACCGCGACGAGCGTCACCGCGAGATGCCAGCCGAGCCCGCCGACGATCGCCCAGATGTTCCGCCGCAGATGGATCGCGTGGCCGAGCATCGTCAGCGTGAGGATGACGATCGGCCCGGCCAAGGCGGCGTCGGGCCCCATGCGAGCGAAGACGGAGCCGTCCGCGGGGATGGCGGGATGACCGCCGTTGAGCAACGCGGAGACGGGGAGCACCGAGAGCAGGACGACGATCAACGTCGCGACGGCGCAGACGCCCTGCCGGATGTTCCCCGCGAGGCCCACGGCCTTCTCCGGGAAGCCGGGCCAGCCGGCGCGAGTCGCGAGCGCCTCGATCCGTCGGCCGTTCCACAGCGCCGCGCCGACCAGCAGCACGACGACCGCAACGTTCCAGCGGATTGCGGCGCCGACGGCCGTGGAAGCCCGCCAACCGCCCGCGACCAGCAAGCACGCGACCAACGCCATGACCAGCATCAGCCCGACATGATGCTTGCGGAACCGCTCCCACAGCCGCGCCGCCTGATCGACGAAGATCAACGCGAGCAACGCCCACGCCGCGACGCCGAGCGTGTCGGCTTGCCTAACCGAATCGACCGGCGTGAAGTCGATCGACCGCCGCGAGATCTCGTTGGCCACAGAGGGGTAGATGGCCTCCAAAACCAAGATCGACAAGACCAGCAAGGCGATGATGATGATGACTTGGTCGAACGGCCCCCAGGCGGGGCGGACCACAGCGCGGTGCTTCTCCAGGAAGGGACGGAGGCGGGCCACGCGGTCGAGCACCAAACGGAGCACGACCCAAGGCAAGCCCGAGACCGCGAGCGCGCCCACGAACGCGAACTGCCCCCAAGGAGCGAGCAAACCCATTCTGCCGTCCATCGGCGCCCAAGGCTGGTTGCGGACCACGAGGATCGACACGGCCATGGCCGCCAAGGTCATGCTGGCCTGGCCCAGCGCGAAGAACCGGGTGCTCCCCGCGACGAGCCCCACCGCCAACGCCATGGCCGCCAGCCAGAGCGCGGCCGCGATCTCCTCCCCCGCACCGTGGAACATGAATCCCTGCGTGGCGACGGACATCAAGCCTGCGCCCTGGACGAGAAACGCCGCCAACAGCCCCGCCTTGCAAGCCCGCCTCGTTGGCCGGGCGAATGACGCCTCGCTCGCCTCGATGCGGCGCGTCGCCAGCCAGCCCGCGCCCGTCAATGTCGCGAAGACCAGCAGCACCCAGCGCAGGCCCTCCTCATGCGGCTCGGCGACGGGGTATCTCACCAGCATCGCCTGCGCCAACGCCGCCAGCAGCAGGACGAGGCCGAACCACGTCGCCACCCTGCGGCGGAGGAAGAAGCCCACCGCGAGGAAGGCCGGGGCGTAGCCGGCGAGGGCCCACGTCGCGCCGTGGTCGGGCGATCGGCCCAGGCCCCAGGCGACGACCATCAACAGCCCGGCGACGGCGACGCCCGCGGCGGTGCGGGCGTAGATCACCGCGTCGGGCGTGCGGCGCTTCGCGTAGTGGAGCCAGGCCGCGGCGCAGGCGAGCAGCGGCGGCAGGCCGCAGAGCACGTAGGCCGAGGTCGCCCCAAGGAGCGCGCGAATCACGAGCGTGGTGTCGGGCTCGCCCCAGGCGACGCGCCCGCGGGCCACGTTCGCGCCGAGCAAGGCCGCGACCACGAGGCAGAGCAACGCCGGCAGGTGGGCCAGCGGGATCACCATCGTCATCGCGGCGAGGGTGAGCAGGGCGAAGTCGATCGCGGCGATGGGGACGAGGTGGGCCGGCGTGGGCCAGGCCATGCCCGCGGCGGCGAGCATGATCGCCACGCCCGCGACGCCGACCGCCGTCGCCGTGGTGCGCAGGTTCGCCAGCCTGGGCCTGCGGGCGCGGCGCCAGAAGAAGACGGCCATGAGCAGCGCCGGCAAGGCGTAGAGGTTGACCACCGGCGAGACGGCGGCGAGCGTCGTGCCCACGCCCGCGACGCGCCCCGCCTTGTGGACCAACAGCCCGAGGGGCAAGGCCGCGGCGAATGAGGCGAGCCCCATCAGCCGCAGCAGAGGCCAGCCGCGGCGGGCGCTGATCGACAAGCGCGGCCAGGCCCGCAGCAGCGGATAGCCGATCGACCCGAGATAGATCGCGAGCGGCGCGAGCGAGAGGGCCATGAGCAGGAGCGGCCGGCCGCCGGGGCCCGCGGCGCCTGTACCACCGACGAGCCCTTGGGCGGCGTCATCGGCCCAGGCGCGGTTGAGCAGTTGCAGGAGCGAGGGGCCGAGCACGGCGAGCGGGACCAGGACCGCCCCGCCCGGGACGAGCAGCGAGCCGGCGCGCCAGAGCAGGCCGAGGAAGACCGCGCCCGCGGCGAGTTGCCCGAGCGTGATCCGCCAATCGTCGACGCTGGAGGTCTCGGAATAGGCCGCCATCGCGAGGAAGTTGAGCGGGACCAGCAGCGTGGCGATGACCAGCAGCCCGCGGCTGGTGGTGGGCAGGCGCCAGCGGCGGTGGGAGTAGAAGCCGAGGCCGAAGAGCCCGGCGGTGACGAGCGTGAAAAGGCTGAAGCGCAGGAGCGGCTTGGCGGAGATCTCGCCCCAGCCGCTGCGCACCAGGGCGAGGGAGCAGCCGACGATGAGGATGCCGCCGATGATCTCGCCCCAACGGATGTGGCTCTCCTCCATGAAGGAGGCGAGGATTTCGGTCCACGGCGTGGTTCGCGCGGGGGGCGGAGCGGGGGTGGCGATCGGAGATGTGGCCGGGGACGCGGCTGGCCGGGCTGCGGGGACCGGCGGCGGCACGGGAGGCGGCGTGAGCGAGATCGGCTCGTTCGCCGTGTAGCCGCTCTCGGCCACAGCGGCGTCGGCCAACGCATCCATCGTCGAAGCCGCGGCTTCATCGGCCTCCACGGGCTGCATCGCGATCGCTTCGTCGTCGTCCTGATCGAACTGGGCCGCAGGCTTCGGATTCGCCAGACCCGTCGCAACCGGAGGCGGAGCCGCCTCGCGTCCCAACACGCGATCGAGGCTGGCCGACCGGCCCTTCTCTCGCTGCTCGACCTCCGCGATCGCGTGCAACCTCCGATGCGTATCGGCGTCGATTGTCCCGTCGAACACCCAGCGATCGAGCTGCCTGATCGTCGCCGCCAAATCCCCGCCGTTGGCCGGGCCTCGCCCGCCGTCGCCCACCGCCGCGCCGGGCTTGGACTTGTCCGCGGCACAGCGCGGGCAGATTTGCAGGGCCGAGACGTGGCCGCAGCCGCGGCAGACCGTTCCCGCGACCGGCGCGGCGCGCCCGGCCGGCCCGCCGTTCAACAGCCGCAGCACCGCTGCGATCGCGACCCAGATGCCATGCCCGACGAGGGTGATGACCGCCAAGACGATGAACAGCATCGTGAGGACTTGACGCATGCTGGCCTCGCGAGATCGCTCGCCCCGGGGCGGCCGACCGTTGGTTCAACGATTCGATGCCGTTCGACGCCGACGCCTCAGGCTCCGCTCCGCCGCATGACCACCACCGCCACCAGCAGCGCCGGCAAGCTGGCGACCGCCGTCCAACCCCAATACCGGCTGACCAGGAACATCTCGCGCGAGACCAGCGCGTAGCGCCCCTCCTGGTCGGCCACGTAGTGCCGCCCGTCCTCCACCCGCCCGTGTATCGCGCTGCCGCCGATGCAGGAGGAGAGCACGACGTAGGCCACGAAGTTCACGCCGATGGCGACCACCGCCCGCCGGGCCCGGCGGCGGCGGAGCTGTCCGGGGGAAATGGAGTCCTCGGGAAGGGTCATCGACGGCCCCGGATTCCGATGGATGGGTGGACGGGAAACATGGCGTCAGTGTAAGCCGCCGCGCGGACGGTTCCCAATCGCGCCAGGATGCACGGCTCATCGCTTGGACTTCGCGCAAAGCCGCATGATCGCCTGCATCTTGTGCAGGTAGACCGCCATCTCGAAGAGCTGCCCGCCCGCGGCGTGCGGGATCGGGCGGTACTGGCGGATCAGCGCCTCGATCTCCGGCGGGTCGTCCGGCCAGCGCGACTCCACCGGCTTGGGCCTCGTCCGCCCCGAAGGCTTGCCGAACCGCAGCACCGGCTGCTCCTCCACCTCCACGCGGATCGTGCGCGTGAGCCGCTTCACATGCCGCGCGATCGCCTCGTCGCCCGTCACCTGGTGGGCGTACCCCAGCAGGTCGAGCGAGCGGAAGACGTTGAGGCTGTCGGCCATGACGTGCAGGCTCTCGCGCCCCTCGTATTGCGCCCGTTCCAAATGCGGGCGCATGCGGTAGCGGGCCATGCGCACCAGCGCTTCGCGGAGCCGGCCATGATCGAGCCGCTCCGCCAATTCCGCGAAGGCCTGCGGACCGCCGAAGCAACTGAACATCCGGTAGTCCTGGTGCCCCGAGTCGGGCAGCGCCCGCGCGCTCCGCGCCTTCATGTCGGCCTCGGTCAGCGCGTACATCGAGCCCTCCACGTCGACCGAATCGGCGATCGCGTCGGCCAACCTCCCCAGCCAGTCGGCGCAGGGCCAGAGCCCCGTCTCCTCGGCGAAGAGAAGCGTGGCGACCAGGGCCGGGATGTAGGCGGTGGTGCCGAGCTTCGTCGGCGCGGGGATGTCGCGCTCGAAGCGGGCGAGCATCACCCGCACCAGGTCATGGACCGAGCGGTCGCCCGTGAGATAAAAAATGAGCCGCTTGCCGATCGGCTGGGCGATCCGCGGCTCCTTGCACATGTCGCCCCAGTGGTTGACGTTGTGCCGCGAGCCATAGCCGGCGAACGGGCCGAGGTGGTGCGAGTCGATGTCGGCGTTGTGGCGCGTCATCGCCTTGGCGAGGTCGAGAGCGTCGAGCCTGCCGGTCAATAGATAAGCCTGCCAGAGGCCCAGGCAGGGCATCGCCTCGTCGTTGATGTAGCCGTGGCCGCCGTAGTCGTGCGTCCATCGCCCCTCGACGGTGTTGTAGCCCATGGGCAGGTCGAAGTAGTCGAGGTAGCCGGTCCCGCCGTCGTGCGTCGCAGCGTCGACCAGGAGATCGAGGTAGCGGTGCGTGCGCGCGGTCCACGCGGCGTCGAGCGCCCCCGAGGCGGGGACGACGACGCCGGTGCGGGCGGTGTGGGCCGGCGGCCACTCCAGCCGGAGCGGGCGGTTGATCCGCCGCGCGGCGGAGGCGGGATTCATTTCGTCGAAGAGGAAGGCGAGGTCGTGCGTCTTGCGGATGCCGTGGGCGTTGAACTTCGCGTCGAAGGGGATCACCTCGTCCTTCCACGTGCAGGGCGCCTCGTAGGTCATCGGGTAGACCACGTCGCTGTAGCGCTGCAGGTCGAGCCGCGGGGCCCGCGCGGGGTAGAGACCGGCCGTGAGCAGCCCCGTCGCGGCGTCGATGCGCAGGGCCTTGGGGTGCTGCCTCGCGAACTCCGGCACGACCGCCGCCACGCGCCCGTCGTCGCCCGCAAGCTCCATCCACCCATCGGCCTGCAGCCCCTCGGCGGTGAAGACCTCGCGCCGATCCGGGTCGACCCAGCGCGAAAGCCGCCAGTGCGTGGGCGAATCCTGGAACAGCTCGGCGTGGCGGAAATCCGGTGCCCACCCGGCCCGCTGCCGGTCGAAGCGCGTCTCCGCGCCGTCGTCGCAGCCAAAGCCCATCGTGGGTTTCACGCCGACCGTCGCGCGGAGCAGGACCTCCGAGGAGCGCACGAAGTCGCGCTCGGGCTGGCCGTCGAAGACGATGCTGTGCGTGAGAATGAGCCGGGGCTGGTCGGCGAGGATGGTCAGCCGGAGCGTGTAGGGGCCGAAGGTTTGGCCGCCCTCGGCGCGGTGCAGGCCGCGGAGGACGACGCAGGCCCGCAGCGGTCCTTCCGATTCGACCTCGATGGTGCGCGTCTCGTCGCGGCTGGCGAGGTGGCGCGTGGTGACGCCGTCGCGCTGGACGTCCATCGCGAGGTCGAGCTCCCCCGCGCGCGGCCGCCACCGCCGACCGACGAGGCTCTCGATCTCCGTCACCAGCCAGCCGCGGCGCTGAATCGTGAAGCGCAGCCGCGCGGTGCGGACGTGGATGAAGTCGCCGTCCGCATGGAGCAGTCGTCCCTTGGGTTGCCCGCGTTGGTCACCAGGCCTTGCGCGAGGGGGACGCCCCAGGTGAGCACGTCGTCGTGGCGATCGAGGCCGGCATCTTCGCGGACGCGCAGCGTGGCGAGGGTTTTCATCGGAGTTCCAGTCGGCGGCGAGATGAGTTCCGGAAACTGCGGACGACGAGGCAACGGCGGATTTTAAGGGCTTCCACCCGCACACGTGAAATCGGCCGAGCGGCCGGGGCCGCCGCGGCGTCCGCACGTATACTTCACCTCTCGACCCCCGTTCCGGACCGCCCACGATGCTCCGCCTCCTCCACACCGCCGACTGGCAGATGGGCATGATGGCCACGGGCCTGGGCCCCGCGGCCGCGCGCGTGCGGGCGGCCCGGCTCGACTCGCTGCGCAACCTCCTCGCCCTTGCCGCCGACCGCGAGGCGCAGGCGATCCTCGTCGCGGGCGACCTCTTCGAGGACAACCAGGTCGGGAGCACCGTCGTCGAGGGCGTGGTGGGCCTGCTCAACGACGCGACGCGCGTGCCGATCCACATCATTCCCGGCAACCACGACCCCTTCACGCGCGACAGCGTCTACCGCAGGCCCGTCTGGTCGCAGCTTCGCGGGCACATCAAGGTCCACACCACTTTCGAGCCGGTGCGCCTCGCCGCGGACGCCCTGCTCTTCCCCTGCCCGCTCGACCGCAAGTTCGGCATGGACGACCCGACGACGGCGATCCCCGTCCGAAACGGCGGCGCGGAGCTGCGCGTCGGCCTCGCCCACGGGACGATGCGCATCCGCCCGGGCGTGGGCGACGACTACTTCCCCATCGCGCTCGACGCCGCGGATCGCCGGGGGCTCGACTACCTCGCCCTGGGCCACTGGCACTCGACGCTCGCCGCGGATGGCGTGGGCGCTGGCGCCGCTTCGGCCCGCGCCTGCTACAGCGGGACGCACGAGACCACGCGCTTCGGCGAGCGCGACAGCGGCAACGCCGTGCTGGTCACGCTCAACCGGCCCGGCGAGCCGCCCGCGATCGAGACCCTCCGCACCGGCGTTTTGCGCTGGACCGATCTCGAGATCGACCTCGACCGCCAGCCGATCGCCGATGCGGCCCGCACGCTGCGCGAGTGGCCCGAAGCCGAGCGCACGCTCTTGCGGCTGACGCTGCGCGGGGCGCTCCCGCCCCAGGCGAGCGCGGAGCTGCTGGCCCTGCGCGACTTGGCCCGCGAGCGCTTCGTCCACTGCGCCATCGACGAAAGCCAGATCCGCCCCGCCGACACGGGCGACGAGATCTTCACCACGCCCCACCTGCGCCAGACGGCCGAAGCGCTGCGCGCCCTCGCGTCGGGCGCCGCCCCCGGAATCGCCCCCGCCCCCGGACAGACGGCCCCCGCCGCCTCGCCGGAGGTCGCCCGTCGCGCGCTGCAGATCCTCCACCAAGCCGCGTGGAGCGCCCGGGCATGATCCTCCTGCGACTCGCGGTCGAAGACTGGAAAGGCCTGCGCGGGCGCGTCGAGCTCGGGCCGCTCAGCCCCGGGCTCAACCTCATCCACGGCCCCAACGAGACCGGCAAGAGCACGCTTCTCGACGCGCTTTGCCGCGGGTTCTTCGACCGCCACGGCTCCACCGGCGAGGAGATGAAGAAGCGCCAGACGTGGGGCACCAACCTGGGCCCGCGCGTCGAGATCGACTTCGAGGCCGGGGGCGGGCGCTATCGGCTGATCAAGAAGTTCCTCACCTCGCCCTCGTGCGAACTCTCGCGCTGGCGCGACGGGGCGTGGGAGAAATTCGACGAGGGGAAGAGCGCCGATGAACGGATCGTCGAGCTGGCTGCGGGCGAGTCGACCGGCAAGGGGATGACCAAGCCGGAGCACTGGGGCCTCGGGCAGGTGCTCTGGGCCCAGCAGGGGCAGGCCGCGGAGCTGGCGGTGGGCGACCGCCAGCAGCTCCGCCTGCGCGAGGCGCTGAAGCTGACGATCGACGGCGCGCAGGGCGAGGCGGTGGAGCGCGCGGTCTTCGAGCGCTACGACGAGTCCTACAGCCCGGGCGGGAAGCTGCGAGGCGGACAGCAGAACATGGCGGCCGTGCTGCGGCTGGCGGAGGAATCGGCGGCGGCGGATGCGACGGTCAAGGAGATCGAGGAGCGCATGCGGGCGATCGAGCAGGCGAGCCACGACCTCGCCAATGCCGAGGCCGAGAACGAGGCGACGAAGGCCCAATCGCTCGTCACGCAAACGGAGCTGGTTCAGCAGCGGGCGAAATTGGCCGAGCTGACCGCGCGGCAACTGGCCTACGCCGAGCTGGAAACCGCGCAGGCCAAGGCGAGCGAGCGATGGGAAAGCCTCAACGGCCAGGTCCATCGGATCGCCGCCGCCGACGCGGCGATCCTCGCGGCCCAAGCGGCGGCCGACTCCTCGCGCCTGAAGGGCGAACAAGCCGCCGCCGCCCGCGCCGGCGCGGAGAGCGCGCTCAACGCCGCGAAGGCCGAGCAGGAGGCGAGGAGCGCGGAGGTCGAGGCGTGCGAGAAGGCGCAGGCCGGCGCCGAGCGGATCGTGCGGTGGCTCGAGGTCCGGCGGCAGGCGGAGGCGGCGGAACGGCAGGCCGAGCAGGCCCGGGCGCGGGCCAAGGCGGTCGCCGACGCGCGGAACGACCTGACGTCGCTCGCGGCCCCGAGCGCCCGCGAGATCGAGGCCCTGCGCAAGCTGCACCGCCAGGTCGGCGACAAGCGGGCGGAGCTGGCCGCGGCGTCGCTGCGCGTGCGCATCGAGCCGGCGAAGCCGTTGAATATCGCCACCCGCGTCGACGAGGCCGAGAGCCCCGCGGCGACGCTGGACCGCCCACTCGAACTCTCGGCCGTGGGCGCCGCGGAGCTCGTCATCGAAGGCGTGGGGCGGATTGTCATCCGGGCCGGGGCATCCGATGCCGTCGCCCTCGCCGCGGAATTGGCGAAGCTCGAACGGACGTGGCGCGAGAAGACGGCCGCGTTCATCGACGCCGCCCCCGGCACCCCCGGAAGCCCCGGCAACTCTGGAAATCCCCTGCCGCCCGCCGACCTCGCGCCGCTCGAAGCCTTGGCCGCCCGCCGCGCCGCCGCCGAACAGCGCCTGACGACGCTCGAGCAGCAGCCCGCGTCGACGCCCGCCGACGTCGCCTCGCTGGAGCAGGCCGTGCGCGAGGCTCGCGCGACCCAACAGGCTCTGATCGCGGAAGAGCCGGCCCTTGCGTCAGGCGAATTCACGCCCGACGGCGCCCGTGCCGATCTTGCCTCGGCCAAGGCGCGCGTCGCCGCCGCCAAGGCCCGGCTCGCCAGCGCGGCCAACTTCGTCAAGGAACAAGCGAAGCTGCACGAGGCCGCCCGCAACCGGGCCGAAGAGGCCGGGCGCGATCGCGCGGTCCACGCCGCGATGCTCGAGACGAAGACGAACGAGGCCGCCGCCCTGCGCCAGGTCGACGGCCAGACCGACGCGCAGCGGCGCGAGGCCTTGCACGCCGCGCTGACCGCGCTCGACCAGGCCAGGCAGCGCCTCGCCGCCGCAGAGCGGCCGCCGGTCGAATCGCTCCGCCGCGACATCGAACTGCTTGAAAAACAAGAGAGAGCGCAGAACACCTCACTGCAGATCCAAGGAAATGATCTTGGCCGCCTGCGCAAGACCGTCGACGACGCCGGCGGCGAGGGGCTCTATTCGCGCCTCGCCGAGGCGACGGAGAAGGCCGAGGACCTGCGGGCCCGGCAGCGCGAGGCCGAGCTCGACGCCGCCGCGGTCAAGCTGCTCCACGAGACGCTGCAGTCGCGCAAGCGCGAGACGCTCGACGCCCTGCTGCTGCCCGTCCGGCTCGCGGTCGAGACGCAGTTCGGGGAACTCGTCGGCCCGCGCTATTCCCGCGTGGAGTTCGACGACCGCCTCGCGCCTTCGGGCGTCCGCCCCGCGGGGCGCGACGTCGAGGCCCCGGCCGACGCGCTCTCCTTCGGCACGCGCGAGCAGCTCATGCTCCTGGTCCGCCTCGCCCTGGCCCGGCTGCTGGGGCGCGAGGGCGAGCGGCAATGCGTCATCCTCGACGACCCGCTGGTCAACGCCGACCGCGCCCGCCAGCGCTCGGCCCTGCGCATCCTCCGGCAGGCGGGCAGCGACGCGCAGATCCTCGTGCTCACCTGCGACCCCTCCGCCTACGACGGGCTGGAGGGCGCCGCCAAGTTCGACTTGGCGGCGATCGCCAAGGCCGCCCGCGGTTGAGCGGCGGTATGCTATTTTCGTCCGCGTCCACCCGTCGCGCTTCCACCCACGCCCCGCCCGGCGTCCACCCTTTCGCGAGGCCCTCCATGAAAGCCATCAAGCTCCTCGGCCACAGCAAGCTCCGCATCGAGGATGTCCCCGACCCCGTCCCCGACGACCAGTCCGTCATCGTCAAGGTCCGCGCCACCGGCGTCTGCGGGAGCGAGCTGCACGGCTTCAAGGGCGACGCCAGCCACATCGGCGCCACGCTCAACGGCGGGCACGAGGTCGTCGGCGAGATCGCCTGGGCCCCCAAGGGCTCGGCCTTCAAGCCGGGCATGCGCGTCGGGGCCCGCGTCGTGCAGGGCTGCGGCCAATGCAACTTCTGCCGCCAGGGCGACGAGACCGCCTGCGAGCAGAAGAAATACTACGCCGCCGACGGCCACGCGGAGCTCTTCAAGCTCGGTCTGCAAGGCGTGCACGTATTGCCCGACGACGTCGATTGGCCGGCGGCGGTGCTGCTCAGCGGCGACGGGCTGGGCGTGCCGGTGCGCTGCGCCCGCCGATTGGGCGACACCGCGGGCAAGAAGGTCGTCGTGCTCGGGCTCGGGCCGGTGGGCTTGAGCTGCGTGGTGGTGCAGGCCTTCCGCGGCGCGGAGGTCTGCGGGGCCGACGTCTCGCCCTACCGCGTGAAGCTCGCGAAGGAGCTGGGGGCGAAGGAGGCGGTCAACGTCGCCAGCGAGTCGATCCAGCAGCGCGTGGCGGAATGGACCAAGGGGCAGGGGGCCGACATCGTCATCCTCTGCGTCGCCCGGGCGGAGTCGATGGCGCTGGCCTTCGAGCTGGTCCGCCGGCACGGCACGGTCTTCCAGGTCGCGGAGCTGCAGGAGGCCAACATGAAGCTGGGCGACTGGTTCCTCCGCAAGGAGGCCTTCCTCACCGGCTCGTGGTACTACACCAGCTCCGACTGGCCCTTGATGCTGCAGATGCACCGCGCGGGCCTGCCCTACGCGAAGCTGGTCACGCACGTGATGCCGCTCGCCAAGGCGCAGGAGGCGTACGACGTCTTCGTCGCGGGCGAGACGGGCAAGGTCGTGCTGCGCGAGTCGTGAGACGGGGCGCGCGGCGTCCTGAGGCTTCACATTCCAACATCTCCCCTTCGGAGCCCACTCATGTCCACCAAGACCAAGCTCGGCGTCGCCATCGACGGCACGCGCTGGGGCAGTGTCCACGCCCGCGCGATCGCCGACTCGGAGCACGCCACGCTCCGCGGCTTCTGGAGCCGGACCGAGGGCGACGCCGCCCGCGCCCTGGCGAAGCAATACGGCGTGCCGCTCTACACCGACCACGGCAAGATGCTGCGCGAGCTCAAGCCCGACGTGGTCACCGTCGCCGTGCCCGAGGCCGCCCACGCGGGGCTGACGCTCGAGGCCCTCGACGCGGGGGCCCATGTCTACTGCGAGAAGGTGATCGCCGACGACCGCGACGCCGCGCGGCAGATGGTCGCGCGGGCGGCAAAGGTCGGCCGCCGGCTGAACGTGGGCTACAACTACCGCTACAGCCCGTCCTGCCGCTACCTCCGCCAGGCGCTCGAGGCCGGGAAGCTCGGGCAGCCGCTCTTCGCGCAGCTGCGGGCCTTCACCTGGTGCATCCACCACATGACCGACTACGCGGGCAGCCTGCTGGGCAAGCCCCGGCGGGCGGTGGCGGTCTTCGACCGCGAGCCGCTGCCCGGGCAGCCGCACATCTCCGCGCCGGCGCTGGCCTTCCCGACCTTCGTCTACGCCGCCTTCACGCGCAAGGCCTACATGGTCGAGTACGAGTCGGGCGCGATCCTCATGGCCGCCGCGACCGACTACGCCCCGATCGAGGAGCCGGGCGCGACCTTCCTGGTCCAGGGCTCGCGCGGGCGGGCCGAGCTCGACGACCTCACCGGCTGCGTGACGCTCCACGGGCAGGGGCGCGAGTCGACGCTCTACCGCCCCTCGCAGATCTGCGACAAGATCGGCCTGCGCGAGAACGCGATCGCAGCCGTGCAGGACTTCGTCCGCGCTGTCGCCGCCGACGAGCCCACGCCGATCCCCGGCGAGCAGGGCCTGGCGATGCTCTGCCTCGAGCAGGCGATCCTCCGCTCGGCGAAGTCGAAGCGGTGGGAAGATGTCGAGCTCGCGCCGTGAGAGCGGGCTTCTTGCCTCGCGCCGATTTTGCGGGCGACTGAGCGATTGTTAGCCGGAAGCGCAAGCGACGGGACGGGGGTGCCGCAATCGACTGCAGCGCTGGAGTATGCGGCCAATCGGCGAAAGTCGCGGGGATGTCGTCGTTGCTGAAATGGCGGACAAGGCACTGCGCTGATGAACCCGGGGCATGCTCCGGCGCAGCAGTAAATTGTTCGATCCCCGTCCCGTCGCTTGCGCTTCCGGCCAACAATTCAACGCAATCCCATCCGCGCCTGTAACCCTCCCGCCTCCCAGCCGCACTCACCTCCGGATCGCCGCGCCGCGCGACGGAGGCCTTTCCATGCTGCGAGCCTACCTCGGCCTTCTCATCGTCCTTCCGCTGCTCGGGCTCGTCTTCTCGCTGCTCGCGCGGCGATGGCCGGCCGCGCCGGGGCAGGCCGTCTTCCGCCGGCTTTGGCGCACCGACCTGGCCTACTGGCTCCTCAGCCCCGTGCTCGCCCGCGGCGCGACGCACGCCGCGCTGGTCGTCGTCCTCGTCCCGCTGGTCCTCCTGCTCTACCGCACGCTCGACGACGCGCAACTCACCGGCTTCGGCCCGCTCGCCGCCCAGCCGCTCGCGCTGCAGGCGATCGAGGTCCTCCTCTTGGGCGACTTCGCGGGCTACTGGTCGCACCGTCTTTTTCACAGGCGCAGGCTCTGGCGGTTCCACGCCGTGCACCACAGCGCCGAGGAGCTCGACTGGCTGGCCAGCGCCCGCGTCCATCCGTTGAACGAGATCATCTCGCGCGTCCTCGCAGCCGTGCCGCTCGTCTCTCTGGGCTTCCATCCCAAGGTCCTCGCCGGCTACGCGCCGTTCCTCACGTTCTACGCCGTCTTCCTCCACGCCAACCTCCGCTGGGACTTCGGCCCGCTGCGGGCGGTGCTCGCGAGCCCGGCCTTCCACCGCTGGCACCACAGCCGCGAGCCCGAGGCCCGCGACAAGAACTTCGCCGGGTTCTTCCCCGTGTGGGACGTGATCTTCGGCACGTACCACCTGCCGCGCGGGCGCTGGCCGGTCGACCTGGGCGTCGACGACGCGGTGCCCGCGGGGATCTGGCGGCAGTTGGCGTTTCCGTTTCAAGCAAAGCCGCCGACGGAGCAACCAGGCGCATGAGCCCGATTTTTGCTGATCCCTGCGGGAACAATGCGAAGACCGCCTGAAGGCGGAACTCCGAACCAAAGGCCGCCTCGCGACAATCCGGCCTCAATCTTGATGTCCGTCCGCGGCCAATCGCGGCATAATGGGCTCCGCATCTCCGCACCGGAGCCCCCCCCATGGCCATCCGCGTTTCAATCGTCACGCCTGCTTCGCCCGACCCCGCTGTTTCCGCCGCCGCCGCGGTGCTGGAGCGGCAGATCCGCCAGCGGTGCGCCGCGATGGTGTCGATCGTCGCGACCGCTCCCGGAACGGCGACAGCGATCGAGGCCGCCCAAGCCGTCATCCGCCTCGAACTTCGCGCCGGCATCGGCGTCGAGGGCTTCGCCATCGAGGATGGCCAGGCCGACGGCCGCCCATGCCTCGTCGTCGCCGGCAACGACCGGCTCGGCCTGCTCTACGGCGTGGGCAAGCTCCTGCGCGACGCGACGTGGAGCGAGGAGGCCTTCGCGCCCGGCGCGTGGCGCGGGAAGTCGGTCCCCGTCGGCACCGTGCGCGGGATCTACCTCGCCTCGCACATGATGAATTTCTACGAGGCCGCCCCGCCCGAGGCCCTGCACCGCTACATCGAGGAGATGGCCCTCTGGGGCACCAACGCGGTGATCCTCCATTGCCCGCTGGGCACCGAGGACCCGGCCGCCCCGTCGATGCACAAGAACCTCGAGAAGTACCGCGGCATGATGCGCCTCGCCCGCTCGATGGGGCTGCGCACCGGCTTCCTCCTCGAGCCCAACGTCGGACGCGAGGACATCCCGCCCGAGATCCGCTACTCGCCCTACCCCGACGACCTGAAGAAGCGCGGCGACGCGGGCATGAAGGTCTGCCCCTCCAAGCCTGCTGGCCGGCAGTGGCTGCTCGACGCGTGGACGAAATTGTTGGCGAACTTCGACGACCTCCCGCCCGACTTCATCGGCCTCTTCCCCTACGACGCGGGCGGCTGCGGCTGCGCCGAATGCTGGCCGTGGGGCTCGCGCGGGTTCCTCTCCATCTCGCGCGCCTTCGCGGAGATCGCCCGTCAGAAGTTCCCGGCCTGCCGCTTCGTCCTCAGCGCCTGGATGTTCGACATGCCTCCGTGCGGCGAGTGGGAAGGGCTCGCCCGCGAGTTCGCAAACGGGGCGGCGCCGATCGACTTCATCATGGCCGACGACGACGAGGATTTCCCGCACCACCCGCTGGAGAAGGGCGTGCCGGGCGGGCTGCCGCTGCTGAACTTCCCGGAGATCACGATGTGGGGCATGTGGCCCTGGGGCGGCTACGGGGCGAACCCGCTGCCCGCGCGGTTCCAGCGGCTATGGGGCCAGGTGCGCGGGAAGGTCGCGGGCGGGTTCCCCTATTCCGAGGGCATCTGGGACGACATCAACAAGGCGATCGTCGCGCAGTTCTACTGGGATCCGAATCGGCCCGCCGCGGAGACGCTCGCGGAATACGCCCGCTACGAGTACGGGCCCGAATCGGTCGACGACGTGCTCGCGGCCGTGGCGATCCTGGAGCGGACGCAGGTCGGCAAGTGGCAGGCCCAGCTTCAGGGCCAAGGCCCGTCGCCCGACGCGTTCGACCACCTGCAGCGGGCCGCAGGGAGGATGACGCCGCGGGCCCGGGCCGGGTGGCGCTGGCGCATCCTCTTCCTCCGCAGCCAGCTCGACCGCCTCCGGCTCAACAGCGAGCACCGCTTCCTGGGCGAGCACTGGCCGACGCCTGCCTGCGTGCCGCTGCTGAAGGAGTTGATCGAGATCTACCACGGGCAGGGGGCGGCGAACGCGGTGCGGCCGCCGCTGTTGGCGCGGCTGGCGCAAGCGGACGGGAAGCTGCCGGCGCCGGAGTCGGCGGCGAGGAGGTGAGGACGTGGTGTTGTATTTCGTGCAATTCGAGGGGGTTGATTGTCACAACCTAAAACTCATACCGCCGTGGACATTGTCCTGATCGGCCTCGCCATTCCACTTGGCGGAATGACCACGTTGGTGCTGTGGATCGCGTGGCTGTTCTCGCTCATACTCATCGCCTCATGGGGGCTGGGGCTCCTTGGCATGCCTGCCGATTTGGTCATGGCCCTCGGACTCATGTCCGCTCTGCCCACCTTCCTGTCGCCGCTGGTTGGCATGGTGTGCGGTCCCGTCTTGTGCTGGGCCTTCCTCTATCTGGATAGCGATCCGCCCTCGCTGACCCCATCCGTCCTTGCCAAGCGCATCGCCTTGGCAGCTTGCGCGGGGTGGTTGCTCAGCTTGCTCGGGGCGTCGCTGATGTTCTTCGGCGTTGTGCTGGTCAACGGTCTGACGGAGCGGGTCTGCCTCGCATTTGGCAAGGATGGCGTGGTCTCCACCATCGCCCTACCCTTGGCGTTTGCGTTCGACATCGTGTCGGTGCCGGCGGGCGCGATCGTCGGCGGCATCATCGGAATCGCCGCGGCCGTCTACCTCAGTTCGCGGAAGCCAAAAATCATTCAGGCAGGTTGAGGCGAACACCAACGCGTGTCGGAGATCGCGGCGACGAGGGAGACGCGAGAAGCCGCTCTGGTCACCTCAACCCCACCTCAAACCCCGTCGGCCCCAGCGGCAGCCTGATCTCCACCTTCCCCTCCTTCGCCACGATCGCCTCCGTCTTGCCCGCGATCGTCACCGACTTCACGCGCTGCGCCACGGGGCCGGTCAGCACCAGCACCGGCACGGCCTCCTGCGAGTCGACGGCGCCCTTGATCGTATTGCCGCTGACCATCAGGTCGACCGGGAAGTTGCAGCGGACGCCCAGGCCCTGGGCCGTGAGTTGGGTGAAGCGCTCGACCATGTAGTGGTCGGCCTTGCCGCGGCGGGAGAAGCTGGCGGCGATGCCGTCGAACTCCACGCCGTCGACATTTCCAGCCGCCCGGCTCTCGGGCATGAAGACCCAATCCGTCCGCCCCGGCGCTTCAACCTTCGCGCCCAGGTCCCCCGCGAGCGGCGTCACCTTCGGCGCCTCCTGCGCCGGCAGCGCGGGGAAGAGCACCGCCAGAACGCCGCGCCCCGCGGGGCGGCGGAGGTGGATGAGCGTCTGCTTGCGCCGGTCGGCGGGCAGCTCGACGGTGCCCGTGCCCACCTTGCCGCGGTCCTTGTCGAGCAGGTAGACCAGCAGGTCGACGCCGAACTTCCCCTTGGCGCGGATCGGCGTCGACTCGAAGTCGGCGATCTCGCCGTAGGCCCAGAGCGTCCACTCGCTGGGGAGCTGCCCGCGGACGACGTCGCGGACGACGAAGTAGTTCGGCCCATCGGGGTCGGCGTCGTTGAGGAAGAGGATCCGCCGCGTCCAGGGCGTGGTCATCGAGCGGCCGTTGATCGGCTCGGTCTTCATCGGCCAATCCTTCACGCCCGCGTGCTCCTTGAGGCTGAGCATGTCGATGGTGACGTCGCCCTGGAGGAGCCCGCCGCCGACGCCGGCGAAGAAGCTGGTGACGTCGCCCAGCGAGTCGTCCCACATGTGGTTGACGTCGACCTTGTTGTGGAACCAGGGGTGGAACTCGCCGTAGCCGTGGTCCATGCAGAGCGGCGCGCCCTTGGCCCAGAGGACGAAGTGACCCTGGTCCATGTCCCAGTGCGAGTAGGTCTGCCCCTCGCGGAAGAACATCTTGGTCTCCTTGCCGCTGGGCACGTGCGACTGCAGCACGGCGCCGAAGCCGGAGAACTTCTTCCCGCCCGTGGGCGCGGGGGCGATCGGCTTGATCGTCGGGTCCTTCAGCGCCAGCTCGTAGTATGGCGGGAGGCCGCCCGCGCCAGGGATGCTCGCCCACCAGTGCGAGTGGGCCGCCCCGTAGCTGAGGAACTTCTTGCCCTTCATCTCCGCCTCGTTGCCAAAGCCGTGCTCCCGCCACATCCACATCAGGTTGCCCGCGAGCGTGGGGTCGGCGTCGGCGATGCCCTTGGCCCACATCGCGAAGTCGTCGACGTTCTCGTAGACGTAGCTGTTGCCGATCTGCACGATCCCGCGCTGGTTGTTGAACTGCGGGTCGGGCGGCGTCTGCATCGAGAGGTAGTACTCGAGGAACTTGCGGGTCTTGGGGTGCCGGTAATAGTCCTTGATGCCCAAGTGCTTGAGGGCCGCCATCGACATCGAGTGCTCGTTCCACGCGGCGAGCGTGTAGTGGATCGACTCGAGCCAGGCGCCGTCGGGCGAGGCCCACTGGTCGAGCTCGCGGTCGAGCTGGGTGGTGCAGGCGTTGATCCAGTTCTTCGACTCGGGGTGGTCGGCCAGGACCATGCCCAGCAGGCCCACGCCGTCGTAGCAGAACGAGCTCATGTTGGGGTTGGCGGCGTAGCCCTTCTCGGGCGCCCAGTAGCCGCGCCAGTTGAGCACGTAGGCCATGAAGGCCATCTTGGCGCGGAGCGACGCCTCCTGCTCGGGCGTCATCGTGCCCGAGCCGAGCACGAGGTCGGCCACGTTGGCGATGGCGAAGGTCGTCTGCGTGATGTGGTGGGGCGGGCGGGGGTTGACGAGCATGATCTTGACCGTCTCGTCGGCCATCCTCAGCACCACGTCGCGGATCTTCTCCAGGTTCGCCTTGTCGTTGAGCGAGGGGATGCGCTCGGGGCCGCCCGGGGCCCACCAGGCGCTGTAGGGCCCGCGCTTGGCCTCGTACTCGGCCTTGTCGGCGTAGAGGCGCGGGTACGTCACGGCCTTGTCCGTCGGCCACTCGAGCGTGTAGTCCTTCAGCCGGTCGAGGGCGTTGAGGCAGTAGTCGCGCGTCTTCTGCTTGAAGAAATCGCGCGGGGCGGCGTTGTTCACCTTCTTCACGGCCTTGTCGCCCGTGCCTTCCGTCACCTCCTCCGTGCGCGGGAAGGCGTCGCTGACGAAGAAGGCCCACTCGCGGTGGCCCGTCGTCAGCTTGAAGTGGATGGTGAGGCTCTTGTCGGTCCCCATCGTCACGGGGAGCGACTTGGCTCGGCGGAAGGTGAAGAAGGCGTGCGGGTTCTGCACGAGCTTCCACGTCTCGCCCGGGAGCATGGTGTAGGCGATGTGGTCCCACTTCTCGGGCGCGGTGTTGATGACGCCCAGCATGTCGCCGCCCGCGGCCGACTGGTAGCAGGCCCAGTGGACCCACTGGTTGGGGAAGACCGACCAGGGCGTGAGCTCGCCGAAGATCGCGTTCTCGTCGTAGTTGATCGGGAACATCTCGCCCGTGTAGGGCTGGAGGTCCCACGCGCTGCCGACGCTCACCGGCGCGGGCCCGGGCTTGAACGACTGCGGCGCGACCGACTTGTCGGGGCTCAGCCCCGCGGCCACGTCGAAGTTGAACTCGCAGCGCGAGGGGTCGGTGAACGGCAGCGTGAAGTCCTCCTTCACGCGCACGAGCTCCTCGCCCCGGTTGACCATCACCTCGACGACGTACTTCTCCCCGTTGGCAAAGGTGTATTCGACCGCGGCCCGCTTGTAGATCGGCCCGTCGTCGACGACCTTCACCGCCCGCTCCTTCACGGTCATGTCGGCGTCGATCCACCCGCGCCCGTACCACTTGGCCTTCCCGCGCACCTGGCTGATCGGCCCGGGCACCTTCAGCGCCGGCGTGGCGGGCGGGAAGACCTGGTTGAGCGCGGGGATTTTCACGGCGACCAGCGGCGAGGAGAAGACGATGTTGTCGCCCTCGGTGGCGGCCTTGAGCGCGCCGTCGTCGCGCGCGGGTTGGCCGGAGTCGTCGAGCGTGTAGGCCTTGCGCTCGTTGGGGTTGAGCCCTGCGACGAAGCTGACCTCGAGGTGATGGACCGAGCCGTCGTCCCAGGTGTCGAAGGCCTTGAACTGCGCGAGGACGGGCTGGCCCGCGGGGTCGCGCAGCGTCGCCTTGGCGAGCTCCTTGAGCTGCCCGCGCGGGGCCTCCACGGCGTAATGCAGCGCCTGCGCGGAAAATGTCCCGCCGAGGTATTCGTTGAGGTGGATCGTCGCCAGCGGGGCCGCGTGGAGCGGTGAGGCCAGCAGGACGACGAGGGCCAGGAGGAAGAGGATTCGCTTCATGGGCGTGCTCGCGGGGGAGTGGGCGGGGAGAACATCGTCGACGAGGAGGCTCGCCGACGGGGGAATGATCAAGATAACCCGTGGGGGGTGGGTGTCCATGGCGGAGCCAGAGGCACGAAATTGCGGCGCGTGAAATCGACGATGCATCTTCGCCCCTCTCCCTTCGGGAGAGGGTGGCACGGATGTACTCATCCGTGACGGGTGAGGGCGTGAGTCAACGAAAACCCGACGATCTCGACATTGACCGCATGCGAGACCTTGCGAAACCGTTGACTTACGCCCTCACCCGGCCGGAGTACCGGCCACCCTCTCCCGGAGGGAGAGGGGCATGCCTCCAGGGCCTACGCATCTTAATCCGCACGAATGACAGGACTAACGGGTGATGGTCCGATGCAAGAGTGGTTGCCAAGCCCTCAGAGCAAGGACGCTCCCCCATGGCGGACTCTCCGGTCAGTTCCATCCACGATTTTTTCGGCGTCCTGCCGGACCCCCGGGTCGACCGCACCCGCAGCCATGACCTGCTGGACATCCTGACGATCGCGATCTGCGCCGTGGTTTGCGGGGCCGAGAGCTGGGTTCAGGTCG
>JAPLMQ010000097.1 GCA_026386955.1 Planctomycetota bacterium
GCTCTTCAACAACGTCGTCCCGCGCCCGATCAACTCCTACGTCGGCAACGCCCTGCAGGTCTTCCGCTGCCCGCACGACGAGGGCGGCTTCGACTGGGCGGCGGGCAACAGCCACTTCGAATGGGTCGGCAACAGCTACTCCTTCAACTCCGTCGGCTACCCGCTGACGGCGATGGCGCCCTACACCGACAAGGGCCTCGCCGGCCGGCGCACCGTCGAGCTCAAGCATCCCGACCGCACCGTGATCTTCATGGACACTTCGCTGCACAAGGCGCCCGGCTCCTGGCACGGGAAGTACGGCAACGTGTCGTTCGTCGACGCCCACGTCGAATTCATCGGCCTCCCGCCGGAGGATCCGACGACCTCGGGCATCTATTGGGATCCGTGATTGCCCTGTTGCGGCGCTCGAACGACCTGGGATCGTGCCACACCGCAGCCGAAGGTTGCGGTGTGGCGGCCAAACGGACGCGCAGGGTCTGCGGAGCGTCAGGTTCCACATGCGTCACCCGATGAAGAGTGAACGCCTCCCGCAAACCTCATCCCTTTTGTTCACTCGCACATAGCAGCCTTCGGCTGCGATGTGGCACGCCTTTCGTCACGGTGGGGGTGCAACAACACCGCCCGTGATCGGGGTCCGCGAACGTCCCACCCGTCCGCATCGCGGACTCGCCGCTAGAATGGCGGGCGTGCTGCGACTCACCGAGATCTACCTTCCCATCGACCACCCGCCCGAGGCCCTGCCCACGGCCGTCCACAAGCGGCTGCGCGTGAAGCCCGAGGAGGTGGCCAACGTCCGTGTCTTCCGCCGCGGGCTCGACGCCCGCCGATCCGACGCGATGGCGTTCGTCTACACCGTCGACGTCGAAATGCTCGACGAGCCGGGGCTGCTCACCAAGCTCAAGGGGCCCGACGGCAAAAAGCCGCTGAAGCATCTGGGCCCCGCGCCCGACATGGCCTACCGCTTCGTGGCCAAGGCTCCCGAGGCGCTGGCGAGCCGGCCGGTCGTCGTCGGCACGGGCCCGGGCGGATTCTTCGCCGGGCTGCTGCTCGCCCAGATGGGCTTCCGCCCGCTGATCCTGGAGCGCGGCAAGGCCGTGCGCGAGCGGACGAAGGACGCCTTCGCCCTGTGGCGCGACAGCCGGCTGAACGTGGAGTCGAACGTGCAGTTCGGCGAGGGCGGCGCCGGCACCTTCTCCGACGGGAAGCTCTACAGCCAGGTGAAGGACCCGCGCCACCTGGGGCGGAAGGTCATCGCCGAGTTCATCGCCGCCGGCGCGCCGCCCGAAATCGAATACGTCGGCAAGCCGCACATCGGCACGTTCCGGCTGGTGGGCATCGTCGAGCACCTGCGGGCCCAGATCGAGAGCCTCGGGGGCGAGATCCGCTTCGGGAGCCGGGTCGACGACATCGACGTCCGCGACGGGCGCGTGGCGGGCGTCGTGCTCGCGGGGGGCGAGCGCATCGCGGCAGACCACGTCGTGCTGGCGGTGGGACACAGCGCGCGGGACACGTTCGAGATGCTGCATCGCCGGGGCGTCTTCATGGAGGCCAAGCCGTTCTCGATCGGGGTGCGCATCGAGCACCCGCAGTCGATGATCGACCGCTGCCGGCTGGGCCCGCGCGCGGGCGATCCGCACCTGGGGGCGGCCGACTACAAGCTCGTGCACCACTGCAAGAACGGGCGATCGGTCTACAGCTTCTGCATGTGTCCGGGCGGGACGGTCGTCGCAGCGGCGTCGGAGGCGGGCTGCGTGGTGACCAATGGGATGAGCCAGTACTCGCGCAACGAGCGCAACGCCAACAGCGGGATCGTCGTGGGCATCACGCCTGCCGACTACCCCGGCGGACCGCTCGCGGGCGTGGAGTTCCAGCGGCATTGGGAGCGCAAGGCCTTCGAGGCGGGCGGCGGGAACTACAACGCCCCGGCGCAGCTCGTGGGCGACTTCCTCGCCGGGCGGCCGTCGACGGCGCTGGGTACGGTGCTGCCGTCCTACACGCCGGGCGTGACGATGTGCGATTTGAGCGCCTGCTTGCCCGACTTCGCCGTCGCGGCGATCCGCGAGGCGCTGCCGGCCTTCGGCAAGCAGATGCGCGGTTTCGACATGGCCGACGCCTTGATGACGGGCGTCGAGACGCGCACCTCCTCGCCGCTCCGCATGACGCGAGGGGAGGACCTCCAGAGCCTCAGCACCCGCGGGCTCTACCCCATGGGCGAAGGCGCCGGCTACGCGGGCGGAATCCTCTCGGCCGCGATCGACGGCATCAAAGTCGCCGAGGCGGTGGCGATGAGCATCGTGGGTCCGAGCGCTCCGTAAGCGACACAAGCCCATCGATCGCGACGGTACGCCGGAGCGTTCGGTGGGGTTCGGGCCTCATCGCCCTACGTCATTCTTCCCCGTTCACTTCACCGCGGGCTGGGTCGTCGCCGCTGGCTTCAGCGTCACGGTCAACGGCCAATTTGAGGGAATGTCCGCCCAGCCCGGTTCGTACCCCGCCATTCTCACAAGCACCCCGATCGGCTTGCAGGCACCGATCGACGACGTGATCGGCGGCCTCCCCAGCGAGGGCAGCGGCGCATTGCCCTTGCTGTCGGTGGTGTTGCGGCGAGAATCGAACGAGGGGCCTGCGGACGAAACCGCGGCACCTGCGATCGGCCTCCCGTCGACGTCGACCACGTGAACAATTTTGGGCGACGCGCACCCGGCGCCGATCGCCGCCGTCAAAGCGGATGCGATCTTCAATGATCCGAAGAACCATCGTTGCGGGTTCATGGCGATTCCCCCATTGTCTTGTCCGCTCACCGCACCAGCCCCACCACCACCGGCAACACCACATCCGCCACCGTCTGGTTCCCCGCCGTCGTCAGGTGCACGCCGTCGGGCAACACATGCCGCTTGAGGTCGGCCCGGATCGCCGTGTCGATGTCGGCCAGGGGCAGTTTGTGCTCCTTGGCGTAGGCGCGGGTCGCGTTGCGGTAGGCGTGCAGATAATTGTCGGGGCCGCCGGCCTCCTTGAAGTGCGGGTGCTTCCCGTGCTGGTGGTCGGCGTCGACCACGGGCGGGAAGGTGATGAGCGCGAAGGCGCACGGGGTCTGGGCCTTGGTGCGGGCGATGATGGCCGTGACGTTCTGCAGGTACTCGGCGACGGGGACCGTCCGGTGCGTCTCCATCGTGCCGTCGTTCCCGCCGAATTGGATGAGCAGGATGTCGGGGCGGTGCGGGAGGACGTCGCGCTCGTGGCGGGCGAGGGCCTCGCGCGAGGTGTTGCCGCCCACGCCGGCGTTGACGACGCGCACGGCCCGCTGGGGCAGGGCCTTGGCGAGCGCCTTCTCCAGCACGGCGACCCATTTTTCGTTCGGGGGGACCTCGCCGGCGGCGGTGATGGAGTCGCCGAAGGCGACGATGGTGAGCGGACGCGGAGTGGTCATGGGTGATGCTCGTGGGGGGTGGAGTGACGGGAAATCATACGGGCTCCACTTGATTCGCGCACCAACGCCATGGTTGAGCGCGCGGGCCTCCTTCCATCAGGCGCAGCCTGATCCGAGACGGACACTGTGTGTCCGAAGGCCGGACGCAGGCGGTGCTCCGCCCGCGCGAATCGCCGGCCGCCATGAATTGCTTGGTCTCGCGCGAGGCCTGTGCCACAAACATCCTTGCCGAGCGCGTCGCCTGCTCTTGAAGGCGTCAACGACGCCCGCACGTCGCGCGGCGGAGTACCGCCTCGCTCCGTCTTCGGGGACACAGTCCCCGTCTCTGATCAGGCTGCGCCTGATGGGAGAAACCCCCGCATGCTCCACCATGGGCTTGGCGCGGGGATCAAATGGAACCCGCGTCAGTTGGGTGGCGGGCCGTCGGGCGGACCACCGCCCGGAGGAGGTCCGTCGGGGCGCGGGCCGCGCGGAGGACCGCCGCCGGGCGGGCCGTTGCCACCTGGGCCGCGTTGACGACCGGGGCCGCCCATTCCGGGGCCGGGGCCACGTCCGCCGCCGTCGAGGTTGCCGCGTTCCACTTCGCCGCGGTAGCCGCCGAGGATGTAGGGGAATTTGTTGGTGACGTGGTAGTGGTAGCCGCGCGTGGCGTCGGTGTGGCCGTTGCACTCGTCGAGGTCGGCGGGCGGAGTTCCGCCCTCGCCGTTGGGACCGAAGATCGCGTAGCCGTCGAAGGCGTAGCCGATCAGCGGTGAGTGCTCCTTGGGGGCGTCGGTGAAAGAGGTGTGGATGCAGCGCGGGTAGATGTGGTAGTGGTAGCGCCCCATCGGGTCGGGGTGGCCGCAGCAGGAGTCGAAGACCTCGTTCTTTGCCGCGTCGCGACCCTCGGCGTTGTAGGGGTTGTAGAAGGGCACGCCGTTGACCGCGACGCCGATCGGGCCCATGGGGAGCTTGGTGACCTTCTCGGCCTTCACCGGGTGGCGCGGGACCTTGAAGACGTAGGACTGCTTGACGATGCGGTTGGGGTTGGTGGCGTTGGGGAAGTCGCCCGTGGTGTGGTCGGGGATGCCGTCGGCGTGGACGACGAAGTATTTGTCGGTGACCTCGACCTTGACGTTCTTGCGGAAGGGATGGAGGGGCGCCGGCGCGGCGGCGGCTGGCGCGACGGCCTTCGCGGGGCGCGTCGCGGGCTGCGTGACCGCGGGACGGGTGGTGGGTTGGGTCGTCGCGGGCCGGTCGGCGGCGATCGTCAGCGCGAGGAGCAGCACGAGTCCGACGCAGGCTGTCCGGCGATGGGTCGTCATGACGTTCGCTCCGCGGGAGACGAAATGGCCGGCTAGCGGGTTCACGTGCCACACCGCAGCCGAAGGCTGCTGTGTGCCGGGCAACGCGTGGTGTCGAGAACGGACTGTTGACTCGCACATAGCAGCCTACGGCTGCGATGTGGCACGATCCAAGTCGACTCACCCAAAAGCGGGGACGCATCGACGTCCGTCGCCACGCCTCCCCTCACGCCTTCGCCCCCGCCTTGGGGAAGAGCTCGTTGATCGTCTCCAGCGTCTTCTCGACCAGCTCGGCCCCCGCCTCGGGGCCGGCGATGGAGACCACGGGGATCGACCCATACCCGCCGCCCTTCACGCCGCGCTCCGTCGGCAGGTACCAGCCCGTGCCGCTGGTGATCTGCGAGAGGATCGTCTGCTCGGCCGGACTGCGGGCCTTGATGCGCAGCCCGTAGTCGACGTAGAGCTCGAAGGGGTTCGTCGCGACCACCGCGTCGCCGATGCGGACGACGTGCATCTCCACGTCCACCGGCGGAGGCGGGATCTTGCCGTCATGGATGTCGACCACCTGCTGCAGCCGTTCGGGGTACCAAAGCTTCGGGTCCATCTTCCCGCGGACGACGCGCTCCCGCTCGGCAACGGACCAATCGCGCTCGGGCTTGGTGATCTTGCGCGGGGTGAGCGAGATCTTCTTCATCCGGTGGGCCAGCGCGACGGGCTCCTCCATCGGCGTGGTGCAGGCGAGGGCCCGCTCGAGCTCGCGGCCGACGCGGTCGGCGATCTCCTGCCGCTCGGTCAGCCCGCGGCGCTCGCGCATCTGCTTCTCCTGCTTCCCGTAGAGGATGAAGTGCGGCGATTGGTCGCCCGCGGGCCCGCAGAGCGGGAGGACCCAGAGCGCGGGGCCGAAGCGGCGGCGGAGGTCGACGCGGATCTCGTGCCAGAAGTCGGCCGAGTAGACATCGAGCCCCTCGTCGACCTGCGAGGGGCAGGGGATGTCGAGGAAGATGCCGGTCAGCTTGCCCGCGGAGTCCCAGACGAAGAGGGCGTCGAGGCTGTGGTCCTCGAAGCCTTCGATCCAGGTGAAGTTCGGGTCGTTGGCGGGGCCGTACATCCGCGAGGAGCCGTCGGCGTAGGCGGGGCGGCGGTTGTGGGCGACGACGGCGTGGCCGTAGGCGCGGCCGACGCGGGCCGGGGCCCGGCTGCTCCAGGCCTCGACCACCGCCTCGGCGGCTCGCTCGACGAGGAAGGCCGTCACCTCGTCGCCGGTCATCACCTCCTTGCCCGGGTGGGGGTAGAAGCCGTCCTTGTAGACCAGCGACGTGTGGGTGTGCGTCGCGGGCATGATGATGGCTTCGACGGGGATGGCGGGGTTCTCCCGCTTGACGCGCTCGCGCACGCCGGCGATCAGCTCGTCGGTGATCAGGGCGAGGTCCCAGGAGACGAAGATCGCGGCGTTGCGGGCCTCGCCGTCGGTGATCGCCATGACGGTGAGGGAGAGCGGATCCATCACGCCCTTGGCGATGCGGACGTGCATCTGCCCCTGCAGCATGGCGGGGCGGTCAGGAATGATTCCGCGCGTGGCCCATCCGATCTGCAGCATGGCGGCGACTCCGTGAGGTGTTGATGTGGGGGATTCAGCATACACCGGGGACCGCGGCGCGGGGAACGCCGGCCAGTGAGTGCTGGAGAGGGGCAGGTGGGTTTCAGGATTGAAGGGATTTGTGCGGCCTCCGCTCACTTCAACTCAAATCGCGCGGAGACCACCGCGGTGATCTCCTTCTCAAAGCTGGTGGTGTCGTTGTTCCCCTCGCCGCTGGTGGCGGAACTGCCTCGCGGGTTGATCTGCATCACGCCCATGCGGGCCTCGACTAGCCGGCCCAGGTGGCCGTTGGCGTTGGTCACGATCTGGCTGGCCCGGGCGGTGGCGTCCTTGGTCGCCTCGGCCAGCATGTCGATCTTCAGCTCGGAGAGCTTGGTGTAGAGGTACATCGGCGTGGAGGACTCGATCTCGATGTTGTCCTTGATCAGGCTGGTGACCGTGCGCGAGGCCTCGGGGGCCCGTTTCATGTCGGCGCTGGAGATGGTGACGCTCTGCGAGAGGACGTAGGTCTTGACCTGGTCGGTCTCGACCATGTGCGGCGGCTGGGCGACGCCGTTGACCGCCGGCTGGGTCATCGCCTGCTTCGCGAAGACCTTGCTCGTGGCGATCTGCGTGACGGTGATGTCCTTCTCGTCGATGCCCGCCTGCTTGAGGAAGGCTGCGACGCGGTCCATGTCCTCCTTGAGTTTCCCGTAGGCGGCGGTGAGCTGGGCGTCGCGGGCAGTGACGGTGGCGGACCAGGTGACGCGGTCGGAGTCGATCTGCTTGCGGGCCGAGCCGGTGACCGAGAGCGTCTTGGGCTCGAGCTTCACGCTCAGCCAGGCCCAGGCGAGGATCGCCACGCAGACCACGTTGGCTAGGGCGAAGAAGAACCCGCCGACCTGCAGCGAGACGATCATCCGCGAGGGCTTGTTGGGATCGGACATGGCAGCCTCCGGCTGTGTGGGGTGGGGAGGCGCGAGGCCTCCAAATGCGCCGGTCCCCGGCGCCGACCGAGCATTCCCGCGTCGATAGGGCAATGGTATCGGCGGCGGGGCGGCGCGCGAATCACATTTGCGGCCGACGGACGATTATGTTCGTTCCACTCGAGCGCGACGTCGAAGTCGTCTTGAAGCGCACACGGTCACGGCCCAGGTTCCGCGCGGAACGACGTCGACCAGATCACCTTGCCAGCCTCGTCGAGGAAGACCAGGTCCGTCAGCGGGTCGGCCGACTCGCGGCGGTACCGCACGACCAACGGAAGCCACGTGCCGGCAGGAACCTCCGTGGTGTTCTCGCCCATGATCTCCAGCTCCGCGGCGGCGTCGGCCCTGGCCTCGCGGGCCTCGGCCGCCTTGTTGCCCCCGTTGGGCGACTTCACGCGGGTCGGCTGCCCGACGTTGAGAGCCCGCCCGGCCAGCCAGACGTCGACGCGTTCCTGCCCCCGGACGCGGACCGAGACGCGCCCCGCCTTGGCGAAGCGGACATTGGTCACGCCGTAGGTGATCCGCCCGAACTCCGAGGGGAAGTCGACCAGCGTGTCGGAGCGGAAGGGTTGCCAGTCGAGTCCGATCCAGTGCTGGCGCTTGGCGTCGATCGCGGTCTTGGGCATCTCCGGCGTCGGCTTCGCCGGGCCGCCGCCCTCCATGTCGGAGGTCTTGGCGGTGAACCAGGTGCGCTCCTTGACCGCCTCGACCAGCATCCCGCCGGCGTCGAAGCTCTTCTCGCCGATGCGGATCGTCATCGGCACCGAGGAGACGTCGGGCATCTGTTCGGCGTCGGGCTTGACGCGGGCGGCGAGCGACACCGAGGCGACGCCCGGCTTGAGCCCCGCGCCGGCGGGGACTTCGACCGCGTCGGTGGGCGCGGCCACGACCTGCCACGCGACGGGCGTGGCGAACGTCACCCGGGCGTTGACCGGACGATCAAGGAAATTCAGCACGCGGGCCTCGACTTTCCCGTCGCCCATGTCGGTCACCAGCGGCGGCTGCTTCTCCCACTGGCGGGCCCACATCGTGTCGACGTCGATCCCCATCGTCTTGCCGTCGGAGAGCGTGAGCGTCGCCCGGGGCGGATTCTGCATCAGGCCCAACGCCTTGGCCATGTCGCGCCCCAGCACCAGCGGCCAGGTGACCGTCGCGGACTTGTGCCCCTCGACGCGTACCGGCTTCTCCAACCCGCCCTCCAGCAACAGCTTCTCGGGCAAGGCGAGGCTGAGCTTGCCCTCGACCGCGGCGTCGCGGTTGTTCACCACGGTGACGCGCAGCGGGACGAGGTGGATCTGCCCGTCGAGGGACATCGTCTCGTCGTCGGTGCGCAGCTCGATGGCGGGGCCTTCCTCGGCGCGGTCCCACGGTTTGGCGGATTTTTCGGGCGCGTCGGTGGCGACCGACGCCTCGGCGGTCGCGCCGGAGGTGAGGTCCTTGAGGCGAATCGTCCACGGCGGCGGGGGGTCGCCCGCGGCGGGGAAGAGCGGGACGACCCGCCACCCGAGCACGGAGGTCTTGGCGGCGAAGCCGGGAATCGCTTGGCCCTTGGCGTCGAAGGCCTGGAGCGTGGCGCTGTGCCGGCAGCGCGAGAGAGAGCCGTCCTTTTGGGGGATCTCGACGCGGACTTGCAGCACGCGGTCGGTCTCTGAGCGGACGAGCCGGGGCTCAAGGCGCGGCCGACCGAGATCCTCGGTGATCAGCGAGACGAGCGAGCCCTGCGATTGGCGGACGGGCAGGCGGTAGCCGCCGTCGGGAGTCGGCTTGAGCGGGAGGTCGTCGTAGATCTCGCGGGCGGCCTTGACGGTCGGGCCCACGCCGCCTCCGAGGCGGAGCGTCGGCTCGATGAGCGGCTGGTCTAGCAGCACCGCGTGCTGCACGCGGCGGGCGGCGTCGCGGTGCTCGATGCGGAGCTTGTGCGGCCCGGCGGCGAGGTTGAAGGCGGGGCCGGCGACCCAACGCGGCTGGCCGAGGCCGCGTTCGGTGCGGAACCAGTCGAGCTTCTCGAAGGTCCGGAAGGGCAGCGGCGGTTGGCCGTCGACGGTGACGTGCGTGTCGAACGGCTTGTCGGCGTTGAACTGCAGCCAGAGGCGGTGGACGCCCGGGCGCTGCGTGGTGAACTCGGCCCCGTCGTAGAACGTGTCGGGCGAAGCGGTCTTCGTCGCTCGCGAGCCTTCGCCGAGCGAGCCGAGGGCCTGCGAGGACTGGATGTCGGAGTCGCCGACAGCGAGCAGGTAATACTGCGTCTTGTCGTGCGTCTCGAGGAGGACCGACTCGACCGCCGGCGCGGGCAGGCCGGCGTCGTCGAGTAGCTGGGCGACGGGGCGCACGCCGTGCTCCGCGAGGAGCGCGAGGACCTTGGCTTGGTACTGGGCGAACGACGCGGAGGCGAGCCGGCTCTGGTCGGAGCCGACCCAGTGCTGGATGCCCACCTCGGCGTCGACCTGCTTCCCGCCGTAGCCTTCGATGCCCAGGTCGGGCGGATCGGTGAGGAGCCCGCCGGCCTTCTGCCAGGCGTCGAGCTTGGCCTGCCACATCGGCGGGAGCGTGCCTGGGCCGAGGCGATAGATCACCTTGAAGCTGCCCAGGTCGAGCTGGTTTCCCCGGCGGTCGTAGGGGTTGATCGACTCGGGGACGATGCCGGCGAAGTAGAGGGCGTCGAAGAGGGCGCGGGGTGTGCCGGCGTGGCCGACGTAGAGGAACGCGACCTGCGGCGAGAGGCTGTTCCACGCGTCGAGCAAAACCTGGTCCTTGCTACGGGCCCGCTCGAGCGAGGCGGCCGCGGGCTTCCACCAGCTCTTCACGGTGTAGTCGGCCTCGAGGATGGTCCAGCCCGGGTTGAAGCCGAAGGTGCCGGTCTGGGCGAGGCCGACGCTCCAGACGCTCATGTGCCGCGAGCCCGCGACGATCGCGTTCCACGGGAACCGCGCGTAGAGGTCGGCTCCCTTCTGTGCGTTGATGACGTGCATCATGATCGAGCTGGGGCGGTTGCCCAGCGCGCCGCGCGTCTGTTGCTGCTGCCAGGCCAACGTGCCCGGCGGCTCGGAGGAGTAGATCCGCGTGTGGAAGATGTCGCCGTTGTGCCAGAGCTGGTGGAAGCGGCTGGTCCGCTGGAACTCGCAGCGCTCGGCGTAGAGGGCCTGCCACCAGAGCGAGTCGTTGGTCTCGTGCCAATCGACGGGCGAGCCCTGCCCGAGCTTCACCTGCTCCCAGCTCGTCAGGTCGGCCTCCCACGGCAGCGGCTGCATCGGCTTGCCATCGCGCAGGGTGTTCTTGTAGTGCTCGCGCCAGGCGGCGTTGAGGCGGTCTAGCGTGAGGTACTTGGCCTTGAGCCAGTTGCGGTAGAAGACGTCGGCCCCGTTGAAATACTGCCCCGTGTCGCCCTGCAGGACCTTCGTGCTGCCCTCGTCCCATTGGTCGATGACGCTCCAGCCCGGGGCGCGGTCGCGCATCTCCTGGCCCCAGGCGCCGGCGTTCATTCTCTCGATCAGGTCGCCGGGCCAGACGGCGCTGGCACGGGCCTTGGGGGCGACGTCGTATGACCAGTTGTACCACCCGGGCCGGATCGCCTTGCCGCCGACGCCGTTGAAGCCCGCGGCGACCATCACGTCGCGGCTGCGCTGGTCGGCCGCGGGGTCGAGCCCGCCGAACGGGGCCATGACGATGTCCTGGTCGAACATCGCCGGGCCGGTGTGGAACAGGTGCCGGTCGGATCGCTCGACGGTCGCGCCGTCGACCACGACGCTGCAATGCACGGGGTAGGAATCGGTGCGATACGCCCGGGCCTGCAGGGCGAAGGTCATCGTCTCGTTCCGCCCCGGCTTGATCGTCAGCGGGCGCGACCAGCGCTGGAGCACGCGGCCGAGCGGGTCGTGCAGTTCGACGATGGCCGTGGCCTTCTCGATCGGCTGCGCGAGCTTGCTGTGGATCGTCACCGCGCCGGCCAGTTCGCCGCCGGGCGTGCGGTAGTGGTCTTCGACCGACCAGTCGAGCCGAAGCGGCGAGGCCAGCTCGACGGGCGAGACGGCCGTGCTGGAAACGCCCTTGCGGCGGAACGTGAGGCGGACTTCATAGTCGCCGCTGGGCAGCCGCCAGTCGGTGGGGAGTTGGGCGGTGAAGGGGAGCGTCGGGTCGGCGGCGAAGCGCAGCGGGTAGGCTCGCGTGGCGATCGGCGTCTTGGCTGCGTCTCCCGCGCGGAAGAGCTCGGCGGTGAGTTGGTCCTCGCCCTCTGCGGCGCCGGCGGGCGTCGGGCCCAGGCAACTGAAGAGGTTGAGCTTGTAGGAAAGCGTCTGGCCCGACTCGGCCTTTTCGGGGGCGCTGCGCCCATCGATGATCGCGGGGAAGCCGGCGTCGCCCTCGACGGCGTAGCGGAGGATGTTCTCGTAGTTCGGCAAGCGGAGGAAGTTGTCCCATCCGCGCGGGACGACGCGGAACTCGGTCCACCCGCTCATCACGATCACCTTACCCCGCCCCACGTCGGCCTGGGCGGTGCCGAGGTTCTTCGGCACGGTCATGCCCGCGCGGAGCGGATGGAAGACCTTGTCAGGCGTGTGCGGCAGGACCGTGTCGAGGAACTCGGGGACGTAGGCGAAGACGCGGGCGACCTTGCCGTTCTGCCCTTGGATCTGGCCGGAGCTGAAGAAGCTGTCGCCGAGGAAGACGGCCGTGCCGCCGCGGCGCATGAAGTTGAACAGCCGCCATTGCAGGTCGAAGGGGAACTCGTCGGGCGCGATGTTGCAGAGGAGGACGACGTCGATCTGGGGGACGGGGTTGCCCCCGGCATCAGATGATGTCCCAGGGGCGCGGTCGTCGAGCATGCTGAAGAACCCGCGGGTGTCGATGGGGCCGCCGAGCAGGCCCATCTGCGGGTTGAGGTCGCGCGGCGGCTGGGAGGCGAGGCGGAGGGCCTCGCGGTCGATGAGGGGCTTCCAGCCGTCGAGCATCTGCGGGAGGTTGCCGCCGCCGAGGTAGAAGACGCTCGCGCCGCGGAGTTTCTTGCGGCGGATGTCGGGCGTCGCGGGTCCTTGGCCGAGGGTGTGGAGGGCGTCGTCGAAGATCCACTGGGCGAGACCGGGCTTGTCGGGGCGGGCTTTCTTGAGGGCGGGGGCGTAGGCGGGATCGCCCAGGACGGCCAGGCCGTAGGCGGCCGACTCGCGCACGTAGCTCGAGCCGTTGCCCAGGGCGGCGGCCAGCGGCGGGCCGGCGGCCTTGATCTTCATGTGCCCCAGCGCGAGGGCCGCCATCGAGGCGAGGTTGGGCTCGCCTTTCTGCAGCGCGTCCTTGAGCGTCTGGACGACGGCAGGGTTGTCGATGTAGATGCGAGAATCCCACATGGCCGCGCGGCGCTTGTCGGTCGTGCCGGTGGTCATGAGGATGACGAGCGAGGAGGCGAGCTCCTCGGGGCTTTTGCGGGCGCGGGTCTGTGTGTCGATCTGCTGCATCATCGCGTCGAGCTCGTCGGCGCGGGCGGTGGGGAGGAATGATGCAATTGCGACAATCAGCGCGAGGAGGGACGCGAGCGTCAGTCGCGGCGCGACGGATGGAAAAAGCGTGCGCATGGGACGGAGATCCGGAAAAAGCAGGAAGGAATACAACGACGAATGCTGGTGCGGACGTCTTGCCGCGGACTTCCGCAGAGACGCCTTGGAGGCGAAGTCTAGGTGCCACATGCCATCGTACCCGTGGCATGTGCCGGTCAACTTGGGACTGGGGTTGTCTCGGAAATTTCGCGTCGCGGCATCGGGGTAAGGCCGCGAATCGAAGGCGACCTCGAACGTCCCCGCATGCCGTGTCGGGTTCACGGCCTTCCAAGACACATGCCACGATTACGATGGCATGTGGCACCCGGAGCATGGCGTCCGGAGCGTGCGGTGTCGTGGAATGCGCCCGGCCGGATTCGAACCGGCGACCTGCGGTTTAGGAAACCGCCGCTCTATCCTACTGAGCTACGGGCGCGACGCATTGCAAATCTAACTGTTTTCTCGTAAACTCCAATCAATTAAGGTATTTAAGCGATACCGTAATTGATCTTTGATGTTCTGTCGCGTTCGTTGGTGATGCCTCATGATGCGTTTTAGGGTATTATTGCGGCACGATTGCCGCAATATTCGCCCCAAGACAAGGATTCCATTATGGCCACCCGTGGAAGGCCTCGCAAGCTACCGCAACTAATCCTCTCGGCCGGACGCTGGCGGTGTGAGGCGCGAGACTCCAGCGGTGCCCGTGTCACGCTCCGGTTCGGGACGGTCGAATCCCTCCCCGAGCCGCAGGCCCGGCACTTATTCTCCGAGTGGCTGACGCTCTATGCGAAGGATCCGGGGGTGGTCAATCGGTTCCCCAATCCGATGGATGCGATCAACCACCGACGGGCCGACGGGGCCGACGCACCCTTGCAGCGTCTGGTTGATGAGCGGAGTGAATACCTCAAGAGCCGTGAGCCAACCAGCGCCCGCGACCGTGTCGCCGGCAACCGAGGCAGGCTTTGCCTGGCGACCAAGGTCATGGGTGACTACCTTCCGCGGCCGATCCGGGACTTCGGCCCAGCACAACTGGAGGCGGCCCAGGCAGCGATGGTGGCGTACCGCTATCGACACCCTGGTGATCCCGAAGGCACGCTCCCACGGAGACTCCTCCGCTCCAGCATCAACCGGTCAATTACCGAGGTGAAGCGGGCCTTCGCCTGGGGGGTATCGCGAAAGCTGGCCACCGAGGACATGGCGGCCGCCCTCAAGTCGGTCATGCCCCTGCGAAGGGGTCACGCCCCGGCCGGTGAGACGCCCTCGCCCGACTCCAAGGAGCGGGAGGCTGTCGAGCCCGTCGAGATGAATGCGGCACTCACCCCCGACCGCGTCAACCCGATCGTCGCCGATCTGCTGAGGGTGATCTGGTACACGGGCTGCCGCCCCGAGGAGGCGTGCATCCTCCGCGGCATGGACATCGACATGAGCGATCCGGAGTGCTGGACCTACACGCCCGGGTCAGACGCCGGCCCTTTTGGCAAGCACAAGACGGCCGGCCTGGGTCGTCCCAAGTTCATCGCCTTGCTGCCGATCGTGCAGGACGTCCTGCGTCCATACCTCGCGTCGAGGAAGACGGACCAATATGTGTTCGCCCCCGGAGAGGCCGTGGTGGCCCTGTTTGAGAATCGGAGAAAGAACCGGAAGACACCGTTGACCAGCGGCAACCGGCCCGGCTCCAATGTCACGGACAAGCCCATGATCTCGCCGGGTGACCACTACACGTCGCACTCGGTCTACACGGCCCTGCGGCGTGCTTGCCAGCGGGCTGGCTGCACGCCCTTCAGCCCCTACGACCTTCGCCGCACGGTGGCCACGTGGCTCGCCGAGCAGCCGGGTGACGCGGCGGGGATCGAACTGGCTCAGGAGGCCCTGGGGCACGGCAGCAACAGCACGACCAAGATTTATTTGCGGAAGCACCGATTGCGGGCCATCAGGCGAGCCAAGCAGATCGCGCCGATGATCGAAAGCCGCCGGATATGAGAGTCAGGCCGTCTTGGGTCGGCGGCCGGGAAGGCTCCGCTCGCCGCCGTCCAAGAAGCGGTCGAGTTCGGTCTTGGCGAAGTAGACGTGGCGCCCCATCTTGCCGGCGGTCCTGATCTTCCTGCCTCGCACCAGGGCCCGAAGCTTCTGGCCGGGATCGGCATATTGGCGGTCGAGTCCCAGGTAGAAGACCGCCTCGCTGAACCAGTAGATCTTTGCGGTCAGATCCCGGGCCGCAGCCGGGCAAACATGCGCGGGGGGACCGTGGGGTCGCTCTGGCGGCCAGGACCGCTTGCCTGCGTGAAGCATGATCGGGACGTCGAGCGGGACCCCCAAGACCCCCTCAGGGGAAAAAGTCCACGGCAACGGCAGAACTCGCTCTGAATCGTCTGCATCCCAACCCGCCCCATGTTCATCATCCATCGCCATCACGTGCCTCTCTGTCAGGTCGGCAAGCCTTGACCAGCCTGGTTCTGTCCCACTGCATCCATGATCCACAGGCACCAAGGCTGACGCATGGATTGATGTTGTGAATGAGGCGTGAAGTCAAAGGCCCTGGTCGCGGGTGGTGGCCCGCTCGCCCGAAACTATTACGTGGTTTGCAAGAAAATCAATGACGTGCGTGATGCTTTGCGAACGCGTTCTGTTGCCGACACTCCTAGATACCTTGCTAGGAGTCTCGGACCCTTGCTGGCCCTTTCAGAATCGCGATTTGCGTCCGGTTTCGTCAATGCGTCGCCGACGCCAAACAATTTATGGATTACGACAGAATCCGGCTCTCGGATACCTGTGGGATTCCAGGTTGGATAACTGCCGATTTCGTGCAGGTCGAAGGCGGGGCGCTACGCGATGCCCTCGGGGAGCGGCGCGCAGCTCGCCCCCTTGCCGTGGAACAACGTCGACCAGGTCACGCTGCGGTTCAGCGAAACGGTGACGGTGCATCAGGAGGACCTCTCGATCCGCGGCTCCTCCGGCGGTTCAGCCGGCACCACCTACAACACCAGCGGGTTCACCACCGGGACCGGCCCCGACGGCAAGTTCCAGGCGACCTGGACGCTCGGCGCGCCCCTGGGCACCGACAAGATCCTGCTGAGCCTGGCCGACACGGTCCAGGACGCGCTGGGCCAGCACCTCGACGGCGAGTGGACCAACCCCGCGGCGATCTCGACGCCTTCCGGGGGCGGCTCGACCTTCCCCTCCGGTGACGGCACCCCCGGAACCCCCGGAACCTCCGGAACCCTCGGTTCGTCTCCGGGGGCGTTCCGGTTCCGCTTCAACGTCGCGCCCGGCGACGCCAACCAGAACGTCGGCATCAACGTCCAGGACGTGATCCTCACCCGCAACCAGCAGGGCAAGAGCCTGCCCGCCGGTGAACCCGCGCTGCCCGCGGGGGCGATGGCGGCCTTGGTCATCGCCGGCGCGCCGCCCACGGCGTCGGAGGCGCTGGTGATCGCGGGCATGCCGGCGGCGGGCACGTCGGACGTGCCTGCGTCGGGCTATCTGTCGGCGCATACGCCCGCCCCGGCCGAGGAAGTTCGCCGCATGACGCCCACCCGATGGTCGCTCAACACGGTCGACCTCGACTCCGACGCCGACTCGTCGCTCCTGCGCAAGCTGCAGCGCCGCCACCGCCTCACCGTCGCGTCGGCCGCCGAAATCGCCGCGCCGGTCGCGGACAAGCCCGGATAAGGCCAATGCCCTCATCACCACCGTTCGGCAACGTGGCCGTCGGTCGCATAGGCCAAGGATTGGATGTGGCTATCCACCCCCTCCTGTGTCTTGGGTGCGCTTTGCATTCCGTCGCCTCCGTGCTTCCTTCATCGCCTTGGCGCGTGCCGGGGCAACCTCCGAGCGGTAGTCGCCCCCGTGGTAGCCCCATTCTCGCAGGATCTCAGCGGCGTCCTGGCGAAGCGCCCTATCTCGGGAGTTTCGCTTCTCCAGGCGGTTGTAGTGGAGAGCCCGCAGGGGCTTTAAAAATGCCTGAATCCGTCTGGCGGCAACCTTGTCGTCCTGCTCTTCAAGGTCCAAACGGGCTTGGAGATCCTTGAGTTGCTTCTGCTGATGAGCGGTGAGGTAGGAGAAGCGGGCGAACTGCTCAAGGGCACAAGCTGGGGGTGATGGGCGCGCCGAGGCGGGAGGCGGCATTCCCGTCCTGTCCAGAATCGAGCTTCGTTCCGCTTCGAATCCGGCACTTGCCAGGTCGCCTAGGTCAAAGGGGTCCTTTGATGGCGTGGGCGTTCCTCCCGCGTTCGTCCTTGCGTGATTGGTGTTGTCGGCCTCCTCGCGGGCCCATCGCAAACGGATTTGGAAGGTGGTCACGACCGGGGTCTGAGCCAACCGCCGTTCAAACGCACTGTGCATGGGGTGGGTGGGACCGAGTCCGACCTTTCGACCCACATAGCGGGTGACGTATTTCTTCTGGTCGAGATAACGGAGCAAGTCGGCAAGCTCAAGCACCCGAAGGATCGCGCGTTCCTTTTTCTTGCTGGAGCATTTTCGCCGGGTCTGACCTTCCTCCCTGAGAGCCTCGAACATCCCGGCGATCGAACCGATTGCCATCGAGTACCGCAGATCGGGCTTGGCTGCTCCATGGAGAGCGGCGCATTCGAGGACGAACAGGCCGATGGCCAGGTCTTCGTCATCGAGTCGGTGTGGGTACGCGATGGTCCGATGGCTGCGGTGCTCCTCGCCGATCGATCCCGCCAGTTGGAGGAGTCGAGGGCGGTGATGCATGAAGCCCTCGTTGCTGCTGACCATCGCGGGATCGAAGTTGAGATCCGCGTAGCGCAGGACGTCGCGGGCTCGGCGCGCCCGCGCTGCAGTTGCATCGCCTCCATGGGTCCGCTGGTAGAAATCGAGCAACTCCTGCTGGTCCGGGCGCCGGCCCAATTGGCCTTGAAGAGCGAAGCAGGCGGCCTGCATCCTCACAAAGGCATTGGGGTCGCGATAAAGGGTGGACCCCGAGTTGGGTGTCGCCACAAAGCCAGTATTTAAAGCAGGTTGTGAATCGCGACGAGGGAGACCACTCGCAATCGTGTTGGACGTGTCTCCCCCTAACCCATGTGTGGTGGAGGTATTGGGTAAATGGCCCCGCGGGGTGGGCAGCGGGGCAGTCATGGGTCGCCCCCACAGTGCCACTCCGGCCAGATGACCCGCGGACCTGATCCGGTGAGTCAAGTCTTTCAAATTGATCGTTGGGAGTGCGGACAGCCGGTGGAGTGACTCCAAGCCTTGTGGTAGGCGTGGGACCTTGGCGGTTTGGCCCCGCACGATTTCGTGGCGGCTCAAATTGAAGCGGGTGAAGGTGTGCTTGATTTCGACGGGGGCTGCGAAGCCGTGGTGGCGCAGGAGTCTTGCCAACCACTGGGCACATCGTGCGAGCGTCTCGTTGTGGCGAACCAAGTCTTGGGGGGTGCACAGCCATGCATAGAGGTGGTAACCCTGGCCCCCGGTGGACGGCTCCTCATACAACCATGGTTTTGGAAAGAGCCGGTGGAGAAAATCCGCAACGCCACGGGCATCGGTTTCACCGTGGTGGGCGTCAACGTCGAATTGAACCCAGACCCGAGATGCGCCTCTCAGCGGGACGGTGTGGAGAGTGGTATCCCCGGACAGGTGGTCCTTCACCATCGCCATGGTGAGTCGGTCGGGCCGACCCTCGCCACGCAGGTTTGCCAGGAGGGTCTTGCTGGTTCGCCGGAACTGGGGATAACCCCTGGCGTTGTCAGCCATGTCATGGGGGTCGGTGTGCTGGGAAAGCATTTCGTAGAGGGCTGTGCACAGAACCCCATCCATCGTGTCCACGTTCTGGGTTCCCTGTATCCCCGTGTGTCACATCGGGGGCGTTGGTGCTTGGGTTTCAGTATTGCCGCGCGGTCCAAACCTGAGGCAACGGGTCTGCTGGTTCTTCGGGAATCGGCATCGATCCCTCCAGCCTTGAATCCTCATCACCCGAGAGGGCAGGCAAGGAATCGGTGACCAGCAGCGTCGGGCCTCCACCTCCATGACCAAGGCGTTGAGAGCGAGGAGCCATCTCTTGGTGGCCGGCGCGGCCCTGTCGGCATGGCGGCTAGGTGCTGTACGCCGGCCATCACCATACCTCAACGTTTTGGGGCTGTTGATCGCGGTTGTGATCGCCGAAGAAAGTCCCATGGCCATCTTGCCAGCGGCGTCGCAAGCCGAAGGTTCCAGTCCCTACCCCCCGTTTCGGAGTCCTCTCATGACCGAGTCCAACGTCGATCCCGTCCCTGCCGTCGCCAAGGAGTTGTCCTCGCCCTCCGCTGTCCAAACAGGGCCCGTCCCTGAGTCCGTCCCCGGCTTGGAGGCAGCCCCGTCCTCCGACGCATCGGCGATCGCCGCGAACGCGGTCGCCCTGGCCGACGTCGGTGCCGCCAGCCCGCGGGCCACGACGGTCAACGCGATCGTCGCCAAGATGATGCCACTGGATCAGATCGATCGGGATAGCCATTTCCAGATCCGGGCGGGGCTCACCGAGGTGACGGTGCAGGAATATGCCGACCTGATGAAAGATGGCTGCATGTTCCCGCCGATCACGCCCGTGCGGGTCGGCGGTGGCGTCTTCGTGGTCGACGGCTTCCATCGCCTCGCCGCGGCCGCGCAGGCCGGCCTGACCGAACTGCCGGCCAACATCATCGATTGCAGCGAGGACGATGCGGTCTGGGCTGCGGCCGGCGCCAACGCCACCCACGGCCTCGCCATGTCTTCCGCCGAGAAGAGGGTGGCAGTCGCCCGCGTCCTCGGGCAGAAGACCCTGGCGTGCAAGGGCAACCGGCTGATCGCGGCACGGTGTGGCTGCTCCGAGTGGTTGGTGCGGCAGGTTCGTGAGGAAGCAACTGCGAGAAACTCGCAGTTGGGAGACTGCGCCAGCCAGGGCGATGAAGCGGGCATCCGGGAATACACGCGAGGCGGGCGGAAGCAGAAGATGCGCTTGGGTTCCCTTGCCCGGGCCGGCCGCCGGAGGAAGGACACGCAGGCCGTGACCCCCGCGACGCCCGCGAATGGGACCGTCGACTCCCCTTTGCTCCTGACCGATCCGCGGCCGCCTATGACCTTGCCGCCCTGTGTGCCTAGCATGGAGGCCGCAATTGCATCCGCCGAGGTGGTGGACGCCAATCCGATGGCCTTGGTCTTGCAGGTCGAGAACGCCGTCCGGGCGATCGAGGAGACGCTTGATCAGATGGCCGGCCAGATGACCGCCGAGCAGCGCCAGAACCTCTGCAACCGGCTCCAGGCCATCCTGGATCGTGTGGGGCTCGATGTGGCACCTGCCGGTGCCGAGGCGTCGAAGGAG
>JAPLMQ010000002.1 GCA_026386955.1 Planctomycetota bacterium
GCCGTCGCGCACGCGCAGGCGTTCGGCCGACTGCTCAATTGCCTCGTCCGCCGCGGGGGCGACGTTGAGGATCAGCGGCATCGGCCCGAGCGGGTACCAGCCGTCCTTGTCGGGCTTGACCGTGGAACCCAGGCAATCCTCGGCCGACTCGACGGCGATGCCCGCGGCGGCGGGGGAGAGCCACCCGGCGTCGTTGTTGCGCCAGACGATGAGCGTGGGCTTGCCGTCGGCGCGGCGCCAGAGCGTCGCGCGGGTCCGGCCCGGGACGACGTCGGCGACAACGGGGGCGCCGACGAACTTGAGCGAATCAAGCAGCGGGCGGACGCGGGCGAGGGCCCACCAGGCGGGCTTGATGTCGTAGGTCGTCAGCTTCTCCTGCAGGGGAGGCGAGGCGACGACCCGGCGGTAGACCAGCCCCGTGCCGAGGCGCTCGTAGTCGGCGTTGCGGATCGCGAGCATCGGGCGGATGGACTGTGCACGCAAAAGGATGTCGGTGCGGGCGAGGTAGGCCGCCTGGTCGAAGACGCTCAGGCCCTGCCCGGCCCGCTCGACGGCCCAGTCGAGGTCGGTGAAGACCATGCGCTTGTCGCCATTGGCGGCGGGGTCGATGGTCTGGGCCAATTCGCGGGCGAAGGCCGAGACCTGGGCGTCCTCGGGCGAGAGCCTGCCGACGTCGAAGCGGATGTTGACGCCACCGATGCTCGGCAGGACGTCGCGCTTCGCCAGCTCGGCCAGGTAGGGCAGGGCCGTCTCGCGCCCCATTCCGCCGATGACCATGGGCGTGTCGGGGCAGTAGGCCCGGCGCCACTTGTCGGCGAGCTGGAGCATCTTGGCGCAGCGGTCGGGGGGGAGGGCGAGCGTGCTCGCGCCGTCGGGGTTGTCCCAGAAGATGAAGCCGCCCACGTCCTTGCCCACGGTGCGGACGGCCTCCTCGACGTAGTTCTCCCAGTCGGCGTCGCGCTTGGGGATCATGAAGATGTCGACGCCCTGGCCGACGTGGCGCGGCCCGCGGGTGAAGCCGCCGGACATCATCTTGTCGAAGCCCATGCCGGAGGCCCAGTAGGCGCTGAAGCCCAGGAGCATCCAGGGCTCGGCCCCGTTGCTGGAGGCGCGCTGGGCGCGGCCGCGCATCGTGTCGAACTGCATGTTGCCCGGCTGGAACTCGACCCAGTCCCAGTCCTCGTCGACGGGGGTGTAGCGGTCCTGCACCGGCTTGCGCAGCTTCCACTCGTCGCGCAGCGCGGCGGAGGCCTCGGGGCCGAGCAGGGGCTTCAAGTCGCCGACGACCAGGTCCTCGTCGGTCGAGGCGACGGCCTTTGCCGCGAGCTGAACCTCGACGCGGCAGGCGTATGCCCCGGGCGGAAGCGCGGGCTCCATCGCGATGTCGGCGCTCGCACCGGGGGCGAGGGTGATCTCGGGCGGCTTGCCGTCGGGCGAGGGGGCGCCGGCAACGCGGGTCCCGCGCCAGTCGAAGACGCCGCCGGCGATGGTGAGCTTCTTCGCCTCGGCGAGGTCGGCGTTGGCGACGCGCACGCGGATCGGCGCGCCGGGGGCGATGACGTTGTTCTCCCCCTCGCGGCGGAGCGTGGCCGTCACGCGGGCGTCGGGCGGGAGATGGGTCACGACCTCGATGTCGTCGACGTAGATCGTGCCCTTCTCCAGCGTCTTGTCGGCGGTGTCGGCGTCGAGGCCCAGGTGGAGCCCGAGCGGATAGGTCGGGGCGTAGCCCGCGGCGACGTTCTGCTCCCACGTGGGCGGGATCAGCGGGAGCTTGAAGCGGAGCTGCTTCCAGCCGGTCCAGTCGACGCGCACGGCGTTGACCAGTTCGCCGTCGGTGCGGGCGAGCAGGAGGTCGTAGCGGCGCGGGACGGAGCCGCGGGGGATGGCGGCGCGGTCGCCGATGACGGGGTGGAACATCACGCCCGAGCCATCGCCGTGGAGCCAGAGGGAGATCTCGGTGGGCAGGCCGGGCAGCGGCGGGTCGATCGAGGTGAAGGTGAGGCTTCGCTTGGCCTTGTCGCGCTCCTTGCCCTTCTCGTGCTCGGGGTCGCGCTCCCACGGCAGGGCGAGCGAGCGCTGGCCGACGTGGGCCTTGTCGGCCGAGGTGAAGCTCAGCGGCTCGCCCTCGGGCGGGGCGTTGTTGATGAACTCGGCCTTGAGGCCGAGGTACCCGCGGGGCGACTCGAAGTCGCAGAGCGTCACGCGGCTGTCGGGGCGGGCGATGGCGATGGCGCGGGTGGTGGTGGCCGAGGCGTCGGCGGCGTCGGTCGCGGTGACCTTGAGGGTGAAGGGGCCGGCCGCCTTCTGCACCGCGGCGGCGGCGGGGGCGAGGTCGATGCGCTGCCAGGCGGACTGGCCCGCGGGGAGGTCGGCCGCGAAGGTGCCCGAGGCGAGGGGCTGGCCCGCGCGGTCGAGGAGGTCCCACGCGGCGTTGATCTTCCGCGCCGCGGCCCGCGAGCCGTTCTGCACCACCGCCCACGCGCCGCGGGCCGGGGCGTACTGGTGGTCGGCGTCGTCGTAGGCGAGCTGGACGGCGAGGGAGTCGGCCGCGGGGAGCTGGGTGTGCGTGTAGACCGGGCCGATGAGGACCGAGCCGGGGGCGCCGGTCGTGGGGACGACGCGGAAGCAGGTGAGCTCGAGGGGGAAGTCGAGGGCGTCGGTGGAGCCGCGGGGCGTGTTGGCGCCGATGCCGTTGCCGGGCAGGTCGACGGTGAAGTAGCGCCAGTCGGTGAACTCGAGCGAGCAGATGCGGCGTTCGCCGTTGCTGATCCGCTTCCACCCGCCGGGCCAGAAGTCGCCCCCGTCGGTGTAGTCGAGGAACATGGCGTAAAGCTCGCCCTTGGAGCCGTCGCCCTTGACCCAGACGCCCGCGGCGAAGGCGTTGCCGGGGAGGTAGCGGTCGGGACCGCGGTAGACGACGGCGTCGCCGGCGAAGTCGAGCTTCATCGCGTAGCGGCTGGGGGGCATGGAGGCGGGCTGGGTCGCCGCGGCGGCGCGGGCTTCGTCGGGGGGGACCTCGACGCGACTGACGCGGGCGGAGGTTTGCGTCAGGGCCGAGGCCCGCGGGCCCTCGCCCTGCAGCCAGGGCATCCATTGGTTGTATTCGCCCTGGATGCGCCCGCCGGGGCGCGGGAAGCCGCCGGCGGTGAACCAGTGGCTGTGGAGCATGCCCATGTCGGCGAAGAGGATCTGGGCGTTGCCCATGACGAGGGTGTTGTCGATGCGGCCGGCGAGTTGGGGGAACTCGGGGCTGAGGATGTCGCCGACGACGCGGAAGGGCGGGAGGTAGGCTTGGAGGTTCTCGGGCTTGAGATCGAGCCGGGCCTCGCGCGACTCGCCCGGGGCGAGCTCCACGGGGAAGTCGCGGTCGAGGATGGTGTTCTGGTTGCGGTCGGTCATGGTGAGCCGGGCGCGGAAGGTCGCCTTGGCGGCGGAGAAGTTGCGGGCGTCGAGGAAGAGGGCGACGTCGGGGCTGAAGTCGCGCACGGCGGGGCCGACGAGCCCGCTGGAGAGGGCGTAGGCGGGCTTGCGCTCGGCGGGGACGAGGATCATGTCGTCGAGGTTGAACGAGCCGGTGAGCGCGGGGTCGGGCGCGGGCGGGACCGGCGCGGCTGGAGGCGCGCCTGCGGGGGCGGGCTCGGGCTTGGGCGCGGGGGGGGCCGGCGGGGCGGTGACGGCGATGGCCTCCCACCACACGGCGCGCCCGGGGGGAATCGCCGCGGCATCGAGCGTGACCTGACGCCACGCCGTCTCCTTGAGCGCGATGGGCGGGAGCGGGAAATCTGAGGGGTTGCCCACGCGGCGGTTCTGCTGGACGTCGACTTGCACCTCGGCGTGGCGGAGCGTGATCTGCAGCTTGTTGTCGGAGCCGTCGCCCTTGATCCAGAGCATGATTTTGCCCGGGCCCGAGAGGGCGAAGGCCTGCTGGGGGAAGTTGACGGAGGCGCTGCGGCGGGCGGGGTCGAGCGTGTAGGTGATTTTGCCCGAGGCGAGGCCGACCTTGGCGTCGGCGGTGTCGACGGCGGAGCGGATGCCGCCGCCGGAGGGCAGGGGGGTGGAGAAGTTGTGGACGACCTCGTGGGCCGGCGCGGGGGGAGCCGGGGCCGGGGGCGCGGCGAAGGCGCGGGGAGCGGAGACGATCGCGACGAAGAGCGCGAGCGCGACGGCGGCGAGGATGGGCGTGAAGATTGGGAAGATCCGAGGCATGGTCATTTGCCGGTCTTTCCTGGGGCTGCAGGCGTGGCCGGGGGCTTGGCCTTCCAGGCGAGGTAGGCCCCGCCGTACTGGGCGTAGGTCCGCGGCGGGGCGTTGTAGTTGGTCCACGCCGCGCCGCAGGTCATGACGATCCAGTCGCGGTAGAGCAGCACGCTCTGGATCTTGCCCGCGCCGGCCAGTGGCTTGAAGCGGTCGTCGGGCTGGCCGTCGCTGCGGCGCAGGACCATCAGGCCGCCTTCGGTGGGGACGACGACCTGCGTCTGCGTGGCGAGCGGCTGGCCCGAGACGCGCGCGCCCAGCGGGCGCTTCCAGCGCAGCGCGCCGTCGAGCCCCAGGAAGGCCGCCTCGCCCTGCTCGCTGGCGTAGAAGACGCCGTCGGGCGCGACGACCGGGCAGCCCGAGACGTAGCCCGCGACGGCCTGCTTCCAGTTCGGGACCGGCGCGCCCGAGGCCGCGTCGAAGGCCAGGAGGTTGCCCTGCTCGTCGCCGATGAAGACCTTGCCCCCCGCCAGCGCGGGGCTGGAGCGCGTGTGCGGCGCGAGGGGCTGCTTCCACGCGGGCAGGCCGGAGGAGGCGTCGAGGGCGTAGAGGAAGCCATCGCCCGACGCGACGTAGACCTTGCCCCCGGCCAGCGCGGGGCTGCTGCGCACGGGCCCGCCGGTGGCGAACTCCCAGATCAGCGCCCCGGACTGGACGTCGACCTTGTAGAGCTTGCCGTCGTCGGAGCCGACGTAGACGTCGTCGTCGGAGGGCAGCGGCGAGGAGCGGACGCGCCCGCCGGTCTGGAAGCCCCAGAGGTAGGCGCCGTTGTCGGCCACGGCGTGGAGCTTGTAGTCGGCCGAGCCCACCAGCAGCCGTCCGCCGTAGCGGGCGGGCGTGCCCAGCGCGGTGACGGACTGCAGGCCCCACCCGCCGGGCGAAGGGCGCGCGGGAGCCGGTCGGCCCGGCGGCTCGGGCAACCGCCACCCGGAGAACGAGCCGGTGCCGTAGGGCAGGGCGACCACGTCGTCGGCGACGCACATGGCCGCGTTGAAGGCGGGCGGGTCGTAGTTGTTGCGCACGGCCTCGGCGTACTCGCCCACCAAGTCGGCGGGCAGCTTGGCGGGCACGTGCGTCGGCGAGCCCATGAACATCGGCACGGCGTCGGGGTCCGGCGTGAAGCCCGCGATCGCCTGGTCGGGGCCGCCGAGCGGGCCGTAGACCTCGACCTCGGTGAGGCACTCGCGGTGGGCGGGGTGCATCGGGAGGATCTTGATCGAGTCGGTGAGGACCGGCTTGGGGAAGTGGACGACGACGAACCGGCGGTGGTTCCCGCGCACGAGGGCGACCGACTCGGGCAGCTTGGTCTGCGGATTGTTCGCGAGGATGCTGATCGTCTGATAGACGTTTTCGGGCGTCGCGTTGTTGAGGTAGAGCACCAGGTGCGAGACGTAGGCCGGCTGGGTGAGGACCACCGAGAAGCCCATCGGGTCGGCCGGGTAGGCCCAGAACTCGCCGACGTCGTCGAGCCGGCCGTTGTGGAGGTAGGCCTGCTCCTGGGTGTAGATCGTCGCGGTGTTGCTGGCGCCCTGCTTGAAGGCGGCGACGTGGTTGCGGCGCATCAGCCGGTCGCGCACGCCCGCGGGCAGGCGCTCGTACTGCACGCGGATGTCGCGCACGAAGGTGGGCTCGACGGCGGCGAGCTCGGCGTTGGCGAGCAGGTTGGCGGAGGGGAATCGCACGGGCTTGAGCGAGACGTCGTCGACCATCACGCGCCCGCCGGAGGACTCGAAGCCGACGGTCAGGCCCGTGGGGGCCGCGGGCGTCTTGATGGCGACGCGGGCGAAGGTCCACTGGCCCGGCCGGCCGTGGAGCTGCGTGGCGGTGAGGATCGGATGCGTCGCCTCGCCGACCTCCACGCCCGCGGTGAGCGCGGCCGCCTCGGTGTCGGCCTTGTAGAAGAACTCGAGCAGGTAGGTCGCCGAGGGGACCACGCGGCGGGCGATCTTCTGCGTGACCAGTTGCTTGTCGTCCAGGACGAGGGCGGCATTGCCCGTCTTGCCGGGCGAAGCGGTGGCGAGCTTGCCCGCGGCGGGCGTCCAGCCGTCGGCCGACTCGAACGAGCCGTTGACGAGCTGCTCGATGCCCGGGCGGAGGATCTGGGCGTAGTCGTCGGGCGCGTCCTGCCCGACGGGGAAGAACTCGCCGGTGGCGTCGACGTCGCGCAGCACGGCGGAGTGGACGTAGGCGGCGTAGTCCTTGCCGGGGAGTTCGTGCAGGTCGGCCAGGCGGACGGACCAGAGCGGCTTGCCGTCGGGCCCGAGGCGTGTGACGTGGCCCGCCTTGTCGGCCTTGAGCAGGCCGTCGCCGACGACGCGGAGCAGGGCGCTCGAGCCGTCGGGGAACTCGCCTGCGCCCGGCGGCGGCGCGGGCTGGCTGTAGAGGATGGCGCCGTTGGCCATGTCGACCGCGGTGACCAGGCCCGAGGTGTTGACGCGGAAGAGCTTGGTGCGCCCGGCGTCGTAGGTGTCGAGCTCGGAGACGATGGCGCCTCCGGTCTCGGCGCGCCAGAGGCGCTTGCCCGCGGGGTCGAGGCGGGTGACGCCGGAGCGGTCGACCTGCAGCTTGCCCCCGTCGGGGAGGAGCCGGCGGACGGGCTCGGCGCGGTAGGGGCCCAGCGAGCCGTCGGCCTTGACGGGGGCGATCTTGCCGTTGATGTGGACGAGCGGGTCGGGCGCGTCGGCGGGCCAGGAGAGGCCCCAGCCGCCGGGGCTGTTGCGGATGCCGGGGTCGTCGGCGTTCTCGGCGAGGACCTTGCCGGTGCGGGCGTCGAGGATCGAGACGACGAACTGCCAGACGGTGAGGATCTCGCCCGGGGCGTGCTGGGAGGAGCCGTTGATGCGGTACTCGCCGTAGGCCAGGCGCGTGCCGTCGGGTGAGAGGGCGACGGGGCCGACGATCGTGGTGCAGCCGAACTGGGCGGCGACGGTCTGCTCGGCCTCCTTGGGGTAGGAGGTGATCGCCGCGGCGCGGTCGAGGGCCCAGAGTTTCTTGCCGTCGAAGTCGATCGCGACCACGCCCGTCTTGCCGGCGATGAGGATCGTCCGCTGGGCGTGGTTGAGGAGGACGCCGGTCTCGGTGTTGACGGGGCCCTCCATGTAGCCGCCGTGGTACTCGGGCCACTCGGTGGCGGAGAGCTTCTTGATGACGTGGCCGTCGGCGCCGTCGAGGATGAAGAGGAAGAACCCGCGCCCGGTCGCGGCGACGACGCGCTTGCCCCCGTCGATCCACGCGGCGAAGTAGACGTTGTGCTCGGGGAGGAACTGCTTCCAGAGCGGCTTGCCGTCGGGCCCGAGGCAGAAGAGGTTGTGGCCGTAGCCTTGGGTGCCCAGGAGCGAGCGGCCGGTGGCGGGGTCGACGTCGAGGGCGCGGACCCAATCGGGCCCGGCGATGGCGGCGGAGTAGGTGTCGGGCTCGGCGGAGGCGGCGACCGGCGCGGACGGGCCGGCGGGGGCGGCCCCCGCCCCCGGAGGTGGCGCGGGCTGGGTCGCGTCAACCGGCGGGGCCTCGAGGGGCGTGCCCGCCTTGGAGGGGGCGAGGGCGGCGTCGATCCCGCGGGCGAGGCCCGCCTCGTCGACGCTCAGGATGCTCAGCGTGTCGTGCTTGTTGGAAAACGCGCGGAGCGTCACGTCGACCAGCGCACGCCCCGGGCCGGGGAAGTTGGGCGTGAGCGGCTCGGGCAGCACGTCGCGGCGGACGAGGGCCTCGACCAGCCGGTTCTCGTAGCGCTTGCCGATCAGGACCAGCGAGGCGTCGACGAAGAGGCCTGGCTCGACGACCTGGCCGCGCCAGAGGCGTGTGCCGTCGATCGTGCCCGAGGTCATGCCCCACGGGCCGGGGAGGCGGATCAGGTCCTCCGCCTGGGCGATGCGGGCCTCGCGCCCGCGCGAGGCGAGGGCCTGCCGCAGCCGCTCGGCCTGCGGGCGGGCCCAGGCTTGGTCGACGTCGAGGGCGATGACGACCGGGTCCTTCCCGGCGAGGAACTTCTCGACGCGCGAGGGCTCGGCCATGCGGACGGGGCGGGAGTCGAGCGCGGCGGCGGGCAGCGACACCGCGGCGGAGACCGTCACCCGCGCGGTGGCGACCTTGCCGCTGATCAACTCGCGCACGCGCACCTGCCACGCCCCCGGAATGGCGTTGGCGCCCAAACGGTAGAGGCCCTGGTAGCGCGGGGCGGCGGCGCGGAAGATCGTCTGCTCGCGCTTGCCTTGGGGATCGACGATCGACACCTCGACGGGGAACGAGGCGTCGATCGCCTTGCCTTCCTTGTCGACAACGTCGGCGAAGAAGGCAAGGTCGGCCCCTGCGGCGAGGGTTGCGGGGGCGTGCAGGTCGACTCGCTCGATCGGCGCGGGGAGGAAGGCGACGATCTTGCCCGGCGCGAGGCGCATGTCGACCTGCAGCGTCATCCACTGCCCGTCGGTGGTGGGCTCGAGCCGCTTCATCTCCAGCACGTCGTAGCAGGCGCTGGGGCGGCGGGGGAATCGCAGGATCGGCGCGTCGGGCGCCTGGTAGAGCGTCTTGTGCGTGCCGGTGAAGCCGGTGTCGGCGAAGTTGGGCAGGACCATGTACTGCCCCTGCCCGCGCTTGAGCCAATCGGGGCCGACGAGCAGGTGGTGCTCCGCAGCCGGCTGGACGTACTTGGGAAGCGTCTCCCGCAGCAGCTTGGTGGTCTGCTCCGAGAGGTCGAAGACCATGTCGAACTCCTGGTCGACGTAGCGGGGGAAGGCCCCGCCGAGGCGGTCCTCGTATTCGTCGAGCTCGGAGTCGACGCGGACGAGCCCCTCGATGTCGAGCTTGCTGGAGCGCTCGACGATGACGGTCTTGCCCGCGTTGACCAGCCGGGCGAGGGCGGCTCGGACGGCGGGCGGGGCCTCGCCCTCGATGGTGAAGCCGGGGGCGAAGACGACCTGGTACTCCATCGCCTTGCCGGCCAGGAGCTGGCCGTCGTAGATGAAGTCGGCGGGGAAGCCGGCGCGGGCGCAGGCGACCCAGAGCCCCTCGGCGGCGTGGGGCACGCTCGCGGGCTTGCGGGAATTGAGGTGCTCGGCCCCGCGCGAGTAGTAGACGGCGACCTGCTTGTAGCCCTTGCCCAGCGACATCAGGAAGTCGCCGTAGGGCGTGGTGAGCCGGTTGGCGGTGTTGCGGATGGTGTCGCGGTGGTCGGCGTGGGAGGGGTCGAGGTTGTGGTCGAGCGTGAAGTAGGTGAAGCCGTCGACCTTCTGCGAGAGGGCGAAGAAGGCGCCGCGGAGGATGCTGTCGGAGTAGATGCCCGGGGCGTGGTAGGCGTGGAGCTGGGGCCAGACCTGGATGTCGTCGCGGACGCGCAGGGCGTCGGCCTCCATGGCGGCGAAGGCGGGGCGGTCGCCCTGGCCGCCGTCCTTGTACATGACGCTCGCGGCGGCGGGGAAGGGGGCGTGGACGCCCTCGGACGGGCCGTTCTGCGAGAGGTTGCCGCCGTTGGAGCCCCAGAAGCGCTGGAGGGTGAAGTTGAAGGAGCGGGGCATCGCCTCCTTGGCCGCGCCGGCCATGCGGGTGGAGAAGTCGCTCCACTGCTGGTCCTCGAACTCGGCCCAGGTGCGGAAGGCGTTCAAGTCGTCGGCGGAGCGCTGCGCGGCGGGGCGGCCCAGGTAGCGGTCGAAGGCGCGCAGGGCCCGCTCGCCGGTCAGGCCGCGGTCGCGGTATTTCTCGCGGTAGGACTGCTCGAAGGCGGCCTCGATGGCGGCGAGCACGTCGGTGGGGATGCCGATGGTCGAGCGGTAGTAGAACTCGTCGTACATGCAGGCCCCGCGGAAGGCGGGGTTGAACCGCATCGACTGCACCTCGAGGCTCACGTAGCGCTCGGAGGCGTCGAGGAGCAGCGGCGCGCGGGGCACCTGCGTGTCGTTCATCGTGAACATGTCTTCGTAGAAGCGCAGGTTCTGCCGAACGGCGGCGTTCATGAATCGGTCGCGCCCGCTGGGCTGGTAGTAGCTCTCGGCGGGGCCCAGCTCGCGGCGGTCGCGCACGAGCTGCTCGACCGCGGCGCTGGGGCGGTTGACGCGGTCCATCCCGTAGGACATGCCCATGAAGGCGTTGTAGCCCAGTTGGCGGATGTGGCGGGCGAGCTCCTCGGCGCCCTGTCCGGTGCCCAGGACATTGCTGTATCCGCCCGAGCTGTACCCGCCGCCCAGGCCGTTGTACTTGCCGTTGAGCAGGTTGGTGAAATGCGTCGCCGGCTCGGGGTCGATGATCTCGATGCTGAGCGGGGCGGCGGCGCGGCCGACGGCGGAGGCCTCGACGCGGTACTTCCCCGGCGCGAGCGAGCGGGTCAGCTCCGGGGCGAGGCGGAGGATGAAGGTGTCGCGGTCGGCCAAGGCGTCGGCGGTCTTGTGGCTCAGCAGCGGCCAGCGCTTGCCGGCGGCATCGACCAGCGCCGCCTCGATGGCGGAGCCCGCGGGCAGGGGCGTCTTGTCGACCAGCACCGCGAGGGCGATCCAGAAGGACTCGCCGCGGAAGAAGGCGTCTCGCCCGCGCTGCGTGAAGAGGCCCACGCCGGCGGGGCCCTTCGCGGCGACGGTGATGCGCAGGACGGAGGTGACGCGCGTCTCGGGCTGGTCGGTCGGCCCCGCGCCGACCTCGAGTTCGTAGACGCCGGCGCGCCCCGTCGGGGGCAGGGAGATGCCGTACTCATGCGGCGGGCCCGCGGGGGTGACGGCGAGGTCGGTCCACGCCTCCTGCTCGGCGGCCTCGGCGTTCAGCGGACGCAGGCGGGCGTACGTCCTCCACTCGGCGGCGGCGTTGAGTTCGGCCACCTCCTTGAGGCGGGCCTTGGCGGCGTCGAACGCGGCGGTGAGCGCCTCGATCTCGCCTTGGGCGGGCTGGGTCTGGGTCCGGAGCGCGTCGGCGGCCTTCGCGGCCTCGGCGGTGCGGGCTTTGGCCGGAGCCAGCGCGGCAGTCGCGGCGGTCTTGCCCGCGTCGTCGGCTGCCGCTTCGAGGGCCTTCTGCTTCGCGGCCTCGTCGGCCTGGGCCGTCTTGAGGGCCTGGTCGGATTGCGTGAGCTTGGCCTGCAGCGCCGTCGCCGCGGCCTGGGCCAGCGTGCGCTTCCTGTCGGCCTCGGCGGCGGCGCGCGAGGCCGCCACCGCCGGGCCGGGGTCGAGGGCGCGGATGCTGGCCTTGACCGCCTGGCCGAACTCGAAGTGCTTCGCCGCCATCTCAACCACCAGCCCGCGGGGGAACCCGGTGACGGGGTCGATCGCGGCGCGCAGGCTCTTGACCGGCGTGGCGACGAGCTGGCCGTCGATCGGCAGCGAGGGGCCGACGTCGGTGATGCGGAACTCGTAGGGTTGGCGGCGAGGGTTCCAGGTGGTCATGCCCCCGCCGCGGAGCGACTCGACGCCGGGGATGAGGATGGTCGTCCCGGCGTCGCCCACCGCGGGGTAGCCGTAGACGGGGATCTCCACGACGTTGCCGGCGACGCGCAGGCCGGGGATCGACTCGCCGCCGCCCGCGCCGGGGACGACGCCCTTGGCACCGAGGTGGAAGGTGAGCCCGATGGGGTGGATGACGTAGCCCTGCCCGGTGGTGTGGGCGGGGAGCCAGACGGTGAGCGGCGCGAACTTCTCGAAGAGCGGGAGGAGGTCCTTGGCCGAGCCGGGCTTGGCCTGCGTGAGCTTGGGCTTGCCGTCGGGGCCGGGCTGGGTCTCGGGGCGGGGCGTGGTGGCCTCGACGTCGGCGGCCTCGCGGACGGTGAGGTTCGGCAGCGGGGCCGCCCGCATCGACATGGGCAGGTCGGTCTCCTCCGGATTCGCGCGGAAGGCGCGGATGGTCAGCGGGTAGGCCTTGATGCGCACGACCGAGCCGGCGATGGTCAGCTCGGGGTCCGTGGTGGTGATCGCGCCGTCGGCGCCGATGGTGAAGACATGGTCGCCGGGCCAGAGCGTGTGGTCGCCCGCGGGGAGCGCGGCTTTGGCGATGGGCAAGCGGTCGATGTAGCGCCCCTCGTGGTAGCGCTCGAACATCGGCTTGCCGTCGAGCAGGACGTTGCGGGCCCAGCAGACGACGTCGATTCCGACCTGCTGCATGACCACGCCGCGGGCGGTCGAGACGGGGTTGACGATGGGGCGCTGGCGGTCGAGCTTCTCGATGGCGGCGTCGGGCTGGTCGAAGGGGACGAGGCGGAACTCGACCTCGACGGGCTTGGGCGGGGCGGCGGGAGGAGCGGGGGCAGGGGCCGCGGCTGGGGGAGCCGCGAACGACGCGCCGACGAGCAGCAGCGACGCGACGATCGCGGCCATGGCGGTCACGATGCGGGCGCACGGGCACGCGGCGCGGAGGAGTCGGGCGAGGTTGGCGGTCGCGTGGCGGGGCATGGGGCGGGGGCGGCTCCTGGGGCGGCTCGTGCGTCGGGAAACGTCGCGGGCTAGTGCGTGTAGGCGAACATCACCCAGTTGGTCATCCATTGGTACATCACCTCGCGCTGGCGGTTGTCGCCGCCGTGGCCGATGCCTTCGCCGATGGGGTTCGACACGCTCGGGGGCGTGGAGATCTCCCACCCGCAGCCGTCGTCGTTGGGGTCGAAGAAGACGGCGGGGCGGCCGTCGAGCAGGAAGTATTCCCAGATGCGGTTCTCGAACTCGGCGGTGCCGGGCCAGGGCGTGGGGTAGATCATCTTGAAGCAGTCGCGCACGGCAGCGTCATCCTGGCTCAGGATACGAGGCTCGCCGCCGGGGATCATGCGCGAGACTTCGGGGCGGACGGAGTCGGCGAAGGGGCTCCCGCGGTTGTAGCAGTCGTCGAGCATCAGCGTCCCGCCTCGCTTGAGGTAGAGCGTGAGGTTCGCGACCTCCTTCTCGTTGAAGCTCCAGCGGTAGTGGCTGGTGAGGTAGAGCACCGTGTGCTGGAAGACCTCGTCCTTGGCGACGTTGAGTCCGTCGTTGTTGACGTGGACCGGCAACTCGGTGCGCTTGTTGACCTGGTAGAGCATGTAGGGGATCGACGTCGGGTCGGCGTTCCAGTCGACGCTGGGCATGGCCGGCTGGATGCGGCGGATGGCGATCTTGTTGCGCCGGTCCTCGTCCTGGTTGGCGTTGCGCTGCTGGGCCTCGTCGGCGGTCAGCTCCGTGCGGTTGAGCTTCTGGGCCCGCTCCGCCCAGGAGGTCTGCGCCTGCGCCGCCGAGGCGGCGAGGAGGCAGGCCAAGGCTGCGCCCACTCGGACAACCAGATTGCGTGCTGCGTTTCGCGTCATCTCATTTCTCTCCCGAGAGCAAGCGGAAATAGTCGCCCACCGCGTCCTCCGACCCGCTGGGGAAGGCCTCGGCCCCAACGCGGGACTTCAGGTCCTGCCGGTCGACCTTCTGCGCGTCCTCCTTGCGGACGGTGCGTTCGGGGTCGACCAGCAGGTTGGTCGCGCGCTTGACCTTGCGCAGGCCGCCCAGCGCCGACTCTCCCGCGAAGCCGAACTGCTGCTCCTTGAAGCCCGCCAAGTCGGGGCGGACGACGACGATCTGGATCGGCGGGCTCCGCCCCAGGCTCGGGCCCGACTCGGTGTTGTTGTCCTTGGCCGAGAGGGTGATGGTCACGCGGTCGCCCGGCTCGAGCCCCGGGCTGAGCGCCTTGAACATCTCGGAAAACTGCCCCTTCACGCGGTCCCGCGCCGGCTCGACTAGCCGCGTCACCACGCCCGACCGCGGCGCCCGGCCCAACAGCGGGTCGATCCCCTCGATGCGGTACTCCAGCGCCAGCTCGGAGACGCCGAAGTCGTCCTCCGCGAGGTAGTTCACCGCGAAGTTCGTCGCCTCCTCGGCCATCATCGTCATCTCGCGGTTCTTGAGCAGCACCTGCACCGTCGGCGGCTGGTCGCGGTCGACGGCGACCTCGAACGAGACCGGCTGGCGCATCTCGAAGCCCTTGCCCAGCGAGCCGGCGAGGTGGAGCGTCGCCCGCTCGGGCTGCTCGACGGTGAAGGCGAAGCTGGCGAAGCGCCCGTTGACCACCAGCGGCTGGCGCGAGCCGTCGCGCCACTGCACGTAGCAGAGGTCCGGGTGCAGGTCGGTCGAGGCGGCGAGGCTGACCTGCACGTGCGTCGCGGCGAGGGCCTGCAGGCGCGGGACGCGCCCGACGATGGTGCGCGAGGGGACGCCCGTGTAGGCGGGATAGGCCAGTTCGTAGTGGATGGCCGAGAGGTCGGGCAGGTCGCCGACGCGCACGCGGTGGAGGGGCGAGAGCCGGCCGCCGTAGCGGAATTGGTAGGTGAAGTCGCCCTTGGTCTGGGCGATCTCGAACGACCCGCGGCCGCCGTCGGCGAGCGCGATGGCGTCGCTGTGCTTGTCGGCGTCGGGGGCGGCGTTGCCGGCAACTTTGCCGCTGCGGGTCGGCGCGTCGACGCGGATCAGCTCCGCCGTGCGGCGGCGGGCCCCGACGACCTGCACGCCCAGCGTCACCGGCTGGCCGCGGATCACCGCGACGTCGCCCGGCTCGACGCGCAGCTCCACGGGGAAGATGGTGTCGAGGATGCCGGCCCAGGCGTCGGCCAGCCGGGCGGCCCGGTCGCTCACGGCCCGCGGGGCGGCGACGAGGCAGACCACGATCGCCAGCGCGAGCACGCCCGCGGCGATGACTTGGCGGCGGGCGCGCGTCAGGTCGAGCAGCGTGGTGGGCTTGGCCTGCTCCACCGCGGCGGCGGCCCGGCGGGTCATCTCCGCGACCAGCTCGGCCGAGTAGCCCAGCCGCTCGTCGGGCCCGGCGGCGACGACCTTCTGCCCGAGCTGCATCGCGCCGATGACCTGGTTGTCCATCCGCCCGTGCAGCGACTCGATCAGGATCGCCTCGTCCTCGAGCCGGATCGGGCGCAGCGCGGGGAGCACCACGTGCTTCACCAGCGCGAAGAGGGCCAGGAGCGGGACGAGCGCGAAGCCGATCACCAGCGGCCACATGGGCAGGCCGAAGATCCAGTCGAGCAGGAACCACAGCAGCAGCGCCCCAGGGGCGATGAGCACGAAGTTGGCGGCCCCCGCGTAGAGGGCCCAGCGCTTGCGGTGCGCGGCGAAGCGGCGGACGGCGTCGTTGAGACCCGTCAGCGCGGGCTGGATGGCGGAGGCGAGCGTGCTCATGCCATGCCCCTCCGCTTGCGGACGTAGCAGTCGACGCAGACCAGGGCCAGCAGCAGGAAGAGCGTCGCGGGGAGGTTCCAGAGGGCCACCGCGGCGGGGCGCGTCTCAAGCCGGGGCGAGAGGTCGAGGGCGGGGACCAGGTCGGCGGCATGTTCGACCGAGACCGACTTGCCCCCGGTCGCGGCGGCAAGCTCGGCCATCAAGTCGGGGCGGGCACGCGGGTCGTCGAGCTCGTTCTGGGCTGCGCCCGCGACGATGCGCTCGGTGACGGTCTTGCCTTGGTAGGTCGTCGCGACCTCCCATGAGCCGGGCTCGTCGAGGCGCACGTCGTACTCGTAGAGCCCCGGGGCCTGCCGGCCGCTCTTGGGCAGGTGCGTCACGGCCTTGCCCGACGGGCTGGTGACGCGGACGCTGATGTCGGCGTTGGCGACGGGGCGGAAGGTCTCGTCGACCAGGCGCGTCGCGAGCGTGAGCGTCTGCCCCACCGCGGGGTTCGACTCGTAGCGCATCACCTGCGGGCGGTGCGGCGCGAGCCGCGGGTCGGGCGCGAGCACGCGCACGGCGTTGCCCCAGAACCGGCGGTAATAGTCCTCCCCCTCGGCGGGGCGCATCATCTCCCAGCGCCAGCTCGTGTCGAACGCCAGCGAAAGCACCTGCCCCTTGCCCACGTTCTGCAAAGCCACGAGCGGGACGGGGCCGGCGTCGGTCTCGCGCACCGCGAGCAGGCTCGCCCCGGGGCGGACCGCGCCGACGCGGTTGGAGCCGTCGAGTGTGGGCAGGTCGAGCCAGGCCTCGCGGTTGGTCGAGGCCTCGAACTCGAGCGTCATCAGCGGGTGGGCCAGGCCCGAGGGCGTGGGGCTGATGCGGAAGGGCTTGGCGATCTGCGGCTCGTCGCGGAAGTCGAGCGAGAAGGGCAGAACGCGGGCGAGGGCGGAATCCTGGTATTGCCCCGCGCCGTAGACGCTGCGCCCGCCCAGCGTGACCAGCCCGCCCACGCGCCGGCTGACGAAGTCGACCAGCCGCTGCAGCCGCGTCTCGGCGACGTCGCCTCCTGAGCGGAAGTAGGCGCGGGGGATGTCGCCCAGGATCACCAAGTCGTATTTGAAAAGCTCGGCCTCGTCGTTGGGGATGCCTTCGCCGACGTTCTTGTGCTGGATCGCCCCCTGCCCGTACCACCCGCCTTTGGGCATGAGGGTGAGCGTCGCCAAGTCGACCACGGGGTCGCGGGCCAGCCAGTGGCCGAGGATCTTGCGCTCGTCGCGCGGGATGTCGACGTAGAGCACGTGGATACGGCTGTCGACCACGTCGACCTGCCTCTGGGCGACCAGCGCCTGGGCGCTGGCGGCGCTCTTCACGCCCTCGGCCACCACGCGGTAGTCGTAGCGCCCCGCCCTCTCGGGCTTGAGCACGAAGGTCAGGTCGACGTTCTCCTTCCCGAGGCGGACGTTCTCGCGCGAGGCGACCGGCTCGGGCTTGCCTTCCTGGAAGACGCGCACGGTCACACTCTGCTCGGGCAGCTCTGTCGCGGTGAGGTTGGCCCGGAGGCGCACCTCGTCGCCGAGGCGCACGACCGACGCCCCTTCGCCCAGGCGCAGGCGGGCCTGCCCGCGGGCGTCTGACCGGCCGACGACGATGGAGTGGACCGGGAGACGCCTGGCCGCGAGGATCGGGGCGAGGAGCCGGCCGTGGTCGCCGGCGGTGTCGTTGCCGTCGGTGAGCAGGACCACGGCCCGCAGGTCGTCGCCCTCGCGGGCGCTGACGCTGGCGATGGAGTCGATCAGCCGGGTCGCGCCGTTGGGCTCGGCCTTGTCGTTGTGCGGATGAAGATCCCAGTCGAAGTCGTAGCGCACGACGCGGGCTTGGTCGCCCAGCTTCGCCAGCGGCCCGGTCGCCAGCGCCGCCTTCGCCGCTTCGAGACGGGTTGCCTCGCCCGCGTCGCGCAGCCCCATGCTGGCGGAGGTGTCGAGCAGCACGGCAAGCGTCGGCTGCACGCGGCGGGTGACGTTGAGCTCGACCTCGACCTGGGCCGCGAGCAGCAGGAGCAGGGCGAACGCGCCGAGGCGAACGCCCACGAGCAGAAAGCGTGTGCGCCAGGTGGCGACGGTGGTGGGCAGGAGGTTGAGCCCCGCGGCGACGAGGCCGGCAAGCGCGATGAGGACCAGCCAAGGCGTCGCGAGCGGGGCGACGGCGCGGAAGACCCACCCCGTCGCGCCGGCGACGCTCCAGGGGTGGTCGAGGCCCATCAGCCAGTAGATCAGGCTCATGCCGCGCCCTCCGCGGCCCGGGCCCGCTCGCGGCGGACGCCGGTGATCCAGCCGACCACGGCCTCGACCGCGAGGAAGAGGATGGCGGCGAAGGCAAGCAGGCGGGTCAGCTCGCCGCCGGTGGGCGCGAGGTTCGACAAGGCGGCTGGGGCGACGACGCGGGCCGACTCGCCCAGGAGCTTGTGGATGTCGTCCGTGGAGGCGGGGGTCATGTCGCTCTCGCCGGCGTCGGGGCGGGCGATGACGAAGCGTGAGTAGCCCAGCACGGGGCCGGCCTGTCCCGGGGCGCCCGAGGAGCCCGGAGGGGAGGCCTTGTGGAGGCTGTAGCGGCCTGCGGGGAGTGGCGGGAGCAGGACGGTGGCGTCGGCGCGGAGCGGCAGGCGGATGGGCTCGGTCGAGCGGGCGGGGGCCGGCTGGCTCGCGGGTGGATTGGCGGGAGACGCGCCGGCGCTCGGGGCGGTCGCCGCGCCGCTTCCGGGGGCGGGGCTGAGGCCGGGGGCCCGGACCGGCGTGAGCTCAAGCTCCTGCACGAGGGCGAAGGCGGGGTCGGAGGCGTCGAGCGCCGCGGGGCGCATCGCGGTGACGACCGCGGGCGGGATCGTGCGCAACCTGCCCGTGAGGTAGTCGGTGAGCCTCCAGAGCAGGACGGGGAAGACGCGCGTGCGGGCGATGTTGCCGCGCGAGAGCTCGAGCCCGAACGTGAGCATCATCACCCGGCCGAGCCCGCGCGGCATCTCGATGGCGAGGGGCTGGTCACCCGAGCCGCGGATGGCGACGGTCGCGCCCTCCTGGATGTTGGAGACGTCGCGCAGCTTCTGGAAGCGGACGATGGAGACGTCACCCTGGAGCGGATCGCGGAAGGGGCTGAGCAGCGGATGCTTCCCGCCGTCGAGCCGGATCGAGGCGGCGTTTTCGAGGTCGCGGTCGTTCCCGAGCTGCGCGGGGGCGAGCGGGGCGTGGGCCGCGGGGGAGGTCGCGGGCGTTGCGCCGCTGGCGGCGGAAGTCGGGGCGGTCGTGGCCGGGCCTGCGCCGGCGGCGAGGCTGCGGTTGAACGTCATCGCGTTCGCCGAGCCAGAGCAGATGATCAGCAGGGCGCGGCCTTGCTCGACGAAGGTCTGCAAGTCGTCCATCGACTGCTGGCTGAGGCTGCTGACGTCATAAAGGATGACGAGCGAGTACTTGCTCAGCGGCTGCCCGGCGAGGGCCTCGGGGGAGACGAGCGTGGCGTCGAGCCCCGTGCCGTAGGGTTGGCCGATCTCGCGGCCGGGGTTGAGGGCCATGCGGAGGATCGTCGCGCCGGAGATGGTCGGCTCGTCGGCGGCGGGCTTGGGGACGTTCCCGCCGATCTGCCCGATGCGGTCGGGCCCGGCGGAACCGGCGCCGCCGTCGCTCGTGGCCGAGCCGCCCGTGCCATCGACGATCAGCACGTGCCGGGCGTCGATGACGTTGAGCGGAGCCTCCAGCGCGTCGTCGGCGGGGAAGGAGTCGGCGTCGACCTCCGCGCGGGCGACGTTCTGCATCGAGCGGTTCACGCGCGAGGTCAGGTCGACCACCGCCTTGCCGCCCGGCTCGAGGTTGACCCGGCGCGGCTGGGCGTCGCGGCGGTCGGCGATCGAGAGGCGGACGTCCGCGGCCACGGGCTCGCGCGAGCTGTTGAGGATCGTCGCCAGCACGTGGGCGTCCTCGCCGACGCGGACTTCGCCCCCGCGGACCTCCACGTTCACGACGCCGACGTTGGTGGGCGAGCCGTCGGTGAGGTCGACCAAGAGGATCTCCAAGGCCGAGCCGAGGTCGCGGCGGGCGGCGGCGATGCGGTCGATCGCTTGCTGGTCGCGCCCGGCCAAGGCGCTGGCGCGGAGGTCGGTGAGGATGACGATCTGCGTGCGCACCTCCCGCCGCCCGCGGACCATGTCGCAGGCGTCGGCGATGGAGCGGACCAGCCCGCGCCCGGCGGAGTCGATGGTCGTCAGGCCGTCGACCTTGTCGAGGACCGAGGCGATGGCGGTGGTGGGGGCGAGGTCCAGCGGGCCAACGGTGCCGTCGGCAACGAGGCCACAACGGCTGCCGGGCCCCAGGTCGCCCGCGACGCGGCGGGCCTGGGCGCGAGCGAGATCGATCAGCGGGAGGCGCGATGGATTGGCGGAAGCGGCGGTCGGCCGGGCGGCGGTGGACGCGGGAGCGGTGGCCGGGCCTGTCGCCGCCGGCGCGGTGGCGGCCGGCCCAGTCGTCGCGGGCGACGTCGTGGCCCCGGGCGTTGCCGGCGGCGCAGGCCGCATCGCCATGCTCGCGGAGGTGTCGATCACCAGCACCACGTTGCGCGGCGCGGGCGAGCCGGTGACCCACCCGGCGAAGAGCCGGCTCATCGCCAGCACGATCGCGATCATCACCAGCAGCCGCAGGAGCAGTTGCAGCGGGTCGACCAGCTTGGCGGCGAGGATGTTCGGCCGCTCCTGCTTGTCGAGCAGGCGGATCGTGGGCAGGTCCTGCACGGCGAAGCGGTGCCGGGCGATCAGGTGCATCACCACGGGGACGCCCAGCCCCAGCGCGCCGACCAGCATGGCGGGGAAGAGGAAACTCATCGTGCCCGCTGCCTCCTATAGAGGAGGTATTCGCGCAGCACGGTCTCGATTGGGGCCGAGGTGTCGAGGAAGCGGTAGTCGATGCCCGCCGCGGCGCAGCCCGCCTCGATCGCGCCGCGGAAGGCGGCGAAGCGATTGAGGTAGTTCTGCCGCTGCACGAGCGGGTCGGTGACGACCTGCCTGCCGGTCTCCAGGTCGCGGAAGGCGGCCAGGGCCTGGAAGGGGAAGTGGACCTCGTCGTGGTCCATGAGGTGGAAGAGGATGACCTCGTGCCCGCGGGCCCGGAGGTTGCGGAGGCCGTCGAGGACGCTCTCGGGCTCGCCGTAGCCGTCGGTGAGGACCATCACCAGCCCACGGCGGTTGAGCCGCTGGGCGATGAGCTGCAGCACGGGGCCCAGCGCGGTCTGTCCGCGGGCCTGCGTCTGCTCAAGCCGGCTGAGGATGGTGAAGAGGTGGCGCTGCCCCTGCTTGGGCGGGATGAACTCGCGGATCACCTCGTCGAAGAGGACCAGGCCCGGCGAGTCCTGCTGCTTGCGCGAGAGGTAGGCCATCGCGGCGGCGAGGTGGCTCACGTATTCGAGCTTGGTGAACCGGTTGCGGTCCGTCGGGCGGTAGCCCATCGACGCGCTGGCGTCGACGAGGCAGACCACGTTCATGTTCGATTCCATCTCGAAGCGCTTGACGAAGTATTTCTCCGTCCGGGCGAGCATGCGCCAGTCGATGGTGCGGGGCTCGTCGCCGGCGACGTACTCCCGGTGGTCGACGAACTCGACGCTGTAGCCGTAGTTCGGGCAGCGGTGGCGCGAGGCGTACATGCCCTCGACGAGCATGCGGGCCCGCAGCTCGATCCGCTCGATGGAGCGGAGCAACGCAGGCTCCAGGAATCGCGTCGGGGCGGCGGTCATGCGGTCGGGGCTCGGTCGTTGCTCGGAGGGGACGAGGCGGTCCGGCGGGGGACGGTCTTGGCGCGGAGGTCGGCGGAGTGGTCGGCGCGGCGCTGGCGGGTCAGCCTCGCGTCATTTCTCGGGGATGGTCTTGACCAGCTCGCGGATGATCGCGTCGGAGTCGACGCCGTCCGCCTGCGCGGCGAAGTTGGCGACGATGCGGTGCCGCAGCACCGGCAGCGCCACCGCCCGCACGTCGTCGACCGTCGCCTGCAGGCTCCCGCGCAGCAGGGCCCGGCTCTTGGCGCCCAAGGCGAGGTATTGCCCGGCGCGGGGGCCCGCGCCCCAGGCGAGGTACTTGCGGCATTTCTCGGGGGCGCGCGGGTCGTTGGGGTGCGTCGCGATGACGAGCCGGACGATGTAGTCGAGCACGTGGTCGCTGATGGGGATCAGCCGGACGGTCTTGCGCAGCTCAAGGACAGCCGGTCCGTCGAGCACGGGGTTGGGCTTCTCCAGCGAGCCCGCGGTCGTGCGGCGGATGATCTCCTTCAACTCCGCGTCCTTGGGGTAGTCGACGAAGACCATGAACATGAAGCGGTCGAGCTGGGCCTCGGGCAGCGGGTAGGTGCCCTCCTGCTCGATGGGGTTCTGCGTGGCCATGACCATGAACGGCTCCTCGAGCGCGTAGGTCTTCTTGCCCACGGTGACGTTCTTCTCCTGCATGGCCTCGAGGAGCGCGGCTTGCGTCTTGGGCGGCGTGCGGTTGATCTCGTCGGCCAGCAGCAGGTTGGTGAAGACCGGCCCCTGGACGAAGGTGAAGGCCTTGCGCCCCGTGGCGTGGTCCTCTTCGAGGATCTCGGTGCCGGTGATGTCGGAGGGCATCATGTCGGGGGTGAACTGGATGCGCTTGTAGTTCATCGAGAGCGACTTGGCGAGCGTGCTGACCAGCAGCGTCTTGGCCAGCCCGGGGACGCCCACGAGCAGGACATGCCCGCCGGAGAAGAGGGCGACAAGCACCTCGTCGATGAGTTCCTCCTGGCCGACGATGACCTTGCGAAGCTCGGCCAGGACGCGGTCGCGCGCCGCACGGGCTTTCTCGACGCGGTCGATGTCGGTGGCGGGGAGGGTGGCGTTGGTCTGGGTCATGGCGTGCCTTGGGGGTCGAGGTAGGGATCGAGGTAGAGTCGGGCTTGGACGGATCAGGCGCGGGGCCGGTGGAGCGGCCGCGAGTGGCGGCGCGGCCGAGGAAGAACGGCACGGTTGATCGGGGCGGAGGCGAAAAAGGCCGGCAAGGAAACGCGGCCGCGGGCGTTGGATGAGGTGGTCAATGGGAACAAACAGGGACTCCCTCGGCCGCGACCGGCGATTCTTTACCCTCAGGGAAGGCAACGTTAGAGTGAGGCCCGATCCGGGTCAAGCCTCAGGGCGGGCTGTTGGCCGCGCGGAATCTTACATCAACAAAGGCGTCGCATTATTGTGTTTTCGTGCAAGGCGACAAACGCAAAAGTTTCCGCGGCCGGACGGCGGGAATCGTCGCCGTGGCTGACGACGCCGCTGGCGTTGGCGTTGGCGTTTGCGCAGGGGTTGGGTTGTGCAAGGGGCGCCTTCGCGGAGCCTTCCGCCGGGCCGTCGACGCGGCCTGCGCGGGATGTGTCGGAAGGCGGTGCGACGCCCGCCCCGGCCGAGTTGGCGCGGCAGATCGCCCAGCCGGCAGATGAGAACCGTTATGAAGGACGGCTCGTCCAGGAGGCAGGCGACGCCGGGATGGCCTATGCCGAGGCATGCTTGGCGACGCTCGACGACGCGCATCCGCAAAGGCGGCGGATGGTCCACGACGTGCTCGCCTCGGCGGGGCGCGTGCGCGGGTGGAACCGCGAGATGCTGCGGATCTACGACCCGCGCGGGTTCGCGTTGTCGGAGCCCGAATCGGGTCGGGCGTTTCAGGAGAGGGTTGCTCAGTGTTTGACATGGGAGGCGTGGGAGCCCACCACGCCCGACGCGCTGGTGCGCACGGCCCCGATGCCGACGCTGGCGTGGCTCACGCAGCAGGCCGAGGCGGCCCAGCCGGTGGCGGCTCGCGTCGCGATGGTGGCGCGGACGTGGGGCGTCTGGGTGCGCATGGGGCGGGAGCAGCAATGCGGAGGCGAGTTGCGCCGCGCGGCGGCGGCGCTGCTGCGCAGTCCGGCGATCGCGCGCGACGGCGAGGCGTTCAAGGCGGTCATCCGCTTGGCCGGCGAGGCCGGCGCGGTCGAAGCGGTGGACACGCTCGCATCCTTCGCTGCGAGCGATGCGCGGCCGGAGGTCAGGGCCGAGGCCTGCGCGGCGTTGGGCCGGATCGGCGGCGACAAGGCCAGAGGAGCCCTGCTGACGCGGTCTGCGGCGGAGACCGACGCGGGCGCCTTGGTGAAGCTCGCCGCGGCGCTGGAGATCTGGCCAAACGACGCGGCGGCGGGCGACGCGCTGCTCAAGCTGTTCAAGCGTGTGCCCGACCCCGCGGTCCGAAGGTCGGTCCTCTTCGCCGCGATCGCGGGGCGCTGGCCGGCACGTCCAGCGTTGCTGCTCATGGCGCTCGACGACGAGGACGGGAGCGTCGTGGGCGTGGCCCTGCAAGCCTTGGCGGCGAAGCCCGAACCCTCGTCCCGCGAGGCGGTCTTGGCGATCGCACCCTCGTTCAAGGAAGCCTCCGCGGGCTTGATCGATGCCTTGGGCGCCTACGCCGACGCGCGGTCCAGCCTGCTGCTGGCATCGTGGCTCAGGCAGGAGACGAGTTCGCCCCTCCTCGTCAAGACCATCCGCGCCCTGGGCGCGATCCGCGACCCCCTCGCCCGCAAGACGCTTCTGCGATCGCTCGACTCCCAGCCGCACGAACTCGTGGTGGAGCACGCGATCCAGGGGCTCGAGGCGATGCAAGCCAAGGAGGCCGTGCCAACGTTGATCGCGCTGGCCCGCGACGAGACGGCGCCGATGGGCGTGCGCCTGCAGGCGGTGCAGGCCCTGGGGAGCTTCGACCTGCCCACCATCCGCCCCGTCTTGGCGGCCCTCGCGGCGGACGTGGAGCACGCGTTTCAGAGGCCGGCCGTGGGCGAGACCCCCGCGAAGCGCCGTGGGCCCGACCGCATCGAGCAGGCCCGCGTCTATCTCGCGTTGGCCCGCTTCCGGCTGGGCGACGCCGACGCGGGCGAAGAGTTCCATCGCCTCTTCAACGAGGGCTCCGCCACCGCGCGGTTCTACGCCCTGCACCTGCTGGCCGTCACGCACACGCCGCACCCCGCCATCCGCCAAGGGTTGGAGTCGTCCGACTTCGCGACATTGCTCGCGGCGATCCTTGCCGCCAAGGCCAACCAGCCGTGGGACCACCTCGAGCAGCTTCGAATCATCGCGGGCCAGCCGCTCCTGCGGGCGCTGGGCGAGTCGGGCGTCGACACGGCGAACCTCCGTCACGTGCTGGAGGAGACGCTCGCCGCGGCGAATGCCCATGGGCACGAGGGAGGCGCCGAGTGATGCAAGCGACGATGACTCGATCGCGCGGACGCTTGGTCGCGCTGGCGGCCTGCCTGCTGGCGCTGGCGGCGACGCCCCCGGCGCGCGGGCATGAGTCCCCCGTCGACCACGTCGACCGCGACATGGCCATGTGGGTGGCCGACGGTCGCCTGTTCCTCTCCTACCGCGTGCAGGTCAGCGAGCGGATGGCGATGATGCAGCTCAACCAGGCCGACGTGAACAGCGACGGCAAAGTCAGCGACGCCGAGCGCAGGAAATACTTCGAGACCTGGCAGGGCGCCTTGGCGAAGCTGCTGCAGTTGCAGATGGACGGCCGTGCGATCGCCTGGACCCCGGTGGGGGAGGTGGCGTTCGATGCCCGGCTGGGGCAGACCTACCTCTTCAGCGCCGCACTCCCGGCGAACCTCTCGGAGGGCGCGCCGTGGCGGTTGAAGGACCTCTTTTCGCGCCAATATCCCGGGCAGTACCGCTACCGCCAGACGCCCGCGCTCGCTGCCGGGGCGTCGCCGGTGATCTGCGAGCTGGAGAAGAACATCAGCGACGTGGGGGAGGAGCACCCCGAAATCGTGGTGCTGGTCTTCAAGCTTCCCAAGACCCCCGCGCCCTGAGGAATGACATCGCGCCAATGGATTGGCCGATTGCAGGCGACCATCTTCGCGTGGGCCTCACTCACCGGTGCGGATGCCGGTGCAGCAGCGAGTGTGGGCGCTCCAGCCCGTGGGCGAGCATGAGGGCTTCGTTGTCGAGGATCTCCTCCGACGGGCCGTCGGCGACGACCTGCCCTTGGTCCAGGAGGATCGTGCGCGGGCAGAGATCCAGGACCATCTCCAGGTCGTGCGTGGCGATGACGCGCGTGGCGGGGATGCGGGCGAGGAGGTTGATGAGTTCACGCCGGCCGCGGGGGTCGAGCGTGCTGGTGGGCTCGTCGAGGGCGAGCACCGCGGGGTCGCAGGCGAGGACGCCCGCGAGGCAGACCCGGCGTTTCTCGCCGGCGCTGAGCCGCTGGGGCGAGCGCCGCTCGAAGCCGCCGAGCCCGACACGGGCGAGCGACGCGCGGACGATCTCTTCGATGCGGGATTCGGGCTCGCCGAATTGCCGCGGGCCGAAGCCGACATCCTCCGCGACGCTGGCGCAGAAGATCTGGTCGTCGGCGTCCTGGAAGAGCAGGCCGACGGACTTGCGGATGGCGGGCAACGAGGCCTTGTCGACCACGCGACCCGCGATCAGCACGGCCCCCTTCGACGGCGCGCCGTCGGGCAGCAGCCCGTTGAGGTGAAGCAGGATGGTCGACTTGCCCGCACCGTTGGGCCCCACCAAGGCGACGCACTCGCCGGGCGAGATCGACAGCGACACGCGGCTGAGCGCCTCGGAGCCGTCGGGGTAGTGGAACGAGAGCTCGCGCAGCTCGATCGCGGGCGCCATTCCCATCGCAGTTCCCATCGTCATTCCCATCCCCGAGCGGTCATCGCGGCGAAGACCCGCTGCGAGCGCTGCAGCGTGCGGATGAAGAGCTGCGCGAGCACGGAGGCCAGCGTCGCCCACGTCCGGCGTCGTCCGCCGGCGAACGTCCTGCTCGCCCGGGCCCGGCGGAGGCGGAGCGACTCGTCCTGCATCACGTCGACGTAGCGGTGCATCAGGGCGATGACCGTGAGCAGGATGGTGGGCATGCCCACGCGGCGCAGCGCGGCGAGGATCGCGGCCAACGGCGTGGTGCTCGAGAGCAGCACGACGGCGAGCAGGCAGAGCGTGCTGCGGATGGCGAGATTCGTGAAGGCTTCGACGCCGTGGGGCTGGAGCAGGGCCGTGGCGGCGACGCCCAATGCGAGGGGTTCGAGCAGGAGCAGCCGACGAAGCAGGTGCCCGGGCGACAGTCGCGCGAGCGTCGCGGCGAATCCGAGCAGCCAGGCGACGCAGAGCCAGAGCATCGGCGAAGGGGGGACGACGGCCAGTGTGAACGAGAGGGATACGACCGTCAGAAGCTTCACGCCCGCGGGGAGGCGATGGATCAGGCTGTCGACGTCGCAGTAAGGGTCGAGGATGCGGCGACTGCGGGCCGCGGCGGCGCCGGTCGAGCCGCTCCATGAGAGAACCGTCGGGGGACGCGCGGCGGCGGCGTGGGCGACGCTCAACGCGGGCATCGGGGCCGGGGTCGTCGCGGATCGGCCGACGTTGGTGAGGAGACGGGCGAGGCTCCAGCCGACGGCGAAGGTGAAGAGGGCTCCCGCCACGCCGGCGACCGAGGTGGCGGTGGCGTCGGACCAAGGACCTTCCCACTTGTATTCTGCGATCGGCGCGGCGACGAGCGGGGCCTCCACGGCCCGTTCCTCGAAGCCGAGGTTCTTGGCGATCCGATCGAGGCCGTCGGGCAGGGAGGAGGCCAGGGGCGAGACGAAGAGCGCCAGCGCCGCGGCGGCGAGGAGGC
>JAPLMQ010000224.1 GCA_026386955.1 Planctomycetota bacterium
TGGGCACGCTCTCCCACAACTGATCGTCGCTTGGTCTGCCGGACAATCCATGCCATCCCGAGCCCCGGGCCTGCCGCCCGGGGCTTTTTTTTGTCCATTTCCAATGTACGGGGATGGCTTCATCCGGGTTCCGCTTGATCCCCGCGCCAAGGCCATGGTGGAGCGCGGGCCTTCTTCCATCAGGCGCAGCCTGACGGGAGAAGGCGAACCTTGCGACTAAGCCCCCGCGAGGGAGAGGGAACCAAGGAGACTCCCACACATGGGCGATGAATTTTGTTGCGCCGACTTCGTGGCGATCTCCGGCCGCGGTGTGGCGCGATCCGAGATTGATTGAACATCGCGCCAAGTCCCGCGAGCCATGGCAACCCGCGCTCAACCTCCTGCGGGAGCGCTCGTCGCGGAGGTCGGGTGCCCGAGGATCTCCTCATACTCGGCTTGCAGGTCGGGATCGCCGGGGCGGAGCTTCATGGCCTCGCGGTACTGCGCCACCGCAGCCTCCCGGCTGCCATTCTGGAACAACGCCGCCCCAAGCACCCGCCGGGCCTCGGCCTCCTGCGGGCGGACCTCCACGGCCTTCCGCGCCCAGGCCAGTGCCTCCTTGAATTGGCCGCGATCCCCCGCGATGCGCGACAGGTTGATCAGCGCGCCGAACTGGTTGGGATCGATCGTCAGGGCGAGGCGGAACTCGGCCACGGCCTCGCCGATCCTTCCGAGCTGAAGATGCGCCGCCCCAAGGTTGGCATGGGCCACCGCGTCGTGCGAATCCCGGCGAATGACCGCCTGAAGGTGCGGAATCGCCTCGGAAGGCCGGCCTTGGCGGGCGCTCAGCATGGCCAGCCCGCGGTGGGCATCGAGATCCTCCGGTTCGTGGGCCAGGACGCGCAGATAGGCGCTGGAGGCCTCCAGGTCCGCGTGGCGATGGGCGTAGAGCTTGCCCAAGGCGCGCTGGGCCTCCACGTGGTCGGGCGCGATCCGCGCCGCAGCGAGCAGGTGCTCCAGCGCCTCATCGACGTCGCCCCGCTCCAAGAGGGCGACGCCAAGGCTCGTCTGCACGTCCGCCTGCCCGGGCCCCAGCTCCACCGCTTTCCGGAAGCACTCGATGGCGTCGTCGCCCTTGCCCTGCCGGGCCAGGACCAATCCGAGGTTGACATAGCCGTCCACGAAGTCGGGGCGGATTTCGAGGGCCTGCTTGTAGTGGCCGATCGCCTCATCAAGCCGCCCACGGTCCTCCAAGGCGATGGCCAAGTGCGACTGCGTCAGGTAATGCGGCGGCGTGACGGCGATGGCGTGCTCGAACAACGTCAACGAATCACGCCAGAGGGCGCTTTGGCGAAACGTGATGGCCGCGAGCAGGGCCAGGACCGCCAGCGCCGCAAGAGCGCCGCCCGCACGCCTTGGGGCGGAGCTCCACCGCTCAGGCAGGGACCAGACGACCATCAGCAGCAGGCCGATGCCGGGCAGGTAGATGTAGCGGTCGGCCATCGCCTGCTGCCCGACCTGCACCAGCCCGATGACCGGCACCATCATGCCCAGGAACCAAAGCCAGCCCGCCAGGACCCAAGGCATCCTCGAAGCCAGCCGGACCGCGGCGACGGTGACCGCGACGAGCAGCGCCGCTGCGCATGCGATCGTCAATGCCGGCCACCCTTCCAGGGGATAGGGGTAGAAGACCGAGAGGCCCGCAGGCCAGAAGACCTTGCCGATGTACCGCATCAAGGCGACAGCGCTGTTGGCCAGGCGTGCGTCGATGGTGAATCGGGCCAGCTCGGCCGTCGCTCCCTGGCTGTGCTGGACGATGAACGTCGCGACGCTCGACGCCACGCTCAGGAGCAGCAGCGGCCACTTCTCGAGCAGCAGCGGGCCAAGGCTCCGCCACGACCGCGCCCGGCCAAGAGGCCAGCAATCAAGCACCACCAGCAGGAACGGCAGCGTGACCAGCATGGGCTTGGCCAGGAGGCTCAAGGCCGCCAGGACGCAAAGCAGGGCCCAGCCGCGCGCGCCGGGGCGGCGGACCACACGGACATAGACGAGCATGGCCAGGAGGCCCAGGCAAGCACTGAGCACGTCTTTGCGCTCGGAGACCCAGGCCACGCTCTCGACCCGCATCGGATGCAGGGCGAAGAGCCCCGCCGCCAGGACCGCCCGCCAGCGCGAGCCGGTGAGCGACTCGAGCAGCCGCCAAAGCAGGAGCGCGTTGGCGGCGTGCAGCAGGAGATTCGTGAGGTGGAAGCCCCAGGGGTGATCGCCGTAGACCTGCCAATCGAGCATCAACGAGAGCCAGGTGAGCGGGTGGTAGTTCGCCCCCTCGAACGTGGTCAAGGCCCATTTGATCGAAGCCCAGGAGAGGCCGCCCTGGACGTGGAGGTTCTTGGAGACGTAGGGCGGGTCGTCGAAGCTGATGAAGCCGGCGCCCAGCACCGGCGCGTAGGCCGCGAACACAGCCAAGACCAGGGCCGCCCCGATCAGCCAGGCTTCCTTGCGTGGCCAAGTTCGAGGCGCGATGGCGGCCGCGTCGACGGCGGGTGGCGAGTCAGGGGGAAGAGACGTCGGGTCGGCCATACGGGGGCGGCCAGGCGGACGATTCGTTGCGGTGCGCGGTCGGGGAAATGTTCACGCCCGAATGGGCATCCACCCCGGCGGTGCGGCAGATTATACCGCTGGGCGGAAGAGCCCCGCACGCGACGACCATCGGAGCCGTCAGCGAGCCGCGTCGATCAGCGAGAGCGCGTGCCGCTTGACCAACGTCTCGACCAGGGCCTGCGCCGCGATCGCATGCCCCTTTTCGTTGGGATGATGATCGGTGGGATGGACCCAGAGGGCCTCGGCCTCCATCCCCTTGAACCACGGCAGAAGGTCGACGCAGATGCCGCCCGCCTGTTCGACCTCGCGGGCCAGGCGGGCGTGGACGTCGGCAAAGGGGTAGCTCTCGTCGAGGTGGGTGAAGATCGGGAAGAGCATCACGCAGCAGGGAATGTTCCGCTCCCGGCAGTGGGCGACGACCTTGCGGAGGGAGTCCATGCTCTCCCGGCAACCCGGGTTTTCCGGACGATTGATCCTCTGGTAGTAGTCGATCGTGGCGCGGGTCTGGGCACGATTGGCGAAGAATTGCCAGACAAGCTGGGCGACGCGGGCGCGATAGAGGAACGACCTTGGCGTTTGAGGTCCAGCGACGCCGGAGAACCCCATGCCCTCCGCTTGGGTGGCAAGCGGCTGTCCGGTGGCGGGATTGACGCGCAAGAGCGGAGGCTCGGCGTCGTTCAGCACGTAGGCGAGGACGACCAGGTCAGGCGAGGTGGCGAGGGCCTGCTTCTCGAGGATGTAGAGTTCCTGGGTGGTGTTGTATCCGCCAACGCCGAAATTCAACGCCTCGATGCGAGATGTGGGGGAAGCCGGCGATGTGGCCGCCGGCGCCGAGGCGGCGGCGGGCGATGGGAGCCGCTGATTCAGGAGCCGCGCTGCGACTTGGGGAAATGTGTCGTCAAGGCGGACGCCGTCGCCGAAGGTGAAGGAATCGCCAAGGAAGACGATCCGGAAGTTCGAGGGCGGCTTGGGGGTTGGGAAGTCGAAGCCGCGGAGCCCGCGTGCGTTGGTGACGTGGTCGATCGAGTTGTCCGGGTCGAAGTAGCCGCGGGGATTGCTGTCGAAACGGTATCGGATGTGGGCATTGGGAAGGCCGACGTAGTGGTACGTCCCATCGGCGCCGAGGCCGAAGACATAGAACCGGCTCGGCGGCGGCATGACTTGGTGGACCCGGGGAATCCCCGCGACCCGCAGCATCACCTCCGCGATCAGCAGGCCCGCGAAGAGCCCGCCCGCGAGCAAGAGCAGCCGGGCCGCCCAGGTCGGGAGGCGTCGTCGGCGCGGCGGCGACGGCTGCGGATGGGGAGCGGAGGGCACGGTTGATCAGGCTCCGGATGGACCCGACGACAGGATTGCCGACATGACGCGGGAGACGCGCTCGCGGACCGATTCGGCTCGCAACGGAGACGCCCATCATATTCAGAACCGGGGCCAACGACTCGATCCCGCCGCCGTTGCGGCCCGGTCCGCGGCGCGGGCGGCGTTATACTTCGCCGGGCATCGTCGCATGGTCCGCAGCGCCCCGCCTCTCGTCCGGAACACATCGCTGATGGCCCCTCCCTCTCCTGATCCCGCTTTCAACAGCTCAGCCCACGGCCAACCCTCCGCCCCGCGCGGGACATGGGCGCCGACGCTGCTGCTCGCCTGCCTGGCCGCGTTCTGCGGACTGACGCTGCTCATCGACAGCGACACCTTCACCCACCTGGGCTGCGGGCGATGGATGCTCGAACATCGGCAACTCCTCGCGACCAACCACTTCGGCCTGCCCGAAACCGCGAACCCCTCCGGCGAATGGGTCAACGTCCACTGGGGGTTCCAGTTGCTCGTCGCCTCGCTTGAGCGCCTCGGCGGCTACGAGGCCTTGTCGATCCTCAACGCAGCGCTCGCCGCGGCCTTGTTCGCCCTGTTCGCCGCCGCCTTTCGCGGCCGGGCCCCCGCCGCCATCGTCATGGCCGTGGGCTTGCTCGTCTGGCTCAACTTCATGCCGCGCCTGCGCGTCAGGCCCGAACTGCTCACCTTCCTCTTCTTCCTCCTCACCCTCACGGTGCTCGAAGGCGCCCGCCGCGACCGCCGCACCTCCCGCCTCTGGATCTTGGCGCCGCTCAACCTCGTCTGGGTCAACGTCCACGGCCTCTACTTCCTGGGCCCCTCGCTGACGATCATGGCCCTCGTCGGCGACCTCCTCGACGCCCGCCTGCGCCCCCGGCCCCGGACCTTCCCCGCCTCGGGCTTGCTCGCCCGCGAGGCCCGCCTCCCGCTTCTGGCCGCGCTCTTGGCCTGCTTCGTCAACCCCTGGCCGATCCAGATGGCGCTCCACCCCCTGCTGCTTTCGACCCGGCTTGTCAGGCCGGAGCTCGTCGCAGGCGTGGGCGAGTTCCAGCGCACGTGGATGTTCATCACCCACCTGCGCCATTTGCCCCTGCTCGCGACGCTCGTCTTGGCTTCCGTCGCGGCGCTCATCACTTGGCGGCGCACGCCCGTCGCCCATCTCCTCTGGCTCCTGAGCTTCACGATCCTGGGCCTGTCGGCGGTCCGCAACGTGCCCTTGGCCGCGATGGTCGCCGGCTTCGTCCTCCTCGCCCGGCAGGAAGAACTTGCGCTGGGCTTCCCTCGCTTGGCCAGCGGGGCCCGACGCCTGGCGTCGCCGGCGGCCCTCTGCGCGGCCCTCGCCATCGCCGCCGCCGGCGCGTCGTTCTCGATCGGCCTGCTCCAGAAGACATTCGGGATCCCGCTCATCCCGGGCGTCGGCCTCAAGGAGGATCGCGTCGTCGGCCTCAAGGTCGGACGCTTCCTCGCCCAGCTCCACGCCCCCGGCGACATCCTCCCCCTGGAGTGGAGCACCGGCTCAGTCCTCATCATGCCTTTGGCCGACGCCTCCGCCGCCCCGCATCGGCTATGGTTCGACGGCCGGCTGGAGGCCTATTCGTTTCAACGGTTCCTCGATCAAGCCGCTCTTGCCGACAACGTCGCCAAGCAATCCAACCCCGCCAACGCCTTCACCGCTTACTACCCCTCGGGGTCCGCCGCCGACATCCGCTTTGTGGTCGGCGATCCCTCGCATCAAGCGCAGCTCTACGCCATGGCCCGCAGCCCGGCCTTCCGGCTCATCTATGTCGACCTGAACAACGCCTGCTTCGCGCGAATCGAGCCGAGCGCCGCCGACGGCAACGGCCCCGCCGAAACCTTGCCCGCCCAGCCCGACTGGAGTTCGGTTGATCGCCCGCTCGACCGCGACGGATTCATCGCCGGCTCGGGGTGGCGGCGGCCGACGGGCTGGATCGCGACCCAAGAATGCCCCGACACCGTCTTCGGCCGCATGGCCATCGTCCTGGCGGCCTCGCCACGCAATTCCTCGGGGGGTTCCGTTGCCTCCGCCAACTCGCTGCATCTCTCCGCGCTCTCGATCCGCCACCTCACGGCCGGGCTCAATCGCGGGGTGATCGATCCCGACATCTGCCGAATCTCGCTCGCCGAGGCCCACGCCCTCCGCGCCGGCCAAATCCGCTCCCTGCCCTCTCCTGCGTTTCCCATCGACGTGCACGCCGCCCGCGCGATCGCGCTCTGCCGGAGCATCACGCCGGCCATCATCCCGCCGCTGGTGACTCCCGACCGCGTGCAGGTCCTGCTTGTCGACGCGTTGCTGCGGTCGGGCCAAGTCGACTCCGCCGCGTCGCAAGTCTCGGAGATGCTCCGCACGCGGAACCCGCGGATGGGGCCGCTCCCGCCGGCGCTGGTCGCCTTGGCGCGGGAGTCGGAGGCCCGGGCCAACGTCGCGGGCGACGCCGCCAGCCGCAGGATCAGCGACAAGGACAGCCCGCTGCAGGCCGCGCGCGTCTTGGCCGGCGCCGACCTGGGCCTCACCGCCGCCGCGGCCGACGCGCTCGAGGGCCAGCCCCCCGGCCCGACGATGCTCCTGCTGGGCGATCTCCAACTCCGCAGCGGCTTGGTCGACAAGGCCCGCGCCGCCTACGCCCGCGCCGATCTGCCGGCCGATGCCCCGGAGCTCCGCCTCCGCGACGCCCTTTGCCTCTGGGTTGAGGGAGAGCTCTTCGTCGCCCGCGACCGCCTCGCCCAGATCGTCCATGATGGAAACGATCCCATCGCCCGCCGATACCTCGACGATCTAAACGAAGTCGTCGGCGCCCCGGATCACTCCACCCCCTGACGGGCCGGCGCGGGTTCAAGCGCGATCGCTTCCGCGCAGCGAAGCGCTCGCCGCGGATGATGGACACCCTTTCCATCGATGATTAGCATTGCCCCGCACGCCTCGTCGTCGACCGCTGCCGGGTCGCACCACCGGGGCGTCCGAGCGAGGCGCGACATGGAAGAGGATCTCGTGCTGGGCGGCTTCATCGCCGCCCCTCTTCTGGGCATCCTCGCGATCCATCTGTTCTTCAAGCGCCTCCGCCGCACGCCGGGCCAACCCGTCGGCTGGCTCCGCCTTGTGGCGGGCAACGTCCTGATCCTGGCGGTGGGCTGCTCGATGGTCCTGCTCGCGGGCGAGTGCTATTGCCGCTTCTTCGTCGACACCACCGACGCCTACGGCCGGAGCAAGATCAACCAGCGCTGGATCGACCGCCATTGGCACGAAAACGCCATCGGCGTGCGGGACTCCCTCGACACCTATTCGCCCCAACGCACCGCCGGCAAGCGCCGCGTGACATTCATGGGCGACTCCTTCACCGCCGGCCACGGCGTGGCCGACGTGGAGGACCGCTTCGTCAACCGCGTCCGGCGGTCGCGCCCCGCGTGGGAGGTCCACCTCTTCGCCGAGAACGGCATGGACACCGGGGAGGAAGTCGAGGCCGTGCGCGGCAGCCTGGCCAGCAACTACGAGTGGCAACAGCTCGTGCTGGTCTACAACCTCAACGACATCGCCGACATCACGCCCGAGTGGGCCGCCGTCAGCAAACGCGTGCTGACCGCGCCTCCGCCCCCCTTCCTCTTCGAACACAGCTACTTCCTCAACACGCTCCACATCCGCTGGACCGCGTGGCGCGACGCCGACCTCCGCCGCTACTTCGACTTCGTCAACGGCGCCTACAACGGACCGCTTTGGGAACAGCAAAAGCGGCGGCTCACCGAGATGCGCGACCTCATGCGCGAGCACGGCGGACAGTTGGTCGTCGTGACCTTCCCGTTCCTCGAGAACCTCGGCCCGGACTACAAGTACCGGGACGTCCATCGGCGCCTCGACGACTTTTGGCGCGGCTTGGGCGTCCCACACCTGGACTTGCTTGCGATCCTTGAGTCGCACAAGGGCGAGCACCTGGTCGTCAACGCGCACGACCCCCACCCCAACGAGCGCGCCCACGAACTGGCGGCCGAGGCGATCCTGCATTTCCTGGACGCGACTCCCCCGGCAAGCTCCCAGCCCGCCCAGACCAAGCCCGCCCCGCGTGAATGACGGTGACGCCGAGCGTTCACTTCCTGGCGCGGAGCGCGAGGGCCCGGTCGAGGTTGTCGCGCGCGTCCTTGAACGTGGGATCGAACTGCAGCGCGCGATTGAAGGCCGCGATCGCCGGGTCGAGCCGGCCCTGCCGCGCCAGGCAGATCCCCAGCCCGTTGTGGGCCCCCGCCGACCGGGGATCAAGCGCCAGGGCGCGCTCGAAGAGGCTCGCGGCCCGATCCACGCGGTTGACCTTGAGCATGTCCCGTCCCAAGTCGAGCAGAGTCGACGCGTCGCGCGGCTCCAAGGCGGCGGCCAACTCGAACTGCTCCGCGGCGGCGGGGATCTGCCCCATGTCGCCCAACTCCTCGCCCAGCCTCATGTGAGCGGGAATCGAGCCGGGCTTGAGCTCCACCGCCTGGCGAAGGTGCTCCACCGCGCCGACGGCGTCGCCCATTTCCGAGAGGGCCCGACCCATCGCCAATTGGGCGTCGAACGAACGCGGCGTGCGTTTCAGCGATCGCCGGAGCTGGTCCGCCGCATCGGCCGGCTGGCCCTGTTGCAGCAGTATCCGCCCGAGCTCGTAATGGGCCTCCGCGTCGGAGGGATCGATCTGCAGGGCCCGTTCCAGATGCTGTCTCGCCTCGGCGGGCCGGCCGGCTCCGGAGAGCTCCCCCGCCAAGTCGAAATGGGCCTCGAACGACCCCGGCGCGAGCGCGGCGATGTTCTGGCTCCGCGCCAGGCCTTCCACCGGCCCCTTGAATTGCAGGGCCACCATCCCCGCCGCGAGAACGCCCAACACGCCCCACTTCAACGCGTGGGAGGACCCCTGCGGCGACGCCTCCGTGGCCGCCGACGCCGGCGCGGGCGTCGGCGCGGCCTGAACAGCCGCGGCCTGCCCCGCCTCCGGCGTGGTCCGTCCCGCCAAGCCCAGCCCCTCGCTCGTCGTTCGCTCGCGCACCTTCCAGATGAACCCGTCGAAATAGAAGTGCAGCAGCGTCGAGGTGGCGATCAAAACCCCCATGAACTGCTGGGCGGTCTTGCCCACGGCGTTGATCTGCGTGGCGGGAAGTCCGTAGGCCACGACCAGGCCCACATAAAGCCCGATCATCGCCCCGCTGTTGCGGAAGAGGTACCGCGTGAAGGCGCCGACCTCGCGCCCGCTGTTGACCCGCTTGCGGTTGTAGATCCAGACGATCGCCAGGTACTGCACGTCGTGGAACAGCTCGTTGAGGACGATGCTGATGAGCACGCTGGGAATGCCCACCGACGTGTACCACCAGAAGGCGATGCCCGTCGCGAGCAGGAGCATCTTGCTCCCGCTCAACGTCTCGCCGCGGCGTCTCTGCCCCAGGGCGTTGGCGCAGAAGGCCAGCGTCACCAATGCGGTGGCGCACCACGCCGCGATGCGGATCGCCGACAGGGCTCCGGGGCTGAGCAGCGGCAGGCCGCATTGATAGAGCGAGCGGAGGAGCAGCGGCATGCGGAGGTCGGTCAGCAGCGCCGTGAGGAACCAGGCCGTCAGCACCATGAGGTCGAGCCGGGCGGTCAGGGGCGCGAAGGACTTGACCTTCGCGTCATAGATGCGGGCGAAGCCGTAGAGCTGGGCGATCCCGTGCCACATGCCCCAGAGCAGCAGCACGAGGGAGAGGGCCGCGAGGTCGTTGTAGACGCAGACCGCCGCCGCGATGGAGAGCGCGACGGGTGCGACGACGAAGCGGACCCGGAACCGCCGGAACAACTCGCGGTCGCCATAGGCCCGCATCATCCCCGGCAGGTGGTGCCCCATCGCGCCCAGCCCCCCGACCCAGATGCGGAACTCGAGCGGGGAGAAATGCTGCTGCGTCAAGGCCACCACGGGGATCAGCAGCAGCGGCGTTCCGATGAAGAGCAGGAGGTCCTGCCAGCCGTTGAGGATCCACGGCGAGGCGACGGCGCGCGTCGCCGGCGAGGGCAAGGGAGGGCTCTCCAAAGTCTGACTCATCGATGCTTTCCAAGGCGATGAGAAATGGAAAATGCCGGACCACGGGTGGCGCGAGGCGTTTCCGCCCTTCCTCCCCAACCCGCCTGGGGCGGGAGAGAGGCACTGCCCTGACCATATTATCCCGAAAAAACCAGCCGGCCTGCAGGCCTCGATCGAAATGAGCCCCTCGTGGCTGCCGCCCCAGCGGCGAGCAAGAGCGTCGACGACGAGCCACGCGACGCTCCCCCGAGGCCCGCCCATCGGGCCTTCGTCCGGCGCGGCTATCGAGTTCCTGACGCCTTGGCCAGGACCTTCGCAGGCCTCGGGCCGTCTGCAGTGAAGACGCCGGCATTGCGGGCCTGGAACTCTGCGCAAAGCCCTTTGCGAACCTGCCGGGGAGAGAACCTGCCCAGCCGTCACAACCCTCCCAAACGCGCGGACAAGGGCAGCAAATATCCGCTGGTTACCGGGGTTTTGATGCTGCGCATGCTTGAATCAGTTGTAAGTTTCTGCACCTTCGTTTCACGGGCGGAAGCCCGGCATGCCCCGCAAGTCTGCGGAGCCCGATGGCCTGGAAAACCGGGGTGAGTGCGAGCGGGAACCGTGTCCCGGCGCGGAATTGAGAGAGCCCTTTTGGGAGACAAGATGATGAAGCGCACTGCGATCATGGGCGTGTTGGCCGGCCTGCTGGCCTGCGGCCTGGTCGGCGAGGCGAAGGCCGCGTCGGTCCTGGTCGACTCCAGCTACTTCACCGGTTCGCGCACCACCGGCGCCGCCAACGGGATCGTCCCCGGCGGGATCTGGTCCGTGAACGGCCTGATGTTCTCCTGGAACATCTCCTTCGACAGCGGCACGAACCTCTACACCTACGTCTACAAGATCTCGGACGACGCCAGCTCGACCACCCCGATCGTCATGGGCGGCGTCAGCCACCTCGACCTCGAGACGAGCCCGACCTTCACTCTCGCCAACGTCAAGACCGGCAGCGACACCGTCGACTCGCTCGCCACGTTCTCCTCGAGCGGCTCGGGCGGCAGCACCCCCAACATGCCCGCGGCCGGGCTTTACGGCATCAAGTTCAACTTCGGCGGGCTCAACCCCTCCTACACCCTCGTGACCGACCGCGCCCCGATCTGGGGTGACTTCTACACCAAGGACGGCACCGCCGGCGGCATGGGCGCCAACACCGCGTGGAACACCGGCTTCGGTACCGACGCCACCGCCTCCACCACCGACTTCACCTACTGGGTCCCCACCCCCGACACGATCTCCTCCATCCCCGTCCCCGTCCCCGCCGCCGCCTGGATGGGCGTGGTGACGATGGGCCTCGCCGGCCTCGTGGGCGCCGCCCGCAGCCGCAAGGCCAAGGCCTGAGCCTCACGCCTGCCCGCTTCGCCCGGCCTCGGCTGGGCGAACCTGACCTCGCAATTTCCTCCTCCGCCCCCGGTGCGTCCACGCACCGGGGGCGTTTTTTTCGTCCTGCGACTGCTGCACGACAGATGGAGGACCCGTCCCTGAAACATCCAACTCCCCAGGCTGGGCTTGAACCAACATCTTCTCGCTTAACAGACGAGCGCTCTGCCGATTGAGCTACCGGGGAAACTATAAAACCGAAACAATGCAACCGGCCCGCCGGGATTCGAACCCGGAGCCTCCCGGATCAAAGCCGGGCGCTCTGCCCATTGAGCTACGGGCCAATCGCGAGACGGCCTGCGCGTCTCGGCGCCGCCTCCCGCTTCAGGACGAATGACCCCGACGGGAATCGAACCCGCGAATCGCCGGATGAAGGCCGGCGGACCTCACCCAACTCGGTCATCAGGGTCTGCGTCGGACAACACAATGGTCTTGTTAGCCGGAAGCGCAAGCGACGGGACGGGGGTGGACCGGATCACGGCAGCGATCGAGCGCGCGGTGCGCCCGCGGACACACGCAACCACGCCGGTCCGTTGGCCGATCCATTGCGCGTTCACCGCGTGCTTCGGCCCGGCCGTTCATTGATCGACCCCCGTCCCGTCGCTTGCGCTTCCGGCGAACAAAACAGGCCATCTCCAGCGGCCGTTTGCAGATTCGACCTTGGACAAACACACACCCAACCAAGCGGAAGACGGAGGACTCGAACCCCATGCCATGTTTCATGCACCACCGCTTTTCGAGAGCGGGGCCGGCCCATTGCCGACGTCGTCTTCCACACGAAGCGGAGGACGGCGGGCACGATCCGCAGGGCCAAGGCCCCCACCCGGTTAGCACCCGGGGCCGGCCCCATTGGCCGGTTCATCCTCCAAACCCGAACTTGAACTGCCTGATGAGCTTTCCATCGCGATCTCCTTCGACCTTCATCCTTCAAAGACCGGGGCGGGACTCGAACCCGCGCACATCCGTTTTGCAGACGGAGCCCTTCGCCGCTCGGGCACCCGGCCAATCGCCGCTCGTTCGAGTGAAGAGCAGATCGTTTCCATCAAGCGCCGCGCGGCCGCGGCGCATCGCGCCGAAAAAAACGCGCATCGCAAAGCTGGCCCCCTCGGGATCGAACCGAGAACCTGCGGAGTCAGAGTCCGCCGCTCTGCCAGTTGAGCTAGGGGCCAATGCGCATCACGAACCGGAAAGTGTCCAGCGGGACTTGAACCCACGGCCTCGACCTTGGCGGGGTCGCGCTCTGCCTCTGAGCTATGGACACGGATGCGCGCCGAAGGGACGCGCCGAAACACCGCGAACGCAAACACGCCGAGCAGGAGTCGAACCTGCAACCTGCCGCTTTGGAGACGGCCGCTCTGCCAGTTGAGCTATCGACGTATGAGATGAGGACGACGGACGGAAAGCCACCCGCGGGAATCGAACCCGCAACCTCCGCTTTACGAAAACGGCGCTCTGCCGATTGAGCCAGGGCGGCGCGACATGGGGCAATTGTTAGCCGGAAGCGCAAGCGACGGGACGGGGGTGCACCGGATCACCGCAGCGCACGAGCACGCGGTGCGTCCGCGAACACACGCACCGGCGTCGATCCATCGGAACATTGCACGTTCACCGCATGCCCCGGCCAGGCTGCAAATGGATTGACCCCCGTCCCGTCGCTTGCGCTTCCGGCTAACAAATCCATCCTCCAATGCCCCCGGCTGGACTCGAACCAACACTCCACGGCTTAAAAGACCGCTGCTCTGCCATTGAGCTACGAGGGCGCGGCGAACAACAAATGGGCCCGGTCGGCCATGATCCGACAACCCTCAGGGTAAGAACCTGGAGCTCTGCCAATTGAGCTACGGGCCCGCGAAAGCGCGCGGCGGGACTTGAACCCGCGACATTCGGTTTGGAAGACCGACGCTCTGCCACTGAGCTACGCGCGCGTGTCGAACCAACTTCCCCGGCCCTTCGGATTTTCCACGTCGGCCATGCCTCTCCACACAAAGCGTTACACTCGCCACCTTCGTGCGCCGCGGCCATCCGCCACCCACCTCGCCCGCAAAGGAAGTCGATGACGCGTACCCCCGGCCTGATCCGCCTGACGCAGTTGCTGCTGTTGTTCTCCCTCGCGCTCGCCCTCTCGCTCGCCGTCGCGCAACCCGTCCATGCCGAGCCGCTCGCCGGCGCCGCGCCCGACGTCATCCGCGCCAGCGTCGACGACACGGGCACCATCCGCATCCCCATCGAATGCGAGGACATGCACGGCGTCGCCTGGGGCCCCGAAGGCTTCACGCCGACGTGGACCGCCGGCCAATGGGGGCGCGACCTGCACCAGAACATGGTCTTCGGCGCGGTCTGGGCCAGCCGGATGGCGGCCGCGGTCTGCGACGCGAGCGACACGCCCGCCGAGGCGACGTGCGAGATCGAGGTGCCCAAGGATTGGCGTTACAAAATCTGGGCGGAATACGAGTGCCCGCCCTTCTTCAACTACCCCTTCACCATCCGCATCGACAAGCTCGGAGCGGACGGCAAGCCGGCCTCCAAGGCCTTCGAAAAACTCTTCGGCCTGCGCGGGTCGCCCAAGCATTTCTCCTTCAGCGGCAAGCTGCAGGCGGGCGACCTCTACTGGGCCTGGGGCATGGACCACGACGCCGCCGAGGGCTACGAGGCCGACCTCTCCGCCGGTCGTTACCGCGTGACGCTCATCAAGGCCGCCCTCCCCGCGGGCTACCAGGGCCCGAAGAATCCCGAGGGCCTGCCCGCGCGCGAGGCCGTCGGCGCCCGCTCCGTCGACGCGATCCTCATCACCTCGCAGATCTCCGACATCTCCGGCCCGCAGTATCCGCCCCCCGACACCAGCTACGTCAGCACGCATGACTGGCCGATCTATCGCCGCGAGCTCGACGTCTTCCCGCTCCTGCCCGAATTGCAACGGGCCAACCACGTCTACGTGCGGTTCAAGAACACGGGCGACCAGCCGATCGTCGCCACCTATGGCCACTGGAACCACCGCAACGCCCACGCGGTCTACAGCATGACCTCCTGGTCGATGCGGCTGGTGCGCTTCCACGACGAGGCCGGCGCGATGCTGCGCGACGACAAGGGCGCGCCGCTGATGGCCGCCAACGGCCAGTGGGCCAAGCCGATCGCGCCGGGCGAGCGCTCGCCGTGGATCGACATCGGCCCGACGATGAACCCCGAGAGCAACTGCCCCTTCACGGCCTCTGCCGAAGGCACCCCCGGAACTGCATCAGGAACTGCGCCCGCCGCGAAGAGCGACGCGAAGGAACTTGGCCGCCCCTTCACCCTGGACATCGCGCTCGAGCCCTCGGAGAAGGCGATCATCAAATCCTTCGACCGCGTCCCCGCCGAGCCGAACCTCTCCGTGCTCATCCAGCCCGACCTGCACCGCCCGCAGGGCAAGGCCACGACGATGCGGGTGATGGACGTCTACCGCGAGATGACGCGGCAACTTGAAACCTATCCGCGCGTCGGCCCGGCCCCGAAAAAGCTGCGCCTCTACGGCGACCTCGCCTGGATCTTCGGTGGGTGGACCGTCACCCCCGACCGCGCCGACGTCCCCGTCTGCCTCGACTACGCGCTGGCCCTGGGGCTCAACACCATGCCGGTGGCGATCCCCAAGCCGGAGGTCACCGAGCGCATCAAGTCGCATTACGCCGCGAAGGGCACGACGCTGATCGAGCCCTCCGTGCGCATCCAGCACACGATGGCCCCTGACGAGGTGAAGAAGCGCATCTCCATGGCCGACCCGGCAAACCCCAAGGGCGCGCCGATCATCGATCCCGCGGCCCAGGCCCGGCTCTACATCGCCTCGCTCGGCGACGAGATCGCCACGCCCGGCTGGGAAGGGCCGAAGGAAAAGGTCGCCGCCGATTTCCGCGCGTTCCTCGCCGCGGCGGGCGTGAAGCCCGAAGAGCTCGGCATCGCCACGTTCGACGACGTCAAGCCGGTCTCCGACGGCGAGTTCGCCGCCGCCTCCGCCAAAGCCGCGACGCAGCCCGCCACCCAGCCCGCGGCAACGGGCGACATCACGCGCAACCGCAAGCGACTCTTCTGGTGGTCGCACCTTTTCGGCATCGAGCAAGGCATCAAGAAATACGCCGGCATCACGCGCGAGATGACCGCCCACGTCGGCCCGCACTTCAAGACCGCCGCGAACCTCGGCGGCATGGCCCCGTTCTACTGGATGCCCCAGGCCCTCTTCATCGAGATGTTCCGCGGCGAGGGCATGACCATGGCCTGGAGCGAGGACTACGACTACTGCCAGCCCGAGGCCTCGCGCCTCGTGGTCGATTTCGAGGTCGCCTACCTCCGCGCCGGGGCGAAGTACCACGACACGCCGATCATGTTCTACGCCATGCCCCATTTCCCCGGGAACACCGGGCAGCACCTCATGCAGAACACCGTGATGATGTGGGGCCAGGGCGTGAAGGACATCGACTTCTTCTACGTCAGCCCCGACGCCTTCGCGGCCGAGAACTACATCGGCTTCCGCGGCGGGGTCGCCGAGACGGGCAAGACCGTCCGTCGCATCAGCGGCATGGCGGGCAACATCGAGGATCAACTTCTCCCCGCGCGCACGCGCCCGGCGAAGGTGGCGATGCTCATCTCCGAGGCGTCGGACCTCTGGGAGACCGAGGGGCTCGGGCAATGGGCCGTCGCCCCCGGCTCGGCCGCGACCAACGCCAGCCAGGAGGAGCGCAAGAACATCTGGTACTGCCTCCGCATGTGAACGGCGGTTGAAAAACGGAGCGGGCGGCGGGAAGCCGACGGTCGGTTGAGAAGAACGTAGCACCCATGACTTTGCCTCATGACCCCCGACGGGTTGGCGGCCGCTGGAGGATGGTGGGTCTCTCGGCCGGCGTCCTGCTGGGCCTCACCGGCGGATCAATCTTCGTCGCATGGCTGGCCGGTGTCATGGCGGCGCGGGGCCTCTCCGGCATCACCGTCAAGTGCAACGCATCCATCGCCCTGCTCCTGTCCGGCTCCGCCTTGACGTTGCTGGCCTTGCCGCGTCCCACCCTCTCTCGCGTCTGGGTGGCGCGCGGCTGCGCGATGGTGGTCCTGCTTCTGGGGGCCTTCACCTTGGCGGAGAACCTCTTCGACCTGGACCTGGGCATCGACCAGCTCCTGGCCAAAGAGTCACCGGGGGCCAAGGGCTTCCTCTACCCCAACCGCATGGGCGTCCCCGGTTCGCTTGCGTTCGCCCTCGCCGGGGCCGCGTCCCTGCTTCTCTCCCACCGGGACCGTCGTGTCACGCATTGGGCGCAGGGCCTTGCGCTGGGGGTTGGGCTGATCGGATTGCTGCCGACGGTCGGCTACCTCTACGGGGTGCCGGGGCTCTATGGAATCGCTCGGTACACCGCGATCGCCTGGCCGATGGCGGTCTCGCTCCTGGTGCTGGCGCTGGGGTTGCTCTGTGTGCGGCCTACCCAAGGGTTCATGGCGCTGGTGACCGCCGACGACCCGAGCGGGCAGATCTTTCGCGGGATGATCCTGCCGGTCCTGCTGGTGCCCTTGGCGCTGGGCTGGCTGGCGGGGCCGTCCGCAGGCTATTTTGAACTGGAGATGGGCACGGCGCTGCGGACCTTGGCCACGATGGTGGTCATGACCGGCCTGCTGTACTACGCCGGCCATCGCATTGGCCGCTCCTCGGCGACAGCCCGGCGGGCGGGCGAATCGCTGAGTGCCAGCGAGGAGCGGTTCCGCCGACTGGTGGAGGTTTCCTCCCAAATCGTCTGGGTGAGCGACGCCCAGGGCCGGATGGTTGAGGACTCTGCGTCCTGGAGGGCCTTCACCGGGCGGGGCCTTGAAGAATGGCTGGGTGATCACTGGCTGGAGGGGGTGCACCCCGAGGACCGCCATCGTGTCGCGGACGCGTGGCAATGCGCCGTGGCGACCGTCGCGCCATACCACGTGGAGCTCCGCCAGAGGCGTCGAGACGGCGTGTACCGGGTCATGGCCTGCCAAGCCGTGCCCATCCGCAATCCGAACGGCGGTGTGCGCGAGTGGGTCGGGATGAACATCGACATCACCGATCGCAAGCGGGCGGAAGCCGCGTTGAAGGAAAGTGAGGGCCACGCCCGGCGGATCATCGACCATACATTGGCCTTCGTGGGCGTCCTGTCGCCCGACGGCACACTCCAGGAGGTCAACGCGGCGGCCCTGCAAGCCAGCGGGGTGAAGCGTGAGGATGTGGTGGGCCGCAAGTTCTGGGACTGTCATTGGTGGTGCTACGACCCCCAGGTTCAGGAGCAGTTGCGCCAGGCGGTGGCCCGTGCCGCCAAGGGCGAAGTGGTGCGCAATGACGCGACGGCCCGCCTGGCTCCCGATGGCTGGATGCTCGTCGACTTCATGCTCGCGCCGGTGCACAACGAGGCTGGGGAGGTCACCCACCTGATCCCCTCGGCCCTCGACATCACCGAGCGCAAGCGGGCGGAGGAGGACCTTCGCCGACTGCCCTCGCGGCGCTGGCCGCAAAGACCTCCTGCGGGCTGGGCTCGCCCGCAATGTCTACTTGACCGCGAAGGGGGTCGAACTGCCCGAGGCCGAGGCCCGGCTGGCCATCAAGGCCGCCCGCAAGGCGAAGAAGCCCCACGGGCTGACCATCAAGATCGACAGCCGCGACGCCGAAGGCCGCGTGCTTGACCTGCACAGCCTCAGGACGACGCTGGGCACGAACCTTGCCCGAGCGGGGGTCGCCCCTCAGATCGCCCAGCGGCTCATGCGGCACGCCAGCTATTCGACCACGTTGAAGCACTACACGATTCTGGGGCTCGTGGACATGGCCCGGACGGTCGACGCGATGCCCGGGCTCAATCGGGCTGTGGAAAACGTCGCCGCGACGGGCACCGCCGACGCCTCTCCGGCAGGCCCCGAAAAAAGCGCAGCGAATTCCGCAGCACTTGGCCAAGAAACGCGGGGGTTTTCGATGGTAAGCAAGGGTATGGCGGGAAGCGGCGAAGGGGGGATTGCATCCCCTCGAAACACTGGAAAACACAGCAAATCCAGTGATTTTCAGCAATGCACCCGGATGGAATCGAACCACCGGCCTCCCCCTTATCAAGGGGGCGCTCTGGCCGTCTGAGCTACGAGTGCGCGTCGCCCCTCGACGCACGCGGCGGCTCTCGGGGGGACGGCGAGGGGCCGCAAGACCGCGCGGGACCTCTCGGCCCCGCGCGGGTTGGTTGAAAAACGATCTGCTCTTCACTTTTCAAGGAACGTTTCCGACACGCCGAGGCGGTGTCACCCGCCCCGCCGCCGAACTGGCATCAAACCGACGTCAAACCGACAAGCCACTGAGGCCGGGGTCGAACCGGCGGTCTGCCGCTTTTCAGGCGGCCGCTCTGCCAACTGAGCCACTCAGCGATGCGGCGGGCGGTCCCGCCGCGACTCTCACTTCCCACTCTCCGACGAGGCCCTCACGGCCTTCCCACCGCCGCCTTTGGTACTACCAAACACCACATTCGATCGAACATAGACAGACCACCACCACCGGGCCATGAAACCCGTCAGCCACACCATGAAACTGATCCGAAAGTACCGATGGGAGGAGTCGAACCTCCGACCTTCCGGTTATGAGCCGGCCTCTCTTCCTGCTGAGCTACATCGGTGTTTCATATCTTCCGTTTGGTTCTCCATTCAATGCGAGGCAAAGCAATGCCCGACCCAGGAATCGAACCTGGCGCCTCCACGGTGTCGTCGTGGCGCTCTGCCGGATGAGCTAGTCGAGCGGCGAAGCCGCCCCGGACGACGCCAAAAGCGTCGAAAGAATGACCCCAGGGGGATTTGAACCCGCCGTCGCCGCGATGAGAACACGGCATCCTGGCCACTGGACGATGGGGCCGATGAAACCGGGTTTTAGTGCTTGTGGTTGCGGGACTTACGCCAAGGAATCGTGATCAGAACTTGATCTTTCCCAAGCAGCCCATTGACCGTAACGCCCTTCGACTCGGGCGATTTTGGTCGCATTGACCACAGGCAGCGGCATCGCGCAGAAGGCCGGAATGGCCAACGTAAGCGATTCGAGATGGAGTTGCTGCCGGGTCATACCAAGCAGTGTATCGTCACTTTCGATCGGAATCAATACCTTTTTCAGTGAATTCCACGGATTTTGTGGATTGGATCGCCGACAAACGCCGTCATTCCGCACGAGTTGAATCCATAGGATGAACTTATGCAAGCGATTGCGCGCCGCGGGTCGCGACATATCGACACGCAAAAAATCGATATCTTCGCCGGGCGCATTGCCTGGTGCCACATGTCATCGTACTCGTGACATGTGTCTGGAGAGGATGTGCGATCCACCCGCGATGAAGGCGATGCTCCATCAATTCATCAAACCCCGTTGATGATTCGATCTGCCCGTCTCGACATCGTGGCCCACCCGTGAACCGGCACATGTCACGAGTACGATGACATGTGGCACCCAGAAACGACTCCTCTTCCCGCACCGCGCCGTGATCACTCGACCGCGGACTCTTGCAATCCCAAAACCGCAGCGGTAGCGTGGCGTCCGCGTCTTCCATCGCACCCGCCCCCTCGGCCTCGGCCCCTTTGTGAGACCCCCATGCCCGTCGCCGCCATCCCCGAGCTCTGCAGCGTCAAGCCCGATCCCGCCCAGCTCGACGCCTGGGTCGCCCAGATGCGCGACGTGGGCTACGTCGTCATCCCCGGCGCCCTCCCCCCTGCCGCGACCAAGCATTTCCACGACCGCCTCGCCACCGCCCCCTACTCCTTCGGCAACGAGACGCACTCCACCGTCCGCCTCTTCGAGCGCGGGTACGACTTCGTCAAGCTCCTGCAAAACGAGCCCGTCTTCAGCCTCGCCGAGCGGCTCTTCGGCTCGAACATGCACATCATCGCCCTGCAGGGGCACCGCATGACCACGGGCAAGACCATCGACCAGTTCCACTCCGACGAGCTCTACCTCGAGCGCAGCCCCGAGCACGGCGACGAGGTCGAATACCCCGCGATCATCAACGTCATCAACTGCCACTACTACTTGATGGACGTGCCGGCGGAGCTCGGGCCGACCTGGGTCGTCCCGCGCAGCCACCGGGCCTGCAGGCACCCGCGCCCCGCCGACGGCAATCCGCCTTCGTGGCGCGGGAGCAAGGCCGTGCAGTTGCTGGTCAAGGCGGGCGACTGCGTGATCTACTCCAACCAGCTCTGGCACGCCGGCTCGCCCAACCGCACCAACCACGCCCGGCTGTCGGTCGTCCCGTCGTACTCGCACCGCTGGGTCGCCCAGCGGTTCTGGCCGTTCCTCAACTACAACCTCTCGCGCGACATCCTCGACCAGTGCACACCCCGCGAGCGCGTGCTCCTGGGCGAGCACCCGCACGGCGCGTACGGGTGAACGACGAGGGAAGCCACAGCGGCGGCGCTGGACGATCCTCCGCGTGGGAAGGCGATCTCTGATCAGAGCCGGACACTGTGTGTCCGTTGATCGGGCGCAAGGCGGTACTCCGCCGCGCGCGAAGTGCCGAACTCGCGGAGATGGTTTGGTCACGCGTTGCCGCGTGCGCGAAGGCCTTTGATTTCGAGATGAACGCGATTGCGAGTCCGCACGTGCCTTGCAGTTTGGCAAGACGTGCGAGCGGAGTGCCGCTTTCGCCCGAGCTTCGGGGACACAGTCCCCGGCTCTGATCAGGCTGCGCCTGATGATGCAACCGCATCCATCTTGAGATCCTCGCACGAGGGACACCCGACCGGTGGGCTTCGCGGAGTACCGCTCAGCGCCACCCTACAAGAACCCGCTCTGCCCCCCTCCCCCCAAATAGAACCGGCCCGGTCGAACTCGCGCCACTGCGAGTCAAACCGGGCCGGCGTGGGGTGCTTTGGAAACTTCAGGCGGACAGAAGTCGATCATCGGCCCGCCGCACGGACACTCATCCGACACATCACTCCAGCGGCTTCATCCGGCGGCGGATGGCGACCACGCCCATCACCGCGAGGCAGGCCATGCCGGCGGGGAACGACGCGGGCACGGGGACGACCACCGTCTGGATGCCGAAGATCTGGTCCTGCAGCCCGGGGCTCGACAGGGCGTAGAGCTGGTAGTTCGCGTACGAGGCCGAGCCGCCCAGGCCGTTCACGCTGTCGGTGATCCAGCTCGAGGCCAGGTTGATGATGCCCGCGGGGTTCGGGTTCTTGGCGCGGGTCGTCCCGGCGGTGAAGCTCGGGACGAAGGAGCTGACGAACGCGCCCACGTGGCTGGCGGGGCTGTCGGAGACGATCTCCCACACCGCGAGCTGGAAGGCCGCCGCCGTCAGGCTGTCGGTCACCTGCGCGATGTGCCGGCCCCAGAACTCCGTCAGGCGGGCGGCGCGGTCGGTGCCCATCGGCGAGGTGTTGGGCGCGGCCCCGAGCGTCGAGAGCGTCCATGTCGCGTTCTGGTGGATGTAGACGTTCTGCTGCCCCTCGATGCAGAAGCTCAGGAACCCGCCCGGCTTGGTGATGAAGTTCTTCACCGCGGTGTTGGTCGTGTCCGTGGTGACGTTCGTCCAGTTGATCGCCCCGACATACGGCGTCGTGTCGTAGCTGGAGCCCCCGTCGAACGACACGCTCAGCGTGCCCGCGGGGTTGACGTTGTTGAGGTAGGCGGTCACCGAGTCGGCGTTGGCCTTCGGGGCCATGACCATCGCGAGGAGACCGGCAGCCAGCAGCATGAGTCGACGTTTCATCGTTCTTACTCCCAAGGTTTCCAGTAGCCGCTTCCGGTTGGACCCGCGGCTCCAAGGGGCCCCGATCGAAGGGACTCCCAAGGCATTCGCCACTCGCCTCCCAAACGGAGAGGCGGCTCTCATTGGCCATGCGAAGTAAACTATTTACACGAGGTTCCGGCGCGGGCAAACAAATGGCGAAGAGCCGGCGGGCGTGCCTCGGCAATCGCCGTTTTTCTCCCAACACCAGGAGCCCCGGGCAGGCGGAGACCGCGGCCTCATGAGATCCATGCGCCTGACAACAAGAGACTTATGGCCATCCGTCGCGACGGCGCACATTCGCCCGTCGTCCACCCGCCCGCCGAATCCGCGTCCGAGAATAGGCCCCGCATTCGCTGATTTGGACGATCGGACAACTTGAAACCGACTCCGACCGATGGGTCAGTCAAAGTGGGAAAGCAGATTGTTGGGGGTCGTTGAGTTTGGAGGCTGGAGCGGCCGGCCTACAGGCGATGCAAAGCTCGATTGATAGTATGATTGCCGAATCCTATTGACCCCCATAATCGTCGCATTCGCTACAACCGTAATAGACGGATATGGGCCGTTCGCTCACGAATTCCCGATTCGCCCGTCTTGTTAGCCGGAAGCGCAAGCGACGGGACGGGGGTCGAACCCATCACTGCAGCGTCGGAGCACGCGGGCCCATCCCAGTTCACAAGCATGACGCGGCGGTCTCCAATTGAATGGTTCCCGCATAACCCGGGCGCGGCAGGGCTTTGGGGCACCCCCGTCCCGTCGCTTGCGCGTCCGGCTAACAAATGCCCGCACCCCAATGCAGTGTGCAACTTCGCGCAACCGCCCCTCACCGATACCCCCTCACATCCGCCGGCTTGCCCGCCTCCTGCACCTCCGTTAGATACCGCCAGCAATCAGGCCGGCTGCCATCGACATCCGTGAAGCCGTAGACCTGCGCGAGTTGGCCGCTGGAGAGCGACTGGCCGTTCCAGCGGGCCTTCTCCGGGTCCTGCGCCAGGGCGGCGACGGCCCGGCCGACGAAGGCGGGCGACTCGGAGATGGCGAAGTGCGGGCTGCGCTTCGTCGCCTCGATCCAGTTGGATTCCTGCACGCCGTAGGCCTCGAGCATCGTCTCGGAGCGCAGCCAGCCCGGCGTGAGCGAGACGGCCGTCCCGCCGTGGGGCTTGAGCTCGTGGGCCAGCGCGAAGGCCATCCGCCCCACCGCCGCCTTGGCGAGGTCGTAGAAGAACGAGACGCGGTAATGCGTCGCGTTGTACTCCGTCGTGCCGTCGTTCACCTCCACCGCCAGCCCGCCCGGCGACTTGATGAGCAGCGGCAGCGCGAAGTGGCTGGTGATGGCGTGCGTCTCCACCGCGAGGCGGAGCGTGCGCAGGCCGACGTCGAGCGACGATTCCCAGACGGTCTTGTTCCACTCCATCGTGGTGGCGCCCCAGATGTCGTTCACGAGGATGTGCAGCCCGCCCTGCTCCGCCTCGATGCGGGCCACCAGCGCGCGGACCTCCTCGGGCACGAGATGGTCGACGCGGACCGCGACGCCCCGCCCGCCCGCCTGGTCGATCAGGGCCGCGGTCTCCTGGATCGTCTCGGGGCGCCGCATCTCCGAACCGCCCGGCTGCGTCGTCCGCCCGGTGACGTAGACGGTCGCCCCGGCGGCGCCGAGCTGCACGGCGATCCCCCGCCCCGCGCCGCGCGTCCCGCCGGCGACCAGGGCGACCTTGCCTGAGAGGGGTTTGGACATGTCGTCGATCCTTGAAGAAGATTGAGCGGGGCAGATGGACTTCCGGGCGGTACATTACAAAATGTATCTAGGCAGGCTTCACCAATAACCCTGCCAGAGTTGGTTCTCGCATTTTGGGGGATTCATGGCTACACCCACAACCAGGTTTGAGCAGATCGTCGTCCTTGCAAACTCCCACAAACGAACCCCCGGGCGCTGCATCGCGGGACGTCTTCTCAGCAAGGACAACGCGATCGGATCTTGGTGTCGCCCCATCCGCGACGAAACAACCGAAGGCGAGCTGCTCCAGCAGCACATGAAGACCGCGAACCGCGAGCCGATCAACGTGCTCGACGTGATGATCGTTCCCCTTCGTCATAAGGCCGACGACAAGACACATCCCGAAGATTGGTTCGTTGATGCCTCCAATCCATGGCGAAAGACCACCAAGCTCGCACCTTTGCTCGTGCCGAAATTGGAGGAGCGTCCGGGAAACTTGTGGCTCGACCCCACGTCACGAAAGACGGACCGAGTGGCACCAGAAATATTGGCCCGACGCGATCGGCATCAATCGATCTACCTCATTCGTCCGGTGGATTTTCGCGTCGAAATCTCAAACGAATTGAACACATGGAAGAATGCCCATGTCGGCGAACGCCGCGCTCACTTCACTTACAACAACACCAAGTACGCATTGAAATTGACCGATCCCGTCTTCATCGCCCGATTCGCCAGAGACTTTCCGCCGCCGAACGCCCCACCTAAAATCATCCAGTTGCCATCCCGTGACAACTGCTTGCTCTGCGTCAGCCTGACACCCGAGTTTCACGGGTATCATTACAAGGTCGTCGCCACCGTCCTGAAGCTGCCATGAGCGATTCCACCGACCCGAAACCGACGCTGCTGACCATCGGCCACTCGGACCACGAGGCCGCGGAGTTTGTCGCGCTCCTGGCCCGACACAAGGTCGACGCCATCGCCGACGTGCGCTCGCAGCCCTACAGCCGGTTCCACAGCCAGTTCAACCGCGAAACGCTCATGACGATCCTCCGCAACGCGGGGATCAAATACACGTTCCTCGGCCGCGAACTCGGGGCCCGGCGGGCCGAGCCGGAGTGCTACCGCGGGACGCAGGTGCAATACGACCTCGTGGCCAAGCTGCCTGCGTTCCAGGAAGGCCTGGCCCGGGTCCGCCACGGGCTGGCCACCTATCGGATCGCGCTGCTATGCGCCGAGAAGGATCCCATCACCTGCCACCGCACGATCCTGGTCTGCCGGCAGTTCCGCGAGGATCCGATCGCGATCGAGCACATCCGCGAGGACGGTTCGGCCGAGACGATGGAGCATGCGGAGGACCGATTGCTTGAGGCGACGGGGCTGCCGGCGGCCGACCTTTTCCGCGGGCGGGAGGCGCTGGTCGAGGAGGCATACAAGATCCAGTCGGGACGGATCGCCTACACCGAGGCCGGGGCCGAGCCCGCCGAGAGCGGAGTGAGCGCGTGACCGTCCGACTCCTCACCATCGGCTTCGCCGGGACAACCGCGGAACAGTTCTTCGGATTGCTCCGCGGCGCGGGGGTCAAGCGGGTCGTCCATGTGCGCTTGAACAACACGTCCCAACTGGCTGGATTCACGAAAAAGGACGACTTGCGGTTTTTCCTGCGCGAGGCCGCGGGCATCGAGTACGTCCACATCCCCGAACTCGCCCCCACCCAAGACATCCTTGATGTCTACAAGAAGCACAAGGGGAGCTGGGCCGTCTACGAGGAAGAGTTCAAGCTGTTGATGGCGAAGCGCGGGATCGAGAAATTCATCGCTCCCGACACGGCCGACATGGGCTGCCTGCTCTGCAGCGAGAAGGAGCCACATCACTGCCATCGCCGATTGGTCGCAGAATACCTGCGGGAGCGCTGGAAAGACGTGGCGGTCGAACACTTGGTGTGATGGGGATTGTCCGCCCGACTCGCAAGCGGCGGACGCCGGCGCTTCTGGATCTCGCCCAATCCTGCAGGCATTCCTGGCCCCTGCGGACCAACCTCCGTCGCTTGCGCGTCCGGCTAACAAGACCATGTGGTCCGTCTCGCATCGTCTGGTGCCACATGTCATCGTACTCGTGACATGTGCCTTGGGATGGCGGGAAATCCAGCCTCGACAAGAAGCGTCGAGAAACCGCTGGATCGCGGGCCTTTCGCGATGACGCGACGAGGTGACCGCGGGGTCCTGGGCCCTCTGTCGACCGGCACATGTCACTAGTACGATGACATGTGGCACCAGAGATGAGCCGAGCCATGACCCAACCGACCGCCGACGTCCCCGATGCGACTTCCGCCGCCGCCCCCGCCGCCCCCGCGCGGAAAAAATCCGGCCGGCAGATCGAGTGGTACCGCTGCCCGATCGAGCGCGACCTCCTCAAAACCCTCAGCCAGCGCAGCGACTTCCGCGGGTTCCTCCAGACCTTCGGCCACCTGGGCCTCTACAGCCTCACGGCCGGGCTCGCCCTCTATGGCTTCGGCCGCTGGCCCGTCGGCGTGGTGATCGCCATCGTCTTCCTCCACGGCATGATCGCGTCGTTCCTCATCAACGGCATGCACGAGCTCGTCCACAACACCGTCTTCCGCAGCGCCTGGCTCAACGCGTTTTTCCTCCGCGTCGTCTCCTTCCTGGGCTGGATCAACTTCCAGACCTTCAACGCCAGCCACATGCGGCACCACGCCTACACGCTCCACCCGCCCGACGACTTGGAGGTCGTCCTCCCGATCAAGCTGATGGTCAGGCAATTCCTCGAGCAGGGCTTCGTCAACCCGCGCGGGTTCTGGGGCTCGTTCATGTACACGCTGCGCATCGCCCGCGGGAAGTTCGAGGGCGAGTGGGAGCTGGCGCTCTATCCGCCCGGCTCGCCCGAGAAGCGACGCCCCGCGATCCGCTGGGCCCGCACCGTCCTCTTCGGGCATCTGCTGATCGTCGCCGTCTCGGTCTATTTCAAGCTCTGGCTGCTGCCGGTGCTGATCACGTTCGGGCCGTTCTACGGAAGCTGGATGTTCTGGCTGTGCAACAACACGCAGCACGTGGGGCTGCGCGACAACGTGCCGGATTTCCGCATGAATTGCCGGACGTTTTTGCTCAACCCGTTCACCCGGCTGCTCTACTGGCAGATGAACTACCACACCGAGCACCACATGTACCCCACGGTGCCGTGCTACTACCTCGCCCGGCTGCACAAGGCGGTGGAGCATGACCTGCCGCCCACGCCGCACGGGATCGTGGCGGTCTGGCGCGAGATCATCGCGATCATGAGGAAGCAGAAGGCCGACCCGACGTATCAGCATCAGGCGCTGGTGCCGCAGTTGACGGCGAAGGCGGAATGAAGTCGGCGGGCGCGCCGCCTGACGGTGCGACGCCGCTGTGGGTTAGCCGGAAGCGCAAGCGACGGGACGGGGGTCGCCCAACTCACAGCAGCGCTGGAGCACGCGGTGCGCCCGGCGGACGCACACGGCCCCATCGATGCAATGACTCATTGCGCGTCCACCGCGTGCGCCGGCCGGGCTGTTGATGGTTCGACCCCCGTCCCGTCGCTTGCGCTTCCGGCTAACAAAGCCCCTCACGGCGCCGGCCCGACAAACGGCTTGATCGTGTACCCCATCGCCACCTTCTCGGGCTTCCCGCCCTTCTCCGCGACTTCGATCATCACCGTGTCGTTCCCGCGGAAGACCTTGCGCGGGCCGTCGAGGACGATCTTCACGCCGTAGCCTCCGCGGTCGACGACGACCGCCTGCGCGAGCTTGCCCAACTGCGGGGTGTTGGCCGCGGGCGTGAGGTCGAACGAATCGTTGTTGACGCCGATGGCGCGCACGACCGTCGGCTTGGCGGCGTCGCCCGCGATGAACGGGATCATCTCGTACGCGGCCGACACCTCCGACGACGGGCCCTGGTTCCAGAGCGCCGCCCGGTAGCCCGTGTCGGCCAGTTGCACCTTGCAGTCGATCGAGTCGGCGTTGAACGTGAAGCTCCTGCTCGCGTGCAGCGGCTGGTCGCGGATCTCGCCCGAGCTGGTGACGGTGTTGCCCACGAGCTTGGCGTCGAAATGCTCGCTGTCGCCCGAGACGAGCGGCTGCGCGCCGTCGGCGACGGTTCCGATGAGCGTGTGGATGTGGAATTTCGCCGCCTTGCGGCGCTCCATGTCCTTCCCGTACGACCCGTTGAGCGTGCCCGCGAGGACGGTGCCCTTGCCCGGGACGGTGAGCTGGCAGAGCGTCCCGCCGCCGTAGCCCAGGCGGGTGGCGAAGTAGTTGTCGAGCCACTCGGGGCAGAGCCGGCCGTGGAAGGTCAGGGCGTAGTAGGTCGGCCTGCGCGCGGCGAACCACTCGTTCCCGCCGTTGACGCTCACGGTGAAGTCCGGCCCGGGCTCGCCCTTCCAGCCCTTGCTCCCCAGCTCCGCCTGTTGGGCCGTGCGCGCGCCCCAGGGGTAGGCGGTGGCCTCGGGGCAGCGCAGGTAGGTGTAGAGCTCCGCCTGGCGGTCGAGGATGGCCTTGAACTGCGGGTCGTTGAGGTCGTTCACCGCGGCGGTGAAGTTGTCGTGGATGTAGGAGCCGTAGTGGAAGTCGTGCCCGAAGTGTTCCTGGCAGTCGCCTGACGTGCTGATGCCCGTGCCGCGGCCCCAGCCCTCGCTGATGAAGCGGTCGAAGTAGGTCTGGGCCATCTGCGTGAGCAGCGGGTCCTGCGCGCCCTCGCGGGCGTAGCGCAGGGCCATGACCACGTGCGAGAAGGCGTTGCCGTTGACGCGCTCGATGCCCGCCGCCTGGGAGAGGCGGTCGCCGCAGAGGAGGATGCCCTCGCGGACGATGGCCTTGAGCTCGGGCGGCGCGTCGGATTGCTGGAGGATGCGCCACGCGGGGCGCCAGTAATGCCAGGCGTAGGTGCCGAAGGTGTAGCCGAAGTTCCCGTTCCAACCTTGGACGATGGTGTGGTCGCCGACTGTGATGGCGTCGAGTCCCTTCTCGAGGTCGACGATGGCGACGTTGAGCACCGCGCGGTTGTGGTGCACCGTGTAGTGGTGCATGAGCTGGTCGGAGAGCGGCGGCGGCTCGTGCGGGCCGTTGAGCGGGACGAAGCCCGGGGCCTGGGGCAGCCCCTTGTACTCGATGACCTTGGTGTTCCAGCCGAAGGTCGCGCCCTCGGTGGGCTTGATCTCGTTGCCCTTGTCGTCGCGGACGATCAGGTCCTCGGGCTTGATGTGGGCCTTGATCCAGTCGTGCAGGCGGACCTGGAACGGGTGCCAGAGGACCCGGCCGTCGTGGTAGATCGCCCCGCCCTGGAGGGCCTTGGCGGTGGCGGGGTCGGGGCAGAAGATCGCGGGCGGCCCGCCGACGTTGCGGACGGTGCGCGCGTCGTTGCGCCCGAGCTGGATGTGGAGCATGAAGTCGCCCAAGGCGGGCTTGGCGCGCAGGGCGAAGCCGGGCGAGGCGGCGCGGGCGGCGGAGGCGGGGTCGCCCCCGGGCGTCTCAAGCGGATTCACCTCCACCGTCAGCAGTTGCTCGTCGTACTTCCCCACGGGCTTGAGTGGGATGTTCTTCTGCTGAAATCCGCCCGTCGCCGGGCCGTCGAAGAGCACTTCGCCGTCGGGCGCGGTGATCTTGAACGTGCGCGTCACCGGCTGATCAAACTCGGCCACGCCCAGGTCGAGGTAGTTCGTCCCCTTGGGCACGTAGACGTAGCTCTTGCGGAGCATGTCGTGGTGGCCGTGCATCCAGAGCGGGTGGCCGACGAGCCCCGCGGACAGCCCCTGCGAGACGCGCAGCGTGGCGACGTGGTCCCTGCTCCCCGCGAGGAGCACGCGGTAGACGCCCTTCTTCCCCGCGGGCACGTGGTAGACGAAATCCTTCGCGGGCAGCGCGGCGACCCGCTGCGGGTCGGTCAGTTCGCTCCAGCGGACCATCGGCATCGTCCCCCGGCCGCGGAGCAGCGTGTAGTACCACATCTCGTGGTCCCACCCGCCCGTCTCGGTGATGCAGGCGTTCCCGGGCGGGACGACGTCGGCCGCGAGCTCGCGGGCGACGACCTGGCCGTCGGGGTCCATCACCTTGATGAGCAGCTCGCGCGGGCCGTTCTCGAGGAGGTTCCACCGGGCGACGCGGACGGAGACGTCGAACGCCCGGCCGTCGGCGTTAAGGACGTAGGCGCTGGCGGCCTGGTAGAGCCGGAGCGTGACGCCGCGTTCGTCGGAAGGCCACGCGGCGGGGCTGTTCGGCGGCATGTCGGCCGCATGAGCCGCGCGGGGCGAGGCACAGGCCGCGAGGAGGAGGAGCGCGGCCGACACAAGCGACGCAAGCCGGGGGAGCGTGTTCATGGACGAGTCTCGGAATGGGAGGGAGCTGGGCGGCGATGCTGAGGAAGCAGAAGGCCGACCCGGCGCATCGACATCAGGCGCTGGTGCCGCAGTTGTCGACGAAGGGAAACGCGGTGATTCAGAACGCGATGGCCCAGGCCCCGCAGTGCCTGGGCTTTGAGTGCGACCGCTTTTCTATCGCAGGCCGAACTCGATCCGCTTGCCCAGCAGGTGGGCCACCTTCGCCATCGTGTTCAGGGTGATGGATGTGTTCTCCGGGTCGAGCAGCCGGTCGACGCCGCTCCGGCTGGTCTTGAGCCGCTTGGCGATCTCGGCCTTGCTGATGTGCTGCTCGCTCATCGCCTTCTCAAGTTCGTGGGCGATCTTGAACTTGATCGCCGTGGCGCGGCATTCCTCAAGGATGCCGTCCTCGGCCAGAAAGTCCTCGAGTTTCGAGCCCACATGTTTCTGCTTCATGGCGTCACCTATTTCAACTGCGCCTTCCGCTTCAGCGCCAGATCCAACTCGTGCTTCGGCGTTTTCTGCGTCTTCTTGATGAACGCATGCAGCAGCACGATTGTTTGCCCATCCACGCAGAAGATCACCCTGGCGATGCGGTCGCCCAAACGCGACCTGACCTCCCACAACCCGTCGCCCAGGCTGCCCACCAGCGGCTTGCCGATGGGCCAGCAATATTGAACCTTCAACAAGTCGTCGCCGACGATCTTCCGCTCGGCCTTCGTCAGGGAAAGCAGCCATTCGCGCACGGGCTCGTTGCCCGTGTCCGTCTTGAAGAAAAACGTTTCGAGTCGTTGTTCATCCGCGCCCATGACGTACCATAAATTGTACGCCATCCCGGCGGCAACTCCAAACATCCGCCGCTCGTACGATCCGCATCGCCACCGCCGCAACCAAGTCGGGTCCGCGGCGAGTCGGGATTTGACCGCCGCGCAAGCCCACGGATACTGTCCACCAACGCCGCGCCGGTGCTTGTTGTTGCAAAGGCGCTCGGCCGGCGTTCTGTGACGTCCACGTTCGACCCTCCCGAAATCGCCCTCACCTCCGCACGACGCCCCGCCGTCGCGCCCCGGAGATATCCATGTCCCCACGCCTCGCCCGCCTGTCGTTGCCGCTGGCCCTCCTCGCGTGGCTGCTCGCGGGCTCGCTCGCCGCCGCGCCGACCTTCGCCCAGGCCGCCCCCGCGCCTGCGCCTGCCGCGGACAAACCCGCAGACCCCCCCAAGGCCCCGGCCCCCCTCTCCGCCACCCCCGCCGAGGACGCGCGCCACTGGGTCTTCGCCCACTACATGACCTGCTTCTTCAGCTCCGTCGAGTTCTACAAATACGAGATCGAGCTCGCCCAGCGCCACGGCATCGACGGCTTCGCCCTCAACTGCGGCGGGTGGGCCTCGTTCGACCCCAAGGCCGGCAAGTTCGTCCCCGAGGGCTACACCTCCGCCGCCGAGCGCATGTACCAAGCCGCCAAGGAGCTCAACACCAACTTCAAGATCATGATCTCGCCCGACATGAACGGCCTGGGCGGCATGAACAAGATCGAGGACATGGTCCAGCGCTTCTACACCCACCCCAACCAGTTCCGCAGGGGCAACAAGGTCGTCATCTCCGCATGGGCCGGGCTGCCCGACACCTACGCCGGCGTGATGAACAAGCTCAAGGCCGACGGCTACGAGGTCTGCTTCGTCCCCTTCGTCTTCAACGCCCGCTACGCCATGGCCTACAGCCCCGAGACGGTGCAGCGCATGTTCCAGAACCAGCCCCACATGGGCGGCTGGTTCAATTTCGCCGCCGACGGCTCGCTGGGCGACGTCATGCGCTCCAACGCCGACGCGCGCCGCGTCACCATGGCCCTCGACAAGGTCTTCATGGCCGGCATCACCCCCGCCTACAACAGCGCCAACATGCGCGACTGGCGCGGCATGCTCGGCTACGGCGCCGCCTGGCGCGGCGTCATCCGCGACAACGCCGACTGGGTCGAGCTCGTCACCTGGAACGACTACCAGGAAGACTCCAACCTCATGCCCTTCCACTGGCCCGCCAACTCCGAGAAACGTTACTTCAACCGCGACGAGTCCTACCTCGACGTCACCGGCTACTACACCACCTGGTACAAGACCGGCGCCCCGCCCGTCATCACCCAGGACAAGGTCTACGCCACCTACCGCAACCGCTCCAAATACACCCGCCAAGCCTGGGACGAGCAGGCCAAGGCCTGGGTCGACCTCGCCAACACCGCCTGGCCCTACGACCAGATGCACGACGACGTCGGCGACAACATCTACGTCGACACCTTCCTCACCGCCCCCGCGAAGTTGAAGATCGAACTCGCCGGCAAGTCGACCACCTTCGACCAGCCCGCCGGCGTCGGCCACGCCCGCATCCCCATTACCGGGGGCGCCGGCGGCGTCCCGCGCTTCACCCTCACGCGCGACAAACAGGACAAGCCGATCGTCGACTTCAGCGGCCGCAAGATGATCATCACCGAGCCCACCAAGGAGGACTCCATCCGCGGCAGCGCCCACTACGCCAACCGCACCTGGACCTCCGCAGGCGTCGCCGGCCCCGTGCAGCACCTCGCCGCCCCCACCGGCACGCTCGCCAACGGCGCGACCGTCGTGAAGCAGGGCGACCTCGAAGGCGTTTCGATCCTCGGCCAACCCGGCTGCGGCTTCACTCTCCCCGTCAAGGAGATCAAGACCGGCACCTACAACATCCGTATCACCTACAGCAACCCCGCCCCCACCGAGGCCCGCCTCACCCTCGCCGCCGACGGCGCCTCCCGCGGCAAGGGCGAGTACCCGCACTTCATCCCCGCCTTCCTCCCTCCGACGGGCACGTCCAAATCCGCCACCGTCTCCTTCCTCTGGTCGCTCTACGACGCCATCACCTTCCTCAAGCTCTCCTGGGAAACCGACGCGGGGAACGGCAAACCTTCGCCGGAACTCAACGACCAAGGCACTGCCGTCATCCACGCCATCGACCTCGTCCGCGTCGACGCCCCCACGCCCGCCAAGCCGCCCGCGCTCGCCCCGAGCGGCGACGCCCTGCCCACCATGGCCAAGATCCCCGGCGGCGACTTCACCATGGGCGGCCCCGGCGGCGAGCCCGACGAGCTCCCCGCCCACAAGGTCACCCTCGCCCCCTTCGAGATGGCCGAGACGCTCGTCACCAACCGCGAGTTCGAGCGCTTCGATCCCGCCCACAAGCAGTTCCGCGACGCCTACTCCTGGCGCAACGACGAGCCGGTGATCTACGTCTCCTGGGTCAACGCCGCCCACTACTGCAACTGGCTCTCCAAGCAGGCCGGCCTCACGCCCGTCTATGAAGAGGTCCCCATCGAGAACACCAAGCAGACCCGCCTCGAGGCGAACCTCAAGAACAACGGCTACCGCCTACCCACCGAGGCCGAGTTCGAATACGTCGCCTCCGGGCGCGGCGAGAAGCGCAAGTACCCCTGGGGCGCAGACGCCCCCGACGCCCGCCACGGCAACATCGGCGGCCCGGCCGCGGGCGAAGGCCCGTCCAAGCTCCGCGCCACCGAGGCCGTCGGCGTCAGCGTCGTCGGCGACTTCCCCGCCAACGCCAGCCGCGACGGAGTCCTCGACCTCTCCGGCAACCTCTGCCAGTGGTGCAGCGACTGGTTCCAGCCCTACGCCGCCGAGGCCCAGACCAACCCCCTCAACACCACCAAGGGCGAACACCGCGTCGTCCGCGGCGGCTCCTGGGGCTACTACGGCCTGAGCCAACGCTCCAACGACCGCGAATTCCAAAATCCCAACTACCCCGGCTACGTCTACATCGGCATCCGCATCGTCAAGCCCACGGGGAAGTAAACCCTCCGATCAACCCGACACTCCAAGCCCACTGATCCCGACGGTACGCCGTCGGGTTCGGTGGGGTCCGCCTCGCAATGACGCCACCCGCGCCACACCCTCCCCGTGCCACACCGCAGCCGAAGGCTGCCGTGTGCGGATCACAGGCGAGCCCAGCCGAAGTGCCTCGAAGCGCGGCGTTTGGGCCTGTAAATGGACGGCAAACGTCATAATTGCGCCCGAGCGAATTTCGGGCCGTGCCCGGCCAGTTATTGCATGAACGGATCCCTCGCGTCACCGCTCACCGGAAGACCCGGTTTTCATAGGCTCTTTTCTTCCCCGCCGAATTGCATACACCCCGAATTTAGTGGCCATGCAAGCCGCAGCTAAATATGATGCCGCCATCAGCATTATCACGACCTGTTCCGAGGCAATAGCATATACCAAAAAAATCACCGCCATGATAGTGTTGGCTATGCATATTCCCGCAAAAACAACTTTTGAAGCACTGGGAGTCCTGAATAACGCCTTCGTTTTCTTTTTCCCTTGAAACCAGTCGACCGCCGGGCCGGGCGGTCGGCCTGCGCAGCGTTCCCCGCTGTTTTTCCGCGGCGGGATTCGGTTTCCCGCCGCCTTGGCGCGCAGCGAT
>JAPLMQ010000186.1 GCA_026386955.1 Planctomycetota bacterium
CGCCCATCGTGCGGAGCATGAGCACCGACGAGGCGGCGAAGTACTCGCAGTGCCCGGCCTTCAAGTACGTGAGGAACTCGATGATCGGGTCCTTGTCGCAGTGGGTGAGCTTGAGCCCGATGTGGTAGGTGTAGTCGCGCTTGAAGTAGGCGGCGATGCCCGCGGCGGTCTCCAAGGGCGAGGCCGACGCGGGCCAGCCGCCCTCGCGCGTCGAGCCCAGAGCGTCGGCGGCGAGCTTGGCGAGGTCCTCGCGCATGTCGGCGGGGACGTCCAGGTCGGCCACGGTCGGCGGCGACAGGTCGGGCTTCGACTCGTAGAACCCGTACCCGCCTCCGGCGAGCCGGTCGGGCGAGCGGGCGGTGAGCACGCGCGTCACCATCAGCCTCCGGCTGAAAGCGGTGATGCGCTTGGTGCCCAGCGGGAGGAAGTAGTCGTCGGACAGCTCGGGCTCGGGATAGACCATCGAGATCGGCGCGTCGTCGGCCTTGAGCTCGGTGTTGGCGGCGGGGGTGAGGTCGAAGATGCGGCGGCCCGCCTCCTCGCCGCGCGGGCGCAGCTCGCGCGGCTCGTCGGGGATGGCCTCCCACGAGCCGCCCTTGTACCGGTCGTAGACCACCGCGCGCAGGTGCGTCGCCGGGCGGTCGGAGAACTGCCTGAGCACCACCTGCTGGTCGTCCCCGCGGTTCCAACCCTCCGCGATGTTCCCCAGGTGCGACGTGCGGCTGAACCCGCTCGCACGGTTCATCGAGCCCTCGATCCGCTGGGTGAGCCAGCGGTTCAAGGGCGGGAGATGCACCGTCACGACGTACTGCACGCCCGCGGTCAGCGCGAGCAGGACCGCCAGGGCCGACCCCAGCCGCACGGCCTGCCCGCGGCCTAGCCGGCTGCTGAGGAGGTCGAGGCTCCGGCGGAGCTCGAGCAGGATCAGCGGGATGAAGAGGCAGACCAGCGGGAGGAAGTACGGGTTGCGCGGCGCGGTGCCGGCGAGGGTCATCCCGATGATCCCCGCCGCCATCGCCTGCAGCCGGCTGCCCCCGATGCGGGTGGTGAGCAGATGGTGCGCCCCGAGGGTGAGCGAGTAGAAGCCGAACATGAAGAGCAGGTCGATGGGCGGAAGCCCCGTGAACCCGCCGGTGGGCATGTAGCGGAACCAGATCGCGAACGGGGCCGCGAGGAGCAGCTCGGTGAACATCGTCGGCCGCGCGGGGAGCGTCACGCCCGCGAGCAGGTTGAGCAGGATCACCAGCGTCAGCCCGGAGGCGAAGTAGTACGACTGCGCGCCCAGCGCGAGCGTCCACGCGGAGACGAGCAGGAGGAGGCCCACGAGGATGTTGTCGTTCGATCGGCGGAACATTTCGCTTCCAGAGGGTTCCCGGTTCAGAGCGTTTCGATGCCCGCGCGGACCTGCGCGGGCGTCACCACGCGGGAGAACGGCCCCGCGGCGTCGACGTCGGCCTGCTGCCTCGTGTCGGAGACCACGATGGTCTTCACCTGCACGCCCAGGCGCTGGATCGCCCGGACGAAGTTCTGCCTCCGCGGCTCCCAGTCGAGCAGGAGCACGATGACCGTCGAGACCTGGCGCAGCTCGTCGTTGAAGCGCGGGCCGACGACCTCCAGCGGGTCGCGCGGGCAGCGCTCGATGCAGGCCAGGATGTCCATCACGTTCTCGAAGAGCCCCAGCGAGCGCCCCGCCTGGAAATAATAGAGCTCCGGCCCGGCGGCGAAGAGGTCGACGATGTATTCCTGCCTCGCGAGGTAGTCGGTGATCGCCGCCGCCATCGAGAGGTTGGCCTCGAGCAGGTCGTCGGCGGGGGCGAGGGGGCGCCCCGTGCGCGGGGGGATGAAGGTGTCGACGAAGAGGGCGACGCGGGTGAGGAACTCCTCCTGGTATTGCCTGACGACGGGGAAGCCCACGCGGGCCCACGAGCGCGGGTGCAGGTCGCGCAGCCGGTCGCCCGCCTGGTACTCGCGCGTGCCGACGAACTCCATCGATTCCCCGACGTTGCTGGTCAGCACGATGCCGCCCGGCTGGTACCGCTGCCCGACGGGCACGTCGAGCTGGGTGAGCTGGCGGAAGGCGGGGTAGACCACCAGCCGGTGCGGGGCCGGCTCGAACCGGCGGGCCTGCGTGAGCCCGAAGGGGAAGGAGCTGAGCAGCGTCGGCCCGGGCAGGAGGTAGCTGCCGCGGCGGGAGGTGGCGAGCGGATACTCGAAGCTGTGCGTCTCGCCCGGGCGCAGGCGCGGGATGAACAGCGGCTCGCCCTGCAGCGAGAGCGTCGCGGGCAGGCGGAACTCGAAGGCGCTCAGGTCCGAGAGGTCCCGCGCGTTGGTGTTGGTGACGGTGATGCGCACGGGCACCGTCGCCCCGGCCACGCAGCGGTCGGCCACTTGGCGCACGATCCGCCCCTTGGGGCGGGCGAGGATCGAGATCGTCAGCGAGAGCAGCACGAGCGAGATGAAGGCCGAGAAGGTGTACGAGCCCGCCATCACCTCGGGCAGGCTCCCCGCGATGATGCTGGTGACCGCGGCGGCGACGACGTACTGCCCCGGGCGCGTGAGCCTCTCGCGCCAGATGTTGCGCATGAACCGCACGAAGCGGTAGGTGTACGACTGCGTGAGCATCCGCCAGGCGAAACGCACGAGGGCCGGGATGGAGATGCCGTTTCGCATGGGCGGCGGTGGGGCGGGGGAGGGGCGAGGCGGGCTCACGACTCTGGGTGCCACATGCCATCGTACCCGTGGCATGTGCCGGTCAACGGAAGACTTCCATCGAGCGGGCGATCTCCTCACACCATCGCGCGACGATCAGGATTCGATGACGTCTTGGCAGCTCCGTCAGGCGGCGCCTCCACTTCCTCCCAAGACACATGCCACGAGTACGATGGCATGTGGCACCCGGAATGAAGGTCCGTCGACGGCCCGTGGTCGTTCAGGTCGGCACCGGCACGGTCTTGAGCACGTCCTGCACGACCGCCTCCTTGCTCGCGCCGGCGTAGCGGGCCTTGGTGTCGAGCACCAGCCGGTGGGCGAGCACCGCCACCGCGCCGTTCTGCACGTCCTCGGGCAGCGCGTGGTCGCGCCCCGCCATCAGCGCCAACGACTGCGCCAGGCGGAAGAGCCCCAGCGCCCCGCGCGGGCTCGAGCCGACCTGCACCTGCGAGTGCTGCCGCGTCGCCCGCGTGATGTCGACGATGTACTTGCCCACCTCGGGCGAGACGTGCATGTCGCAGACCGCCTGCTGCAGCTTCATCACCTCCGCCGACTGGATCACGCCCTTGATGTGGTCCAGCGGGTGGCTGCGCTGGTGGTCGAAGAGGATCGCCTGCTCGGTCGCCGCGTCGGCATAGCCCAGCTTGATGCGGACCAGGAAGCGGTCGAGCTGGGCCTCGGGCAGCGGGTACGTCCCGTGGAACTCGATGGGGTTCTGCGTCGCGATCACCATGAAGAGAGGCGGCAGCTCGTGCCGGACGCCCTCGATGGTCACCTGCCTCTCCGCCATCGCCTCAAGCAAGCTCGACTGCGTCCGCGGCGAGGCGCGGTTGATCTCGTCGGCGAGCAGGATGTGCGTGAAGATCGGCCCGGGGTGGAACGTGAAGCTCCCCTCGCGCGGGTTGTAGACCGACCCGCCCAAAATGTCGGCAGGCAACAAGTCGGGCGTGAACTGCACCCGCTGGAACTGCGCCTCGATGCTGCTCGCCAGGCTCTTCGCCAGCGTGGTCTTGCCCAGCCCGGGCAGGTCCTCGATGAGGATGTGCCCCTGCGCGAGCAGCGCGCCGATGAGCATGTCGATGCACTCCTCCTTGCCTCGGATGACCGAGACGAGGTTGGTGCGGATGTCGCGGATGCGCGACAGGGCGTTCGGCTCTTTTGACGCGGTTTCCACGGGGGCAACGACTCCGAGGCGGGAAGCGCGGGGGCGACTCAGGAAGGGCGGGAGACTGCGGACGGCGAGGCGGGGCTCACCAGCGATACCCCACCGCATTGACGAACGCCTTGGCGATCACCAGATGCCCCGTCTGGTTCGGGTGGACGCGGTCCCACGCCAGCGTCGCCGCGTAGTAGTGGGCGAGCACCTGGTCGAAGGCCGCCTGCACGTCGACGAAGATGGCGTCGTGCTTGGCCGCGAGCTTTTTGACGATGGCGCCATACTGATCCATACGCGCGCGCATGGCGTCTTGTTTATTCGATTCGATGTAGAACGGCGACATCATCACCAATCCCTTGAGCTGCGGGCGCGTCTTGCCCGCCAACTCGTCGAGCGTACGCTCGTACTCCTCGGGCAGGACGTGGGCCTCGGGCTGGCGGGGCAGGTCGAACTGCCGCCAGACGTCGTTGATGCCGATCATGATCGCCAGCCAGTCGGGCTTGAGGTTGATCACGTCGCGGTCCCAGCGTCCCTTGAGCTCGCGGACGGTGTGGCCGCTGTTGCCCTGGTTGACCACGCGGACGCCGAGCTGCGGGTAGGCGACGCCCAGCAGCGCGTCGACCTGGGCGACGTAGCCCTTGCCCAGCGCGTCGAAGAGCCCCTCGCCCGCGGGCTGGGCCCGGCCGCAGTCGGTGATGGAGTCGCCGATGAAGATGAGCTTGTGGTTTTTGCCGAGTTGCATGCGGGGATTCCGGGGATTCCGGGGTTTCGGGACCGAAGTTCAGCGTTTGGATTGACGGCACAGGGTACACGCGCAGCCGCGCGGTTGCACATCGACGCACCGTGAGGAATTGAGGATGCGTTTGTGCGCATGAAAAAGCCCAGGCGCAGCCGTGCCTGGGCTTTTGATGTTCAGTGGACTATGAGTCGTGCCACACCGGAGCCGAAGGCTGCTGTGTGCTGGTCAACAGGAGACGCAAGGTCCGCGCGGCGTGCGGTTCGACGCGCGTCGACAGGTCCGGCGGCTGGTCTGCCCCTCTCACGCCCCCGGGCGGTTGGTCATCAGCCGCTCGAGCTGCTCGAGCGCCTTCTCGTGCTGCCCGGACTTCTTGTAGAGGTCCGCCAGCTTCACGCGGATCGCCCGCTGCACCGGGGCGTCCTTCACCTGGGGCAGCACCTTCTCCAGGAACGCGATCGCCTCCGCAGGGTTCTTGAAGTGGTCGTCGATGCCCATCGTCGCCGCCACGCCCGAGGCGGACGGGCTGTCGGCGATCTTGGTGAACTCGCCGACGACTCCCAGCAGCTTCGACATCAACTCGATCTGGTGGAACGCGGCCGGGTTGCCGCCTCCGGCGTTGTCCTGGGCGTAGGCGGGTACGAGAAAGGCCACGGGGGTGAGGACCAGGGCGAGGGCCCCGGCAGCGAGCCACTGCTTGCGATGAAGACGAATCATGACGCGTTCTCCGAAGAGGGTTGGGGATGGAACTCGATGGTGAGGGAGACGGAGGGAAGCGATAGCGAAGGAACCCCCGGAAGCCCGGACGTCGGCGAGCCAATCGATTCGCCGGAGGGCAGGACGGACAGGCCGGTGGGGAGCGCGAAACTCGGCATGGCCGCGGGCAAGGCGAGCGAGACTCGCGGGGTGGCCTCGGATTTGCCGCTCTGTCGAGCCGCGATTTGACCCACGACATGCCCCGCGAACTGAGCCGCCAGCAAGACCGCGACGAGGGCCAACCCCGCGGCGACCGTGCCGACCGCGGCCACGCCCAGCCCGATGCCGACGAACAACCGCCGACGCCGGCGGCGCTCGCGATCAAGGCGGATCGGCTCGACGTCGGAGGCCAGGTCGCCCGGGTAACGCGCGGCGAGATGGCCGGCGCGGGCATTCGCGAGGGCGGCGTCGAACTCGGTTTTCAGCGTCTCATCGTTCATTGTTTCGTTCATTGTTTCGTTCATTGGTTCGTCTCCCATCGCCTGCGGAGGTTCTCCAGCGCCTGGGCGAGCGTCGCCTTCACCGTCCCGACGGCGCACCCCATCGCCTCGGCCACCTCGGCGACGCTCATCTCCTCGAGGTACCGCAGCACGACCGCCTCGCGCTGCCGACGGGGCAGTTCTCGCACCAGCTCGCGCAGCCGGGCCTGCTCCTCCCGCATCGCCAGCCCGGCGTCGGCGGGGGGCTCGCCGGCGCGGCCACTGTCACGTACACCCGCGGACGATTCACGGGTCATCCTCAACCGGCCCACGAGCCTCGGAAAACTCCACCGCTTCCGCCGCGCCTCCCGGCAAGCGTTCAACGCGATGCCCAGCGACCAGGTCTGCAGCGAGCTCTGCCCCGCGAAGGTCGGCAACCGTTGCAGGAACCGCAGGGCCGTCTCCTGCGTCGCGTCGCGGGCGAGGTCGGCGTCGTCCAGCATCGCGAAGCAGAAGCGGAACCAGACATCCTGGAGCCGGGCGAGCAACGCCGCCTGCGCGGCGCGGTCGCCCCGGCGCGCGGCGGCGAGATGAGCGGCCAAGATCGCGTCGGCGTTGATCGCGTCGGCGACCGCAGGCAACGTCTGAGTCGCCGAGTCCATCGCCGGCCCACTCACCGGCAACACAGTCCCGGCCTGTGCATCCCCAGAGCGTCGCGAAGGATGAAGCGTCAGGCCTGACATCGGTGACGATTCCGGTGTTCCGCGAATCCGGCCTTCCGGCCTTCCGGGGGGGGGCGTGCGACAACAACAGTATGTGCGAGCAGGGGTGAAAGGGTTTAGTCGACGGAGCAGAAATCCATCGCGCCGCGGGAAAACCGACAACCCCAAAGCCCAGGCACTGCGGTGCCTGGGTTTTTCGGAGTTGGTGTTGTGAAACAGATTCAATGCGGACCAAACGCAGAACGATGTGCGGAGAGCGATCGGTTTCCTCAGGGCCAACGGCCCGTTTTAAACCAGCCTGGGGCAAAGCCCCAGGTACGCTTCGCCCATGGAGTTGAGGGCTGAAGGCCCGTTTTATCCGACCGAGACTCACGCGATAAGACGGGCCTTCAGCCCTTCAATTTCGTTGTGGCGCTTGACCCTAGGGCTTCGCCCTAGGCTGGTATAAGGCGGGCCGTTGGCCCTTCAGAAAAGCACCAGACAACGCTCGCCTCAACCGCCCCCGGCACCTGCTCTGGGTTAGCCGGACGCGCAAGCGACGGCTTGAGGCGCACGTTGGTCGGGACGCTTTCAGAACGCTGGACGATGCAAGCCGTCGCTTGCGCGTCCGGCTAACCCAAACGTGCGCCGATGTCGGCGCAGCCAATATCATTCCATGGGCTCATCGGTCGCCCGTCCTCACCTCCGCTCAATCGCCGCTGGCGCCTGCTGGGCCCGGCGCAGCCGCGCCAGGTCGAACTTCACCGCGCGGTCGAAGCCGAAGATGCCATTCCGCTCCTGGAAGACGTCGGTGAGCTGGGTGTAGCAATACCCGAACATGTGCGGGTTGGAGAGCAGGATGGCCGCGAGGCGCTCGAAGCGCACGATGCACTCCTCCGCGCTGCGCGGGCGGGCCCCGTAGCCCCAGCTCGCGTCGTCGGGCTTCGCGTGCGGGTCCCACCACGCCCCGCCGAACTCGCTGACCATGAACGGCTGCCCGGCGTAGGGCAGCGACCACGGCCGGTCGGCGGGGCCGTTGAAGTGCGGCTTGCCCGCCGCCAAGCCCACGTGGTTCTGGGCGAACTTCGCGGGGTCCTGCTCGTAGTCGTGGCTGTCGTAGACGTCGGTCCGCGCGATCCGGTGCGCGTAGCCCGAGGCGTCGAGCACCGGGCGCGTCGGGTCGAGCGCCTTGGTCGCCAGGAAGAGGGCGAGCGTCAGGTCGTCGAGGTCGGTGATGTGCGGCTCGATCGGGTGGTTCGTCTCGTTGAGCGGGCACCAGCCGACGATGCAGGGGTGCGAGTAGTCGCGCTCGATGGCTTCGAGCCACTGCGCGACAACGGTCGCCTTGCCGTCGTTGCGGTCGATGCCCCAGTCGCCGAACTCGCCCCAGACGAGGTAGCCCAACTGGTCGGCGTGATAAAGGAAGCGTTCCTCGAAGACCTTCTGGTGCAAGCGTGCGCCATTGAAGCCGGCCTGCATCGAGAGCTCGATGTCCTGCCGCAGCGCGTCGTCGCTGGGCGCGGTGAGGATGCCGTCGGGGTAGAAGCCCTGGTCGAGCACGAGCCGTTGGAAGACCGCCTGCCCGTTGATCTTCACCGCCTGCCCGTCGATGGTCACGGACCGCAGCCCGGCGTAGCTCTCGACGCGGTCGACGACGGTCTCGCCGTCGAGCAGCAGGAGATCGAGCGCGTAGAGATGCGGCGAGAGCGGCGACCAATGCTTCACGCGGTCGCGCGGGATCGCCAGCGTGAGCGTCGGCGCGAAGTCGGCCTCGGCGGAGACCTCCGCCCGCGCGACCTCGCCCGCGGCGTCGCGCAGCACGGCGCGGAAAGTCAGGCCCTTGCGCTTCCCCGTCTGTGTCGAAGAAATGGGTTGGACGATGGTGAACCGGCTTTGCCCCACATCGGGCGTGACGCGCGATCGCTCGAGGCAGGCGCGAGGCGAGACAGGCTCGAGCCAGACGGTCTGCCAGATGCCGGTCGTGCGCGTGTAGTGGCAGCCGGCGTTATGGAATAAATGACTCTGCTTGCCCTTGGGTTTCGAGAGGCGGTGGTCGTCGCGGGCCCGGACCACGAGCGTGAAGGTCTCGCCCGGCCCGACGACGTTCGTGAGGTCGCACATGAAGGGCGTGAACCCGCCGCGGTGCCGCCCGACCTCGCGGCCGTTGACCCAGACCGTCGCGTCGTAGTCGACCGCCTGGAAGTGGAGGCGGATCGACTTGCCCGTCCATGCCATGTCGCTCGGGACCGTGACGTGCCGGCGGTACCAGACGGCCGGCATGTAGTCGACGTGGCCGATGCCCGAGAGCGTCGACTCGGGGCAGAAGGGGACGACGATCCGGCCGGCGAGTTCGCGGTCGAGCAGGCCGCGCTCGTGGCCGCTGTCGCCCGGGTCCATCTCGAACTGCCACTCGCCGTTGAGGGAGAGCCAGGCGTTGCGGACAAATTGGGGGCGGGGGTGTTCATTGCGGGGGGAAGGCATGGAGGGTGATCCCGGGGGGTATGCGGCGGCCCATTTTCGGCGGGCGCGCCGGAAGAGATGGGATGACGAGCTGGCGTGAATCTAGCACGGTCGGAGAGCCGTGGCCAAGGCGTCGTCGGGGCGGTGCAGGGGCGGCACGTTTTCGAGGCGGCCAGGGGGGCCACAGGGGGCGGAGAGCGGGGCGCTGCGGGGGCATTTTCAACCCGCGGAGAGACTTTCGCGGGAAGAGGTTTCGCCCGCGGCCGAAATTTTTTTAGAGCCAGCGGCGGAAGGCGTTTATCGACTCTTGTCCGGATTTGGCCGGACACTTGTGCGGGTATTACAGGGGGACCGCGCGCATTTCAAGGCGACGACCTGGAAGGAGCTTTCATGGGGTACGAAATCGACCGCCCGACCCGCGATGAGGGTCGCCCGGCGTGGTATGCTTCGGGCACGGGTTCCGCGGTGAATCCGATCCCGGGAAATTCAACACTCGGCCTTCCGCGGATCGCGATCAATATGCGTTTGACCGCCTCGGTCCCCCAACCTGTCGCACTCGCGATCCAACGGCACACCCGCCACAAGCTCCTTGTGGCGGTGGCTTCGGCGTTGGTGGTCGGCGCCGCCGTGGGCGTGGCGGTCTTCGTCGCCGCGGTGGTCGTCGACCGCTTCGTCGAGCTGCCGCGCGGGCTGCGCGTCGCGGAATCGGTGCTTGCCGCCGGCGCCGTCGCGATGGGTCTGCTCGTCGCGCTCGTCGCCTTCCTGCGCCGCCGCGATCCGGCCCGTTCCGCGGGTGAAATCGACCAGGCCGTCCCCGGCTCGCGCGACCTTCTCCGCAGCACGCTCGACTTCCTCGCCCGCGACCCCGCCGGGCCCGACGCCGTCAACCCCTACCTCCTCACGGCCACCACCGGCTCCGCGGCCGACCTCGCAGGCCGGCTCGATCCCGCCAAGCTCTTCGGCTGGCGCAGGCTCCCCCTCGCGGCCGGCGCGCTGCTACTGGCGCTGCTCGTCGCGGGCGGGCTCTGGGCCTGGCCGTTCATGCAGATGGACCTGCTGCTCAAGCGGTTCGTCAACCCGATGGGCAACCACCCGCGGCCGTCGCTGACGCGCATCGACGTCGCCGTCCCGCTCAGCCAGCGCGTCCCGCAGGGGACCGACGTCGCGATCGCCGCGACGCTCGGCGGGCGCGTCGAGCCCGAGACCTCCGCCACGCTGCACGTCCTTGCCCCCGGGGCCGCCCCGCAGGCGATCCCCATGACCCCGCGCCCCAACCACCGCTTCGAGTCGAGCCTGCGCTCGCTCGACGCCGCGACGGAGTTCTACGTCACCGCCGGCGACGGCCGTTCGGCCCTGCACAGCGTCGCCGTCGACCCGCGCCCCAAGATCGCCAAGCTCGTCGCCCACTACACCTATCCCGGCTACACCCGCCTCCCCCGGCTCGACGACGAAGTGCGCTTCGGCGAGCTCCGCGGCGTCGAGGGCACGCGCGTGCGCGTCGAGTTCGAGGCCACGCTTCCCGTGCTCGAGTCCTCGGTCGTATTCCCCGACCACAAGCTCAAGATCTTCTGGGACAAGTCCAAGACCAAGGGCGCCTTCGAGCTGCGCATCGACCGCGACGCGACGTTCAACATCCGCATGACCGCCGCGGGCGGCATCGAGAACCGCGACCCCGCGATCCGCGTGCGCCTCGTGCCCGACAACCCGCCGACGGTCTCGCTGCTGAGCGTGCCGGAGAACCTGACGTTCTACCGCGACGACGTGCTCAACCTGGGCTACCGCGGGACGGACGACTTCGGCATCTCCGAGGTCTTCGTGCGCTCGACCAAGCCCAGCAGCATCGGGGCCGCGGGGTCGCGCGAGGTCTCGGTGAACCTCACGCAGACGGGGGCGAAGGAAGTCACGGGCGAACTGCACCTGGAGCTGCGAGAGCTGGTGGAGGAGGACGCCGAGAGCGTCGACGTGCAGTTGATCATGGTCGACACCAAGGGGCAGGAGGCCGTCTCGCCGCGGCTGCAGTTGAGCCTCGTCTCCGACACGCCCGAGCGGCTGCTGGCGGAGCTGAGCGACCTGCAGGAGAAGTTCTTCACCTCGCTGGTGAACCTCACGAACGGGCTGCGCGGGCAGGCGGGCCGGCTGGGCGTGCTGCTCGAGGGGATGGACGACGCGACGAAGATCGACGGGAAGCGGGCGGAGATGCTCGACGGGATCAACCGCGAGTTGGGGCCGCTGGGCGTGCCGAACATCGCGGCCGACCTGGGGCAGCTCCGCTTCTTCGCGGTCAGCGAATATCCCGAGCCGGAGCTGCGGCGGACGGAGCTCTGCTTCTCCGACGCGCTGCTGCTTCGCCGCGGGGCGGCCTACGTGCAGGACCTCCAGACGGGCCGGGCCGCGCCCTCGCCGCGACCGGCGATCGCCGCGGTCAAGGCGGCGATGGAGAAGAACGCCGTCGACGCCCAGGCGATGGTCAAGGCGATGGCGGGCGTGATCCTCGAGACCCGGCTCGACATGCTGGCGAACCAAGCGGACCAGTTCATCGACGCCGAGGAACGGATCGCCGCGGGCGGTCCAGGCGGGGCGGGCGCCGCGGGCGACGTCGCCCGGCTCTTCCGGCAACGGCAGGACGTCCGGCTGGCGCAGTTGGTGAAGGTCGCGCAGGAGACGGCCGCGAAGGTCGATCCCGAGGCCGAGCCGTTCGCCCCGCTGCGCAGCGCGCTGGCGGGCTTGGTGAAGGCCTCCGAACCCACGACGCAGCCGGGCGACCGCGAGGCCGCGGCGCTCGCGGCCGTGCGGACGCTGCAAGGCGTGCTGCGCACCGGGCCGGCCTTCGACGGGCGATTGGGCGAGGGGCTGCAGCAGATCCAGGCCGTCCCGCTCGGGCAGCGCATCCAGGCGGCGGTCGACGCGAACGAGATGTGGCTCGCGCGAATCTCGCTGGCGAGCCGGATGCGCCTCCGCCGCGACGACGTGCAGGCGGGCCCGGCGGAATTGCTCGTGACCGCGAGACTTTATGAGGCCGCGCAGACGGGCGACAAGGCCCGACTCGCCGCCGCGGTGGGTTGGGCCAACGCCGTCACGCCGTGGGTCCAGGCCTCCGACGTCCACCATCGGTTGATGTCGCTCCGCACGCGCCTTCGCGCGTGGTCGATGGACAGCGCCATCGGGCGGCTCCCCACCCAGGGCGTCCGGCTCGACCAGTCGTGGCAGGCGCTCCGCGAGTGGGTCCTGGGCCTCACCCGCGAACATCGCGCGGGGACTTACGCGGGCCTCGACGCCGCGGTGCAGGCCGACCTCGCCCGGCTCGCGACGTTCCAGGACATGCTCGCCCCGACGCGCAGCGGCGCTGGCGTGCGCCAGCCGAAGTTCCAGGCCCGCCTCACGGAGCTCGCGGGCGTGGTCGACCAGGCGATCGCCAAGCTGGCCCCGCAGGTCGAGGCGGGCTCGGCCCAGGCGGTGGGGCAGACCAACGAAATCCTGCGCGACATCGCCACGGGGCTCGCCGCGGAGATCCCGGCGATCCAGGCCGAGCGGCAGGCCATCGCCGCGGAGGCGGCCAGCGCGAAGCGAGTCGACCCCGTGCGCGAGAAGCGCGTGCGCGGGCAGATGGCGAACGGGGCCCGTCAGGGCTTCAGCAGCGTGATGGGCGACCGGATCTCGGCCCACGCGGCCGCCCTCGCCGCGGCGCTCGACACGCGCGAGGCTGTCTGGTCGCGCAACCCCGATGCCGCCGCCGCGTCCGACATCACGGCGTTGACGATCCTGTTCGAATACTTCGCCTACCTCGAGGAGGACTACTACGACAAGGCGATCGGGCCCTACGTCGAGCAGGTCTACGGCAACCATCCGTACCCGGGCTTCATCGAGGAGATCGGCGAATACCTCGGCGGGCTCTCGCCCCAGCTCGAGAAGGACGCGGCCTGGGCGACGCAGATCGCCTCTGGCAAGTCGGCCGACCTCTTGAAGGTCGACGAGTTCGCGCAGCTGCTCTCGAGGGTGAACAAGGGCGTCCGGCTCATCGAGAGCCAGCGGACGATGAAGCAGCACATGGACTTCATCGCCGCACTGCCCGAGGCGACCGACCCTGTGAAGCGGCGGGCGCTGCTCACCGCCGTCGCGGCCGACCCCGGGCAGGCCTCGGTCTACTGGGAGCGGATCGTCGCGGCGATGGCGGCGCTGAGCAACGACATCGAGGCCTCCGGGCCGCCGGCTCCGGGGGCTGTTTTCGGCGCCGGGGAATGGCCGGGGCTCGATCCTGCGGCGGCAGCGCGATGGACTGCGGGGGTGCAGAACATCCGCGGCATCCTGCCTGAATCGAAGCCGCCGCCGGAGGAGGTCAAGATCGTCGACGAAGTGCTCTCGGGGCTCACGCCGCTGATCGACCGGGCCCGCGCGGAGAAGTGGTCGAAGCTCGCTCCCGCCGACCGCGACGGGCTGCGCGAGGACCTGAGCCGTTGGCGCGGCGAGGTCGCCGGGGCGATCCGCGGGCTGGAGGGCAAGACGACGATCCCGTCGGTGCCGACGCGTCCGCGGGCGCGGTTCGTCGGCCGGCCGCGGGCCGACCTGGGCGACGTGCAGGGGCGCATGGTCCGCAGCGAGGCCCGCTGGACCCGCCGTGCGGTGGGGGCGGTTCGAGGGTCGTGGGTCGCGCGGGCCGGGGCGCTGATGCCCGGCGTCGACCCGGGTTTGGAGCGGCGGGACG
>JAPLMQ010000271.1 GCA_026386955.1 Planctomycetota bacterium
ACCGTCGCCGTCGCCGCCGACGCCAAGTCGCTCCCGACCGACGGCTCGGCCGTCCTCCATGGCGAGGCCCCCAGCGCGGCCGGGCAGTTCGCCCGCGAGTTCAAGACGGCGCTCGAGGAGACGCTCAAGGGCCCCATGGGCGAACTCGAGAAATTCCGCGCTGAGTTCCACGGGCTCTCCGCCCAGTGGACGCAGGTCGGGCAGAACATGGCCCAATTGACCAACCCGGGCGTGACTCCCGCGCAGGTCGACGCCGGTCAGGCGGCTGCCAACCTCGCCTCTGTCCTCGCCCGCGCCGACCAACGGCTCAAGGACATGCAGTTGGCCCTGGCCAACCTCAACAAGTGGGTCGGCGACGAAAAGCTGCGCACCGACATGCAGGCCGCCGCCGCCGGCGTGCGCCGGGCCGCTGACAAGTTCGACCAGAGCGCCGAGCAGGTCGGGCAGTTGACCCGTTCCTCCAAGGAGTCGATCGACAAGCTCTCCGCCCGCTACCTCGCCGTCGCCGACGACCTCTCCGCCGCGATCTCCTCCGCCCGCAAGACGCTCGACCAGGCCCGCGAGGGGCAGGGCACGATGGGGCAGCTCCTCAACAACCCCGCGCTCTACAACAACCTCAACGACACCGTCCAGCGCGTCGACAAGGCGATGGTCGAGCTGCGCCTGCTGATCGAGAAGTGGAAGGCCGAGGGGCTGCCGGTGCGGTTCTGAGCGCCTGTCTGATTGCCTGACATTTCCCATCCACGGAGCATCCTTCGCATGAAGCGCGTCCCCCTCGGTTCGACCGGCGTTGATGTATCCCAGCTCTGCCTGGGCACGATGATGTTTGGCGACCGAACCGACGAGGCGGAGGCGGGGCGGATCGTCGACCTCGCGCTCGGGAGCGGCGTCGACTTCTTCGACACCGCCGCCGTCTACGCCGGGGGCAAGACCGAGGAGATCCTCGGCCGGCTGCTCAAGGGGCGGCGCGACCGCGTCTTCCTCGCCACCAAGGTGAACGTCGGCAACGGGTCCGAGTACCCCGCCCAGATCGCCGCGAGCCTCGAGGCGAGCCTCCAGCGGCTGCAGACCGACCGTGTCGACCTCTTCCTGCTCCACTGGGCTCGCGCCGACATGGACCCGCCGGCGATCATGGCCGAGCTGGCCAAGGTCGTCCGCGCCGGGAAGGCCCGCTTCATCGGCTGCTGCAACTTCCCCGCCTGGACCTTCGCCCACTTCAACGCCGTCGCGACGTCGATCGGCGCGCCCAAGCTCATCAACAACCAGCTTCCCTACAACCTCATCGAGCGCGGCATCGAGGTCGAGATCCTCCCGCAGGCCGTCGCCGAGAAGATCGCGATCACCTGCTATCGCCCCTTGATGGCGGGCGTGCTCGCGGGCAAGTACATCCCGGGCCAGCCGGCCCCCGCGGACGCCCGCGCCACGACCGACGAGCGCATCCCCAAGTGGCTCGCGGAGAACGCGGGCGGCGTCACCCACCTCCTCAACCTCGCGAAGGCCAAGGGCGTCCCGCCGTCGCACGTCGCCATCGCCTGGCTCAAGAGCCGGGTGGGCGTGACCTGCCCGATCATCGGCGTGAGCAAGCTCGCGCAGCTCCAGGACGCCATCGCGGCGTTCAGCCTGGAGCTTACTGCGGACGAACAGCAGGCCCTCGCAGCCAGCTTCGCGACGGAGGTGAAGGAAGTCTCGCAGTTCTACGGGCCGCTCCGCCGGTCGTACTCGCTGCTGAAGAAGTGACGCGGCTCGTCAGTTCGCCTTGCGCCCCAGCACCGCGAGCAGCTTCGCGTCCGCCCCGTCGAGCATCGCGTCGGTCATGCCGTGCTGCACCGATCCCGCGAACCGCTGCGACATCGTGCCCACGCAGAACTGCGTCTGCAGCAGGTAGCGCACCCGCTGCGAGCGGTTTGGCGAGCCGCGGTGCCACGTCTGGTGGTTGAAGAGGTAGATGTCGCCCGCGCGGCAGAAGACCTCCTTGGGCCCCACGCCCTCGAATGTGGGGTTGTCCTGCGTCGGCAGCCCGCGCCCCGAATAGTGGCTGCCGGGCACGAACTGGGTCGGGCCGAACTCGGACGACTCCAGGTCGGTCAGCGCGATCTGGAAGCTGAACCAGAAGACGGGCATCCGGATGCGCGGGTCGTGCCGCGGCACCTCGGCGGGCAGGGGGAACTCCACGTAGTTGTTCAGGTCGACATGCCAGAAGTCGATCGCCTGGCTCGGCCCGTTGCGGATCGCCACCGTGTCGAGGTATCGGCAATCCGCCCCAAGCACCGCCTTCGCCAAGCTGTCAGTGAGCGCCCAAAACCAGCCACCTGGGAGCGCCTCAAAACCAGCCACCATCAGGGAGTGATTTGCCGCGTAGGTTGTCCAGCTTTGGAGCTGGAGACCGACGATGGCAAATCAACTGAGCGTGGCCCACAAGCAGTCCATTTTGACGCTGTATTCCCGCGGCTTTTCGTGCCGGCGGATCGCCCATGACCTGGGATTGGACCGGGGGACGGTGCGCAAATACGTGCTTGAGGCGCATGGAGCCGGTGCCGGTGCCGACGGCGGGATTCCAAAACCAGCCACGATCGCGCCCACTGGGTCCGGGGGCCCGTTGCCGGATCGGGGGGCGCCAAAACCAGCCACGATCGCGCTCACCGGGTCTGAGGGGTTGTCCGGCACGTCGGAAGCCGCCTCTGGGACCGGAGAGCCTCCTCCGGGAAGCGTTGAGGCGATCGAAGTGACCAAGCCGGGGACGCCCAGCAACTGCCTGGCGCACCGGGCGGAGATCCTCGCCAAGCTGGAGTCGGGCCTCACCGCCCGGCGGATCCATCAGGACCTCGCGAGCGACCATGGCGGGTGCGTGCCCAGTTACCACAGCGTGCGCCGGTTCGTAGGCAAACTGCGGGCGACAGGCGTGGCTTCCGGGGGTTCCGGGGGTTCCGGGGGGGGCGGGGGGTTGCCGTTCCGCCGGATGGAGTGCGCGCCCGGGCAGGAGATGCAGGTGGACTTCGGTCGTGGCGCGCCGGTGGTGGGCCCCGACGGCAAGCGGCGTTGCCCGCACGTGCTCCGCGTGGTGCTCAGCCACTCGCGCAAGGGCTACAGCCAGGCGGTGGACCGCCAGGACACCGAGTCCTTCATCCGCTGCCTGGAAGACGCGTTCCACCACTTTGGCGGCGTGCCCCAGACCCTGGTGCTCGACAACCTCAAGGCTGCGGTGAAGCGTGCCGACTGGTTCGACCCGGAGATCAACCCCAAGGTGCAATCGTTCTGTGCGCACTACGGGATCACGGCGCTGCCGACCAAGCCGCGGACGCCTCGGCACAAGGGCAAGGTCGAGCGTGGCGTGGATTATGTGCAGGAGAACGGCCTCAAGGGCCGCGTGTTCGCCAGCCTTCAGGAAGAGAACCGCCACTTGCAGGAGTGGGAGGCGTCCATCGCCGACACCCGCATCCACGGCACCACGCGGAAGCAGGTGCGTGAGCTGTTTGAGCGAGTCGAGAAGCCGGCGCTGCTGCCGCTGCCCCCGGGCGAGCGGTTCCCTTGCTTCCAGGAGGGCCAGCGGACGGTGCACAGCGACGGGCATGTCGAGGTGGACAAGGCGTACTACTCGGTCCCGCCCGAGCATCTTGGGCGTCGGGTGTGGGTGCGTTGGGAGAGCAGGGTGGTGCGGATCTTCGACGCGCGGATGAACCTGATCGCCACGCACGTACGCAAGGAAGCGGGCAAGTTCAGCACGCAGGACCGCCACATCGTCGATCAAAAGATCAGCGGTGTGGAGCGCGGCGCCGCGTGGCTTTTGCAGAAGGTTGCGGTGATGGGCACGCAGGCGCAGCGCTGGGCGGAGGCGATGGTGCAGGCCCGCGGCGTCGAGGGCGTCCGCGTGCTCCAGGGCCTGCTGGGCATGGGCAACAAATACCCGCACGCACAGATCGACCGCGCCTGCGGCGTCGCGCTGGAGCACGGAGCCTGGCGTCTACGCACGATCAGCCGACTGATCGGCCACGACCTCGCGCACGTCGATCAGCAGCAGCTCTTCCTCGACGAGCACCCGATCATCCGCCCAATGGCCGACTACGGCCGGCTGGTTCACGACGCGTTCCTTCAACCCACGGAGAATCCCTGATGAAAGACAGCCTGCAAACCACGTTGCGACAGCTCCGCCTCTCGGGACTGGCGCTCAGCCTGGACGTCCGGCTTCAAGAGGCGGCCGGGAACAACCTCACCCACGCCGAGTTCCTGGAGCTGATCCTCCAGGACGAGATGACGGTGCGTGACGATCGGCAGATCGGCCGACGCACGAAGTCCGCCGGCTTCCGTGACCCGCGGAACCTGGAGGACTTCGACTTCAGCTTCAACCCTTCGATCAAGAGGAAGCAGGTCTACGACCTGGCCACCGGCGCCTTCGTCCGCCAGGGCAGGGATCTCTTGGTCCTGGGACCACCGGGTGTCGGGAAAAGCCATCTCGCCCAGGCGATCGGCCACGCCGTGATCCGCTCGGGCATGACCGTTCTCTACCGCTCGATCTTCGACGTGGTCCGCGAGTTCCTCCACGACGCGGCTGTCGAGGGCGGGCCGGGCGGCGAAAAGGTGCTCGCCCGTTACCTCAAGCCCGACCTGCTCATCATCGACGACATGGGCATGAAGCAGTTGCCCAAGCGGTCGGGCGAATACCTCTTCGAGGTGGTCATGCGGCGGTACGAAAAACGCTCGACGATGATGACCAGCAACCGGCCGCTGGAGGACTGGGGCAAGCTCCTGGGCGACGTCCCCAGCGCCACGGCCATCCTCGACCGCTTCCTCCACCACGCCCAGATCGTGACGATCACCGGCAAGAGCTACCGATTACGCGAGCAGGCCGGGAGGAAGAACAGCGCCCAGGCCGACCAACCCGAGCAGGCCGAAGCTTGCAAAGACGTGACCAAGTGAGGTACAAGACCGATCAATCAAGTGGCTGGTTTTGAAGCGCCCATGACTGGCTGGTTTTGAGGCGCTCATTGACAGCCAAGCCCAGCATCGGCTCGTGGATGACCAGGTCGCGGAAGATCCGGTCATGCGTCGCCATCGCCCCGATCACTAGGCCGTTGTAGACCCCGCGCCCCTCGCCCTTCCCTTTGGCGTCGAAGACCTCGTCGACCTTCGCCCGCAGCGCGGCGCATTCCTCGGGCGTGAGCGCCCCGGGGACTACGGCCACGCCTTCGCGGTGGAAGGTATCGAGCGCCCGCTGCTGCGCCTCGGGGGTCAACGCGGTTCCGGGCGACAGCGTGCCGGCGGCGAGCGTCATGTGGGGCTCCTTCATGAGGGCGATCGACGCGGGCATTGTAGGGAATGCCTGCGCGTCGAAGATGCGTTGAGCAGATGTTGATCCAAAGCCCAGACACAGCCGTGCCTGGGTTTTCCCGACCCGCTACAATTCCCGCCATGAAATACGTGATCATCATCCCCGACGGCGCCGCGGACCACCCCCTGGCCGAGCTCGACGGCAAGACGGCTTTCGAGGCCGCCCGCAAGCCGCACACCGACCGCCTCGCCAGCCAAGGTCGGCAGGGCACCGTCTCGACCACGCCGCCCGGCTTCCCCTGCGGGTCGGACGTCTGCAGCATGAGCCTGCTGGGCTACGACCCCGCGCGGTACCACAAGGGCCGGGCCCCGCTGGAAGCGGCCGCCCTGGGCATTCCCCTCGCGCCGACCGACTGGATCTTCCGCGTCAACCTCGTGACCATCATCGACGGCAAGATGCAGGACCACTCCGCGGGCCACATCACCTCCGACGAGGGCGCGCAGCTCCTGGCCGACTTCGCCACGCAGATCGACATCGAGGGTATGACGCTCTACCCCGGCGTGAGCTACCGCAACATCATGGTCGACTCCTCCAACACCCCCGGCGAGGGCGACACCGCGTCGACTCCCGCGGGGCGCGATTGGGCGGAGCTGCAGACCACGCCCCCGCACGACATCCCCGGCGAGCCGATCAAGAAGCACCTGCCCGTCGGCGGCCCCAACGCCGCGCTGCTGCAGAAGATGATCGAGGTGAGCGGGAAGTTCTACGAAGGGCACGAGATCAACCAGACCCGCAAGGAGCTGGGCGAGCTGCCCGCGACGCACCTCTGGCCGTGGGGGCAGGGGCAGAAGCCGTCGATCCCGACCTTCGAGTCCCGCTTCGGGCTCAAGGGGGCGATGATCACCGCGGTCGACCTGCTCGCGGGCATCGCGTCGTTCATCGGGTGGGACCGGCTCGACGTCCCGGGCCAGACGAGCTACCACGACACCGACTACGCCGCCGCGGGCCGCCACGCGATCGCCGCGCTGGACAACTACGACATCGTCTGCGTCCACGTGGAGTCGCCCGACGAGGCCTCCCACGCCGCCGACCCCACGACCAAGACCGCGGCGATCGAGGCGATCGACGAGCACATCGTCGGCCCGATCCACGCGGAACTCGAGCGGCGCAGCGCGGAGTGGGGGGGCTACCGCGTGCTCTACCTGCCCGACCACTACACCGCCGCCGCGACGCGCAAGCACGACCCGACGCCCGTGCCCTTCGCGATCTGCGGCACGCGGATCCACTCGGTGCTGCAGCGGCCGTTCAACGAGAAAAACTCGCGAGAGGCCGACCTGCACATCAAGTTCGGGCACGAGCTGATGGAATACTTCCTGTTCAGCGGGCTGTCCTGAGCCGCGAGGCTCGCAACATCGCCGAAACCCTTCCGCCATGCGGGAGGGGTCTCAAGGCGAAGTGAGGTTGTTCGACCTCGACCCGGCGATCACGGCGCGCCCGGCGTCATCAGGCTCTTCATCGTCCGCATCTCCTCGATCTCCGTCAGCTTGCCCGAGGAGTCGACCATCACCTCAAAGGCGATGTCGGCCGAGAGGTGGTACTCCAGCGCGTAGCCCTCGGACGAGCCCTTGCGCTTGACCAGATCGCCGAAGGCCGCGCGGTCGAACTTCTGCTCCGCGCCGCGCCCCGTCATGCTGCTGTGGGAGATGCTGCGGTAGATCCGCGGCGGACTCACGTCGGTCAGGGTCTCCCAACTCCCGCCCGCCGCGACCAGGGCCTTGATCTTCTTCTCGTCCTCCTCGGGCGAGGGCATGCTGAACAAGCCCATGAAATAAAGCCCGCCGCCCACCAACGCCACCAACACGAGGATCGCAACAATGGCCTTCAACGGAATGCTCCCAGGAAAGGTGCCGGAAAAACCCGAAACGCGACGCAAGGACATGGGCCGGAAATAAACCGGCGGACAGCATAACAATCCCCGCGGGTTTTGCCGTTGAGTTTTGCCGTTCAGGGCGGCAGGCCGATGAGCGCCGCCATCCGCCCGGTGCGCCCCGCGTCGCGCCGGTGGCTGAAGAACTCGTCGGCGTCGCGGAATGTGCAGCGGTCGGTCGCGTCGATGTCGGCCCGGTCCATGCCCGTGTCGAGCAGTTGCAGCATCACCGCGCCCGCGAGGTCGATGTGGGGCTTGGCTCCCGCCCGCTGCTCGACGGCGTCTCCCAAGGCCTTCTCGCGGAACGCCTCGGCGACCTCCGGGCCGACCTCGAAATGGCGCCGGCTGATGCAGGGCCCCACGGCCGCGACGGCCCGCGAGTCTCCCGTGCCGAACCGCTCGCGCAGCAGCCCCATCGCGCGGGGCACGACGCCCGCGACCACCCCGCGCCACCCCGCGTGGACCGCGGCGACGAACGTCGGCCGCCCCGCGTCGCGCGGGCCGATCGCCAGGAGGATCGGAACGCAGTCGGCCACGCGGACGCTGAGCATCGCGCCCGGATCGCCCGTGAGCAGCGCGTCGGCCTGCGGATGCTCGCCGAGGGTTTCGGGCGTCACGGCATGGGCGGCGCCCCCGTGGACCTGGTCGACCCACGCCAGCCGGCGCTCGGGGCAACCCAAGGCTTGGAGCACCAGCGCGTAGTTCGCCCGCACGTTCTCGACGCTGTCGCGCGGCGGTGCCGCCCCCGGGGCACCCGCCGGAGCGGCCCCGTCGGCCGAGCCCGGGCCTTGCGACGCGATGCCGAGGTTGAGCGAATCGAATGGCGGGGGGCTCACGCCGCTTCGGCGCGTCGAGAAGGCGTGCGGCACCCCCCAGGCGGAGAGCAGGGGAGAGACGTAGAGGACGATCCCGTGGGAGAAATTGCGGGCTTCAAGCATGGCTGGTCTCGGCCGCATTGCGAGCGGGAAACGATCAAACTCCGGCGACACGGCATTTCATGCGCGGGCGGCTCATCTGGGGCTCTCAACCCACGCGTTCATCGTTCGCGGCAAAGTTGTGGAAAACATGTGAATTGAGGCTGCGCCCCATTGAAAAACCATCTTGGGGATTCTATGGAACCTCGGATGGGGTGGCGGTTGCGGGCGTCGCAAGGCTGGATTCGCCTGAGGCAACCATCTTTAGATTATGGCTTTATGCTCCCGCCCATCCGTCTGTCGGACGGTTTCTCGATGAACGGGGCGGTCCGGGCTGCGGTGGCCTCGCGCTTCGGCGTCAAAAGATCGTCCGGTGTGGAAAATAGTAGGATTCGCCGAGCCTTAACAATCGTTTACAACCGACAATACAAATCCTCGTAACCTTCGTTTAGCACCCCATTCGGGA
>JAPLMQ010000035.1 GCA_026386955.1 Planctomycetota bacterium
ATCACAGCCGAGGTGTGCTCCAACGATGGTGCCGGCTGTGGCGCTGGGGCGGTGATGGTGTTGACTGATCGGGCATTCGCGAACTCTTGCCTGGCTTGAGATTGTGCGCCCCCCGTCCCGTCGCTTGCGCGTCCGGCTAACAAGACAAGACATCGCCTCCGCCAAAATGAAACGGCCCGTCAGTGATGACGGGCCGCGTGGAGTGATTCGGTTGTCGAAGCCTACGCTTCAGGCCCGGCCGGCGACGTTGCGCCGACGGGCGAGCAGCAGCAGGCCGCCCACCGCGAGGCCGCCGAGGGAGGCGGGCTCGGGGACGGGGTTGGTCGGCGGGGTGGGGGAGCCGAGCAGCAGCGAGGTCTCCATGCGGAAGTTGGAGGCGTTGCGGTGGCGCTCGGCGAAGAAGAGGTCGAAGGCGTAGGACTGGCCGGAGACGAGGTTGATGGGGTTGCCGTCGACGTCGGTGAGGGTCGACGTGTTGAACGTCGCCGACAGGGGGTTGTGCACGCCGCCGAGGTCGATCACGAGCTTGTGGTCGATGAAGACCCAGAGGTCGTCGTCGCCGCGGTAGTTGAAGGTGCCTTGGCCGGTGTAGGCGAACTGGGTGTGCATCTCCATCGTGAAGTGCCAGTTGTGGACTTCGTTGGAGACGGCGACGGCGGCGGAGAGGAAGAGCGGGGGCTGGGCGCTGGGGAGGAAGTTCTTCTCACGGACGGTGTCGCCGTAGCCGCGGCCGTCGATGGGGAAGAAGGAGGAGGAGTCGTAGAGGAAGACGCCGGGGGTCGTCTCGGCGAGGGTGATCTTGTCGGTGAGGGCGGTGTTGACGGTGGAGTCGTTGTTGTACCACTTGGCGAAGTTGGCGGCGCCGGTGGTGGTGTTGCCGCTGGCGGAGGCGGAGTAGACGGGCTTGCCGTCGCCGCCGAGGGTGGTCGCGACAATGCCCTTGTCGGCGATGACGCCGATGCCCTTGCCGCCGATGAAGGTCGGGGCCTGGTTGACGACGTTCCAGACGTAGGCGGCTTGGTTCTCGAAGTCAGGGTGCGTGTTGGCGGGATTCGAGAGGGTCGCCGTGGTGCCGGTGCCGGTGAAGTCCCGGTAGGTCACGTCGATGTCGCGTGTGTCAGCGGCCCACGCCGCAGAGCCGAGGGTAAGTGCGCAGAAACAGACAGGAACGATGCGTCGAAGCATTGGAGTTTTCTCCCCACCTTTGAGACGTGATTGCGAGGGCCGCCCCCCGCAGATTGGACCGGAAAACAAAACGCTTATCGGACAGTAGCGTATCCGGGCAGGGTATGTCAAGTGTTATTGTTGCGTTCGTGGGGCCCGCGGGCGGCGTGGGGAAGGGAACCGGGCGATGCTGATAAACAACGGCCATTCAACGGTTTTCATCTGATTGCGGACGCTCAAAGGTCGTGGATCACGCGAGGCGGGAAGGCAGCGCGCAGGGCGTTGAGCACCGCGAGGACGTCGATGACCTCCTGCGCGATGGCGCCGCTGACCGGGCTGAGGTGGCCCGTGGCGGCGAGGCCCATCCCCACGACGCTCAGGACCATGCCGCCCACGGCGCTCTGGAGCGCGATGGTGCGCATCCGTCGGCTGATGTGCATGAACTCGTCGACCTTCTCGAGCGAGTTGTCCATGATCACCACGCCCGCCGCCTCGGTGGTCACGTCGCTGCTCTGCCCGATCGCCATGCCGACGGTGGCCGCCATCATCGCGGGCGCGTCGTTGATGCCGTCGCCGACGTAGAGCGTCGGGGCGGCGGCGGTCTCGCGGCGGACGATCGCGAGCTTCTCCTCGGGGCTCTTCTGGGCGTCGACCTGGGTGATGCCGACTTGGTCGGCGAGGTATCGCACTTCCGACTCGCGGTCGCCCGAGACGATCATCACTTTCGCGAAATGGTGCTTGGGGCCCAAGTGGCGCACGAAGGAGCGGCTGTCGGCGCGGGGCGCGTCGCGGAAGCGCATGGCCGCGGCGTAGCGCCCGTCGATCGCCAGCACGCACTCAAGCCCGCCGCCCACCGGGGGAAGTTGGTCGGTCCCCGCGACGCCCAGGGCGAGGAGCTTCTTGCGGCTGGTGATGACCACCGGCCGCCCCGCCACGACGCCGCGCGTGCCTTGCCCGGGGGGCTCGCTGACCTCGGCGGCCTCGGGGGGCTCGAGGCCGTCCTTCTTGGCGGCGTCGATGATGGCGCGGGCGAGGGGGTGCTTGGAGTACCGCTCGAG
>JAPLMQ010000005.1 GCA_026386955.1 Planctomycetota bacterium
GAGCCCAGCGTCACCAGCACGCGCGGCTGCACCGTCTCGATCTGCCGGCGCAGGTAGCCCCAACAGGTCTCCGACTCGGCGGGCGTGGGCGGGCGGTTCTCCGGCGGGCGGCATTTCACGATGTTGGCGATGTAGACATCCTCTCGCCTGAGCCCCATCGCCACGATCATCTTGTCGAGCAGCTCGCCCGCGCGGCCGACGAACGGCCGGCCGGTCTCGTCCTCGGTCTGCCCGGGGACTTCGCCGACGAACATGATCTTCGCGTCGGGGTCGCCCTCGCCGAAGACGGTCTGCGTACGCCCCTTGCAGAGTCCGCACTTGGTGCAGCCGCGGACTTCGCCCTCGTCCATCGCCAGGAGCAGTTCCACCTTCTTCTCGCGCGGCAGCGGAGGCGGGCCGGAGGCGGGCGCGTTGGCGGCGAAGAGGGCCGCGCCGGAGAGGGCCGGGCCGGGGGCGGGAAGCGGATCGAGCGCCGGAGCCGGCACGGGCGGAGAGGCGGCGGCGGGTCGCGTTGTGCGCCGCGAAGCCTCCATCGCCGCGGGAGGCGGGGCGTCGGGCGCGATCGGCTGGGCTGTGGCGGGCGGTTGCGTGCTTGCTGCCCGCTTCGCCGACTTGCGGACCGGCACGGCCTCCTGCCCCAGCAGGCGCTCGGTCTGCAGGTGCTGGCGAAGGACGCGGCGATTCGTGGGGTCGGGCATGGGCCAGAGGATATCCGCCCGCGGAGCCCGAGAAAACCGGCCCGGAGGCTGATTCGCCCCAGGTCCGAGAACCACGCCCCACGCGGAAAGCCTCAAGATCGATCGAACAATTGCACGGGAAATCGGCCGGTGACCGATGCACTGGGCGGGGCCGAAGGAAGGACCCAGGCCCGGTCGCATAACTCTCGCATGGGAACGCATCCGTGAGCGAACAACAAAGAAGCAGCAAGACCGTCTTGGGCGCCGATTGCCGAATCACCGGTGAGCTCGCTCTCGAGAGCGACGCGCTGATCCTGGGCGAGTTCAAGGGCACGCTGCGCGTCAGCGGCGTCCTGGAGATCGCCGACTCGGCGCATGTCGTGGGCACGATCGTCGCCGGGGCGCTCCGCGTCGCCGGGCGGATCGAGGCCGACGTGGTGGCGGAGCACGGGGTCGAGCTCCTCGCGGGCGCCCAGCTCAGCGGGCACCTCTACGCCACGACGCTCTCGGTCGTCGAGGGCGCAGTGCTGCAGAGCGAGGTCTGCGTCGGGCCCAAGGCCATCCAGGCCGCCGGCGCGATCCTCCGCCAGGTGGAGGAGGCGATCAGCGAACAGAACGCGTCGAACGGCGCCGCCGGCCGCTCGGAGGCGCAGGAGGAGGCCGTCGGCAGCCATGCCGACTGGCAGGCCGGCTCCGAGCAGGCCGATGAGAGCGTCGAGATGAGCGACGAGCAGGTCGATGAGGAGCCCGAGCCGATCGTCGCCCCGGTGCGCACGATCCCCTCGACGCTCAACAGCATGCTCTCGCGCCGCCGGGCCAAGGTGCTCACCGGCAGTTCGATGAAGCCGATGGATTCCGACAGCCACAGCCTCAAGCCCGGCCCGACCGCCCGCGCGTCGTGAGCCCGATCCGACCGGCACTGGGCGCCGTCCACCCGCGCCCGCCCGACCCCCCGGGCGCGCGGCCGGTGCGGTGCCCCGCCTGCGCCCACCTGTTCCCCACCAGCCGGAAGGCGATGAGCATCCGCTGCCCGCGCTGCACCACGCACCTGCGGCTGGAGGACTTCACCTTCCGCCGCAACGCCAGCGCCGACATCAACACCCACGGGCACGTCCGCGTCACCTCCGCCAGCAGCGTCAGCGGCGAGGTCGTCTGCGGGCAACTGACCAACTCGGGCCGGTTCAACGGCTCGGCGGTGGTCCACGGCCCGGTCGAGCTCTCCGAAGCCAGCTTCACCACGGGCGACATCGCGGCCCAAAGCCTGCGCGTCAGCCACGGGGCGGTGCTGCGCGGGAAGATCCACATCGCCCCCTCACTGCAGGTTCCGCCCAAGGGCGTGACCCGCAGACCCGCGACGCCGCCGATGGCGGTGCTGCCGGCGACGCTGCAGC
>JAPLMQ010000258.1 GCA_026386955.1 Planctomycetota bacterium
CCCGGAACACCCCCGGAACACCCCCGGAACATCGCGGGATGCGGCGGTGAGGACTGCGGGGGCGGGTGGCCGCCGCGAGGTCGCGATGGGCGGATGGTATTAGTTGGGCTAATTGTGGATACTTGATTCACGCGTGAATCAAGCTGAATCAAACGGGTTGTTGGGAAGGGTACTCAGCCAAGAGACATTTTGACGGCGATTATAAATATTGTTAGTTAAAATGATTGCGGTTGATGGGTCAAAAGACGGTGTTCAGGTGATCGCCCGAGGTGGTTTTGATTCTGATTCAGAATCAAGAATCAAGATGTGGATAAGTCCGCCTCTGCGGCGAGTGAACAAACACGCGTCGAGGTGACATGCCCGCGCCCCCCGTCCGGACGGGTCGCGGGCATAATGCATCCATGTCGGGCGTGAGGCGGTCGTCGACTTGAAAGGCGAATCGATGCGAGGCGTGATCCTGAGCGTGGCGTCGGTGCTGCTCATCGGAACCTTCAGCGCGATGGGCGACCCGAGCCCGTCGTCCAAGGCGGCGCTGGAGGGCATGGCCGCGCAGCCGCCGGTCATCCCCGCCGACGAGCCTGCGCCCGGCACGGCGATCGTCAACCCCGCTGACGGGGCGATCATGGTCTACGTCCCCTCGGGCTATTTCCTGATGGGGATGGACGCGCCCGACGCCACCAAGATGGCGGCCACGCTGGGGTTCAAGCACTACCACGACTTCGCCGCGGAGGAGTGGTTCCCGCAGCGCAAGGTCTTCGTCCCGGGCTTCTTCGTCGACCAATACGAGACGACGCACGAGCTTTGGAGAAAGTACGTCCAGGCGACCAACTACAAGGCCGGCCTGTCGAAGGGCCCGCCCGAGGCCGCTGCGGGGAAGATGGAGATGTACCCCGTCGGGCAGGTGACTTGGGCGGAGGCGCAGGCCTATGCCAACTGGGCGGGCAAGCGGCTGCCCACCGAGGCCCAGTGGGAGAAGGCGGCCCGTGGCACCGATGGGCGCTGGTACCCCTGGGGCAACGAGCCGCTGACGGAGGACCGCGGCGTCTTCGTCGACCTCAAGACCGGGCACGACACCTATTTCCAGATGGTCGGCAGCAAGCCCGCCGGCGTCTCGCCCTACGGCGCGATGGACATGGCGGGCAACATGTACGAGTGGACCTCGGAGTGGTTCGAGCCCTATCCGAACAACCCCGAAGCGTCGCGGCTGCTCTCGTACTGCGGGCACCAGAACGGGCTGCTGCGCGGCGGGTCGTTCTACCACGCGAAGCACTCGTACAGCACCGCCAAGCGGTTCGGGTTCAAGCCCAACGAGACCTACTTCCACGTGGGGTTCCGCTGCGCGTGGGAGCCGCCGGCGGGGTACTTCGCGTCGGAGGAGTTCAAGAAGGCCAAGGCCGCGGTGGAGGCGAGGCGGGCGGAACTGGAGAAGCTGAGGTCGCAGGGCATCAAGGACCCGTCGCGTTGGACGGGCTGAGCGGGGCGGACGGAATGAGGCCGGGCACAGACGCAAGGACCGTATGTGAAGCATCGTTCGACGCGGGGACGACTGCGGCCCCTGGCCGCGCTGGCGACGCTGGTGGGCGCGGCCGCGATCGCCGCCGCCCTCGCCGCCGCGTGGGGCTGCGGGCAGGCGGAGCCCGACGTCGTCGCGCAGCCCCAGGCCCACACGCCCACGTGGCCCGCGGCGCCCGTCGCGGTCTCCCAGACCGAGGCCGTCATCGAGTCGTTCTGGGACCCCTCGCTGCAGGCCGAGCGGCGTTGGGTGGTCCGCGGCGGGGGGCTCGAGACCGACTGGGAATCGCAGCGGCTCGTCTGGCAGGGGCGGCCCGATGCGGGCAGCGAGTGCCAGATCGAGCGGCCGTATGACGACTTGGACCTCGGGGGATTCGACCGGTTGACGCTGCGGCTGAGCGGGCCGGCGGGCGTGAAGGTCGACGCATTCGTCACCGTCGACGGCAAGGAGACCACGGCGATCTCCGACGCCGCGTGCGTGAACGTGGCCCAGGAGATCTCCGGTCCGCTGCAGGGCGGGAAGCTCTCGCGGGTCCGGCTCGCCTTTCGCGCGCCCAAGGGCGTACGCCGCTCGGCGGTGCAGCTCCGGTGGCTCATGGTCTCGAAGCCGGGCGTGGCGTGGACTCCGCCGGCGAACCCGTTCGACGGCATGATCGAGGCCGAGCCGGGCGGGCGGTTCGAGCCGGGGTTGGGGATCGTGATGGGGTCCGGGGACGTCGAGCGGCTGAGGCGGCTGGCGGCGACGGAGGCCTGCGCCGCGGTGTGGGCCGACGCCAGGAAGAAGGCCGCGGAGCAGGCGAAGGTCGACCCCGCCGGCCTGATCCGCCCGTTCACGCTCTACAACCCCAAGCGGTTCGGGCGCGTGGCGGACGAGTCGGTCCCGCTGGAGTGCGACGGGCTGGCGCTGGCGTTGGTCGGGCTGGTCGACCGGAACGAGGAGTACCTCCGGCTCGCGGCGATGCACGCGGTGGCGCTGGCGAAGTCCGACCGGTGGGCCGAGGGCTTCATCGACGATTTCCCGGGCGGGAAGTTCGACGTCAGCGCGTTTGCCCAGTCGCTGGCGGTGACGCGCGCGTCGCTGCTGCTCGACTTCTGTTGGGACCGCCTCACGCCCGAGGGGCGGGCGCTGGTGCGGGGGGCGATCCGGGAGAAGGGGCTCGTGCACATGCGCGGGAAGGCGGCGGCGGGCGGGGTGTTCGGCGTCCTCTGCAACCGTGCGGTGGTCTTCGGCTTCCTGGCTCGCGTGCTGAGCCAGCCTGAGATGCGCGACGAAGCCCGGGTGCAGACAGACCTTCGGGCCGTCCGCGAGCGGTTTGGCCGCACCCTGGGCTCCATGATCGCCGACGACGGCGGGATTCCCATGGGCATCGTGCAGGGGCAGACGGCCTTGCTGCAGTCGATGCTGCCCTATCACGCCCTGGCGCGGGCGATGGGCGAGCCGGTGTCGGCGGTGGTTCCCGCGCGGTTCCGCGACGCGGCGTGGTTCCTCTTCGAGGCCAAGCGCGACCTGCCCACGGCGCTCGCGGCGTTCGGCGCCGGGCCGCTGGGCGAAGCGTCGCTGACGGGGCTTTGCGTGCCGTCGGACCTCTTCCAAGCCACCTCCGAGCCCACGCTCGAGCCCTTGCTCATGGGGATGGGGCTCGCTTGGGCTCCTTCGCTGGGCATGAAGGCCTCGCCGCCCGAGGCGAGGCTGATGGCGTCGTATCCCGAGTCGGGCTGGGTCTTCATGGGGAACGCCGACCCTTCGGCTCCGCGCGTCGCCTTCGAGACCGGGCCCTTCCTCAGCGACCAACGCTACGAGGCCCATCGCCACGCGATCGCGGTCGACGCTTGGGGGCAGAGCCTGCTCCTGAGCCGCCGCCCGCCCGGGAGCGAGGACGCCCGGGCGGAAGAGGCCCGGCGGACCACCGCCTACAACACGCTCACGCCCGGGGGGCGACAGCAGGATGCCGCGGGCAACCCCAGCCGCGGGGCGAGGCTGTCGATCGCCGAGGACCTGGGCGCCTTCGCCGTGGTCGAGAGCGAGAACGCCAGCGCGTGGGTCGAGCGCGTCCGGCGTGCCCAGCGGCGGTTGATCTTCGTCCGCCCCAATGTGCTGGTGGTGGAGGACTCCCTGGGACTCACCGCTCGCGAGACCGCAGTGCAGAGCTGGAACAGCCTGGGCGAGTGGAACGTGCTCTACGACCATGCCTGCGAGGCGAGCGTCGGGCAGGCGGGCGTGCGAGTCACCTGCGTCCTGCCCGCCCGGATTGAACTGGCCGTGGGCGAGGCGGGCGTGCACCGCGAGGGCAAGCAAGTGCTGCCCGTCCGCCGGGCCGCCTTCTCGACGGTCGACGCGTCGATCCACCGGATCGTCACGGTCATCGAGGCGATCCCCCCGGCCTCGGGGGAGGCGGCGTCGGCCGCGGCGGGGGGGTTCTCGTGGGGAAGCGCGGGGCCGGGCACGCCGGCGTCGGTCCGCGTGGTCGAGGGCAAGTCGCCGGTGATCGAGATCACCCAGGGCGAGCGCGTGACGCGCATCGCCACCGGGCCGGCGGAGAACGACCAGATCCCCGGCTGCCGTTCCGACGGGAGCGTGACGGTGGTGACGACGCAGGGGGCGGCCGTGCTGGCTGCGGCGGCCTTCGAGGCGAGCTCGCTGGAGGTCGCGGGCAAGCGCGTCGAGGGGCTGGGGTTCCTGAAATACCTGCCGTCGCACGCCCGGAAATGACGCGGCTCCCCAGCCTGCGGGCGGACCCGTCTGCTGGGGAGCCGCGGTGGGCTCCATTCATTCCGCCTCAGCGCACTGCGCGCCGACGTTCAACGATCGTACGAATCATCGTCGTCGTAGCTGTGCCCCTCGTCCTCGCGTGAGAGCGGCGGGGGCGGCGGGACTTCGGGGTCGGGGTCGAGCTTGGGGTTGCTGTAGCCGCGGCTGGCCGGCATGCCCGTGGGACCTGAGTCCGTGGGGACTTGGTTCGCACGGCCTTGGCCGGAGCCTTCGCTGTTGCCGGCGTTGGTGGATTGGGAGGACGGGCCGCGGTCGGGTCGTCGGCGGAAGCCGCTGCGGGCGGGTTTGGCGCCCCGGCCGCCGCTTTCGCCCGCGCCGCCGGAGTCGCCAGGGCTTTGGTTGGGGCCTGCGTTGCCCGAGCCGCCGCCGCTGGGGCGAGGCTTGGGAGGCGGGGGGGATTCGGGCTCGCCCGCGGAGTCGGGGCCGTCGGAGTCCCCGGAATCGCGCGAATCATTGGACTTGCCCGAGCCGCCGCGCTTTCCGGGGGCGGGGCCGGGGCCGTCGGGGCCGCGTGTGCCCTCGCCGCCGGAACCACCTCCAGAACCGCCGCCGGAGTTGCCGCTTGGGCCGCCTTCGCCGGCCCCACCTTCGCCGCCGCGCCCGCGCCGTCCGCGTCCACGGCCGCCGCGGCGTCGACGCCGGCGCTTGCCGCCGCCTTCGCCGTCTTGCTGGGGTTGGCCGGGTTGCTGGCCGGGCTGGTGGCCGTCGATCAGGTTGCCGACCGAGTCGTCGATCTCGTCCGCGTGGCCCGGCTCGCTCGGAGATGGGTCAGCGATGTTGCCGGGTTGCGGCGCGTCGTCATCCGCGTCGTGATTCGGCTCGTCGAACTTGGGCTCGGGGCGGTTTCCGATGTCGTCCGGCGTGAGGTTCACGCGCGGGCGGCCTTGCTGGCTGGAGTTCCCAGGGCCCCCGGGCTGGCCACCGCCTTGTCCGCCCTCGTTGGTCTGTCCACCGCCGCCACCGCCACGACGACCGCGCCGACGGCGACGACGGCGACGTCGTCCGCCGCCCTCCTGGTCTTGGCCATCGGGGCCGCCTTGGCCTTGCTGGCCCTGGCCAAAGCCCGGGCCGCCTTCAGAATCGCCCTCCGAACCGCCGTCTTGGTCGGACGAATCCTGCGGGGTGATATCGTGTTCCGTCTCGGGCCGGCGGCCGCCTTCGGGCTCGCCGGACGCAATTTCAGGGGCAGGCGCACCATCGTCTTGTGGGCGCGACGCCTGCTCCTCGCCGACGGCCGGAACGGCCTGCGAGTCGTCGCGTTGGTCGCGGTCCCGCCCACGTCCCCGTCCTCGGCCACGACCGCGGCGCCGGCCGCGCGAGCGGCCTTCGCCTTCGGGTTTGCCTTGCCCCTCCGCACTGCCCTGGCCCTCCGTGACGGGCGCTTGTTCGTCGCCGCCTGTGACTTCGGTCCCTCGCGTCCCAACGGAGGCCGCCGTGGCCTCTGTGCCGTCGTCCTCCACCTCGTCGGCCATCGCCTCCAGGTCGGGCTCCAGCCCCAGTTCGTCGGGCAGGTTGGCGGCGGGCTCGAGCACCGGCTCGGGCCAGCGCTCGGCGGCGTTGCTCTCGATCTCGGTCCCGCGGGCGTCGAAGGCCACGAGGCCGACGTAGTCGATCCCGCCGCCGCCGTTGACGCGCACCGTCACGGGCTTCTCGTGCTGCTGCTCGAGCGCGACGAGCTGCCCGCGCTTGCGGTTGAGGAGCTGGAACGCCACGTCGGGGCTGACGGTCAGCTCGAGGCGGACGGCGTTCTGGCGCTGCATCGCCAGGGCGAGCCGGCGCATCACGTCGAGCACGACCGACTCGGGGCTCTTGACCTGCCCGGCCCCGTTGCACGAGGGGCAGTCGGTGTAGATCGAGCGCTTGAGCGAGGGACGCATGCGCTGGCGGGTCATCTCCAGGATGCCGAACTGGCTGATCGGGGAGGTGCGGGTCCGGGCCCGGTCGTTCTTCAAGTTGTCGCGGAACTTGGTCTCGACCTCGCGCCGGTGCGAGGCGCTGAGCATGTCGATCAGGTCGTTGACGATCACGCCGCCCAGGTCGCGCAGGCGCAGCTGGCGGCAGATCTCGTCGACGGCCTCGAGGTTGGTCTGGTAGGCCGTGCTCTCCGCGTCGCGGTTCTCGCGGTTCTTGCCCGAGTTGACGTCGATGGCGACCAGGGCCTCGGTCGACTCGATGATCAGCGAGCCGCCCGAGGGGAGCGGGACGACCTTGGAGTTGATCGTCTCGATCTGGCGCTCGATGTCGTAGCGGTCGAAGAGCGGGACGGGGTCGCGGTAGACCAGGACGTTGGAGCCCGATCGGGGGTTGGAGATGGTGAGGAAGTCGCGGGCCCGGCGGGCGGCGGTCTCGTCGTCGACGATGATGGCGTCGATGTCGGAGGAGTAGATGTCGCGGATGGTGCGGATGACCAGGTCCGACTCGGCGAAGAGTTCGCCGATGCGGGTCTCCTTCATCCGGCGATCGATGTTCTTCCAGAGTCGCGTGAGGTAGGCCAGGTCGCGCTTGAGGTCGGTGCGGGTGGCGTCGACGGCGCGGGTGCGCCCGATGAAGCCGAAACCCTTGGGGGGGTTGAGGGCGGCGAGCACGTCGCGGATGTTGCGGCGGGCCTCGTCGTCGTCGAGCTTGCGCGAGACGCCCAGCTTCTCCATGTTGGGCATCATCACCAGGTAGCGCCCGGGGATGGAGAGGTAGCTGGTGAGCGTCGGCCCCTTGGTGCCGATGCCCTCCTTGAGCACCTGCACGAGGATGGTCTGCCCGCGGCGGAGGCAGCGCTGGATGGGCGGGCGCTCGCGGCGGGGCGTCTTGAGGCCGACCTGCTCGGTCTCCTCCTTCGCGTCGCCCGGGAAGTACATCGGGTGCAGGTCGGAGATGTGCAGGAAGCCGTTGCGCTCCAGCCCGAAGTCGATGAACGCCGCCTGGATGGACGGCTCGACGTTGCAGACCTTCCCCTTGTAGATGTTGCCTACATGGGACTCGCTGCTGGTGCGCTCTTGGTAGAACTCCTCGAGCTTGCCGTCCTCGACGATGGCGATGCGGCATTCTTCGGAGGGCACGTAGTTGATGAGCATCTGACGCTTGGGCATGGCGGGACCGATTCTGTGGGGTGGTGTGCCGCCGCGGGGACCGCACGCGACGCCGACGAAGGCCCGGGCCGCGGAGCGCGGAGCGCAGCCCTTGCGGGCGCGCAACCGGCCGGGGTGCGGCAGGCCTTGGACGACGGGGAGCGGAGGACGGTGGGCACGGGGGCTTTCGGATTCCGGGTTCCGGGGCTCAGACCTCGATGGAACGCCCATCGAGGGCCTCGGGGATGATCTTGCGGATCTCGTCGCGCACGTAATTGAGCACCTCGCGGTCGGAGTCGAACGACCCGACCTTGCGCGCCAGGCGCTGGCATTGCGTGGTGCTGACGGAGCGGATGACCCGCTTGGTCTCGGGGATGGCCGGGGGCGTCACGGAGAAGGCACGCAGCCCCAGACCAAGCAGCAGCATGACGAACTCGGGCTCGCCCGCCATCTCGCCGCAGAGGCTCACGTCGATCTTCGCGCGGTGCCCCGCGCGGATCACGTCCTTGATGAGCCCGATGACGGCGGGGTGGGCGGGGGAATAGAGGCTGGCGATGCGCTCGTTGCCGCGGTCGACGGCGACGGTGTACTGCACCAGGTCGTTGGTGCCGATGCTGAAGAACTGGCATTCCTTCGCCAGCGCCTTGGCCTGCAGCGCGGCCGAGGGCACCTCGATCATGATCCCCACGGGGATGTTGTGGCGGATCGGGATTCCCTGCTCCTCCAGATCCTCCGCCACATCGCTGAGGATCATCTTGGCTTGGCGCAGCTCCATGATGTTGCAGATCATCGGGAACATGATTCGCACCGGCCCCTCGACGCTGGCCCGGAGGATCGCGCGGAGCTGGGTCTTGAACAGCGGCAGGTTCTGCAGGCAGAGGCGGATCGAGCGGCAGCCCAGGAACGGGTTGCTCTCGACGTGGGCGACCTGGTTCGCGGAGTCGAGCACCTTGTCGGCGCCCAGGTCGAGCGTGCGGATGGTCAGCGGCTTGCCGTTGAGGGCGTGGATCGCCTCGACATAGGCCTCGACCTGCTGGTCCTCGGTCGGCTGCGTCTCGGAGGCGAGGAAGAGGAACTCCGTGCGGTAGAGCCCCACGCCCGCGGCGCCCTTCTTGAGCGCGGGGGCGATCTCGTTGGGGAACTCGATGTTCGCCTGCACGCTGATCGACACGCCGTCGGTGGTGATCGCCGGCAGGCGGGCGAGGGAGTCGAGCGAGGCGTCGGAGACGGCCTGGCGCTGGATGTCCTGGCGGTACTCCATCAACTGGGCGGCGTCGGGGTCGATGATGACCAGCCCGCGGTTGCCGTCGATGATGACCGTGTCGCCCGCGCTGATGACGCTGGTGATGCTCTCGAGCCCGACGATCGCGGGGATGCCCAGGGCGTGGGCGAGGATCGCGGTGTGGCTGGTGCGCCCGCCCGCGTCGGTGGCGATGGCCTTGATGTGGGCCTTGTCGAGCGAGGCCGTCTGGCTGGGCGTCAGGTCGTGGGCGACCAGGACCGCCTCGCCCTTCAGCTCGCGCAGGCCTTGGCGGGTGTGGCCGATCAGATGGTTGATGACCCGCCGCTCGAGGTCCCAGACGTCGCCCTCGCGCTCGCGGAAATACTTGTTCTCCATCGCCTGGAAGCGGCGGGCGAGCTCGCGCATCGTGGTGTAGACCGCCGACTCCGCCGTCAGCCGGTCGCGGTTGATCGCCTGGCGGATATCCCCGATGAGCTGCTTGTCCTTGAGCATGCCCAGGTGGAACGTGAATATCTTGGCCATCTCCGGCCCAAGCGTCGCGGCGACCTGCACGCGGGCCTGCTCGATCTCCTTGCTCCCGTCGGCCAGCGCCTGATCGAGGCGCTTCAACTCCGCCGGCACCTGCGCGGGCGGAACCGTCCGCCGGGGGATCGGCTGGTCCTCGGCATCCATGACCAGGGCGCGTGCGATGGCCACGCCTGGGGAGACCGGGATGCCTTTCTTGATCTGCATGCGCAAGAGCCGTTGGGGAGAGGCCCCGAGGCGTTCGACGCCCCGGGAGTCGGAAACTCAGCGGCCCAGGCCGGCGGCCTTGGCGAGCGTCGCCGCGAGGGAGGTCTCCTCCCAGGAGAAGCCGGCGCGGCCGAAGTGGCCGTGGCGGGCCGTCTCTTCGTAGATCGGCCGGCGGAGGTTCAGGTGCTTGATGATCCCGCGGGGCGTGAGCGGGAAGTGCTTCCGCACCAGTTCGGTGATCTTCGCCTCCTCGATCTTGTTCGTGCCCTGCGTGTAGACCAGCACGCTCAGCGGCTCGGCGATGCCGATCGCGTAGGAGACCTGCACCTCGCAGACGTCCGCCAGCCCGGCGGCGACGACGTTCTTGGCGATGTGCCGGCACATGTAGCTCGCGGAGCGGTCGACCTTGGTCGGGTCCTTGCCCGAGAATGCGCCGCCACCGTGGCAGCCGCGCCCGCCGTAGGTGTCGACGATGATCTTGCGCCCGGTCAACCCGGTGTCGCCGTGGGGGCCGCCGATCTCGAACTGGCCCGTGGGGTTGACGTGGATGATCACGTTGCTGGGGTCATACAGCTTCTTGGGCATCACCGGCTCGATGATGTGCTTGATGACTTGCTTCTTGAGCTCCGCCTGCTTCTTGGCGCCGTTCCAGTCGGCGGTGTGCTGCGTGGAGAGCACGACGGTGTGGATGCGCACCGGCTTGTTGCCCTCGTACTCCACCGTCACCTGGCTCTTCGCGTCGGGGCGGAGGCCCTTGATGATGTTCTTCTCGCGGACGATCGCCTGCCGCTCGACCATGCGGTGCGACAGGAAGATTGGCATGGGCATCAGCTCGGGCGTCTCGCGGCAGGCGAAGCAGAACATCAGCCCCTGGTCGCCCGCGCCGTCCTTGTCGACGCCCATGGCGATGTCAGCCGACTGGCTGTGGAGCGTGCGGATGACGGCGCAGGACTCGGCGTCGAACTTCATCGCCGGGTCGGTGTACCCGATCCGCCGGAGTGTCTTGCGGACCGTCTCCTCGACGTTGTTGAGGGCGATGACCGCGGCGTCGTTGTGGACGGTGACCTCGCCCGCGACGACGACCAAGCCGGTCGTGCAGAGCGTCTCGCAGGCCACGCGGGCCATCGGGTCGGCCCTGAGCAGGCTGTCCAGCACGGCGTCGGAGACTTGGTCGGCGACCTTGTCGGGGTGCCCCATCGAGACGGATTCGCTGGTGAAGAGGTGGATGCCGTTGCTGTAGTTGGCGGCCATGCGCTGGATTTCCTTGGAAACGGTTGCGCCCGTCGTTTGCACGGGGTGGACGAGCGGTGGACGGATGTTTGTAGCGAATTCAGGGGTTTCGGGCAACTTTGCCCGAAGTAGGGGGCGGGGTGGTTTGCCGGCCCCGGACCGGGCCAAACCAAGGCCTTGAAACCGGCCTCAAAGTCAGTTCCGGCCCGACTCCGCGGCGGGGATGGAGGCGATGAATTGGTCGACCTCCCGCCGCGATGTCAGCCGGAGACGGATCAAATGCGCGAGGGCGGGGTTGGCGAAGACCGCGGACCACTGCCGCCGGCGAAGGGCATACGTCTTGATCGACCACCACAGGACGGAGTCGCGTGAAAGGAACGACAGCCGCCACGATTCGCGGTTGCCGTGCCAGAGCGGCTCCTTCGTCCACGACCGGCGAACCGTCCGCTTCAGGAGTTGCCAATGCACCGCGGCGCGGGGCAGGTCGATCCACACGAGCGTGTCGATGCGGGCGAGAGTGAGCCGGTCCTCGGGGTCGCGCAGGCTCGCGAAGTTGCCGTCGAAGGTCCAACTGTCGCCCGCCATCGCCGCGCGGAATCGCTCGAGCCGGGTTTCGGGCGGAGAGGGGGTCCAGTTGGGGCCCCAGATGATCGCGTCGTTGCTGATGTACCTCACGCCGAGACGGTCGGCGAGGGCCCGGGCGACGAAGCTCTTGCCCGAGCCGGAGGTGCCGACGACGGCGATCCGCCGGCCGATGCGCGGTGAGTCCATGGCGGTCCCTCGCTTCACCGGGCCGTCGCGGGCGCTGTCGTCGGCAATGCGACGGGCGCGGGACTGGCAAGCCGCTGGCTGATGTCGCTCCCCACCCGGAGCAGGTGGTAGAAGGGTTGGTCGTCGGGCGTGGTCTTGTTGCGGTAATGCCGGGCGAGCCAGTTCATCAACGGATGGTTCAGCCGCTCGGGCTTGCGCAGCTCCGCCAGGTACGGGGCCCAGATGACCACGACGTCGGGCGGGTTGCGGTCCAGCTCCGCGAGGGTGCGCGGCGTGAGCTTGTCGATGAGCGGACCCTTGAAGAGCGGGAAGTCGTAGAAGACGCCCGTCTGGGGCGACTGGTCGAGCAGGTAATAAAGCCCCGGCTCCGACCCGAGGTTCCAGAACCGCTCGCCCGGGCGGAGCGTGGCCCGGAGGAACTCGGCCTCTCGCCACGTGTCGGAGGCCTGGATGCCGAACTCGCTCTTGCCCAGTTCGACGACGGGTGTCTGCCAGGCGAGCGGCAGCCCGGCCGCGAGGGGCAGCAGCACCAGGCCCGCAAGCAGGTCGGGCAGAAAGCGCCGGCGGGGGGCTGGGATGTCGCGCAGAAGACCCACGCCCCAGCCCAAGGAGAGCGCCAGCGAGGGCAGGAAGAGCAGCAGGTAATGCCGGTAGAAGAAGCCCGGGGCTGCGACGGCGATCGCCGAGCCCATGGCCCACCCCGCTCCGATGGCGAACGGCTCGGCCGACCGGCGCAGCGCGCCCATCGAGCCGACGACCACCGCGGCTGCCGGCACCGCCGCCGCCAGGACCATCAGCCCCAGGAACTGCGGGCTGACCATGTTGTAGGCGGTGAAGCCCTCGCGGTTGATGTAGTCGCGGTTGTAGAGGACGACGGCGTCGTAGAACGCGCCCCATCGGCCCGTCGCGGCGAAGTAGCCGCAGGTCGCACCCCAAGCGGCGACGACCACGCCCAGGACGGCCGCCATGCGCAAGGCGCGGGCGAGCCGGTCCCGCCCATCGCCGGCGCTCAGCACGTAGGCCCCGAACGCCAGCATCAGCGGCGCGAGGGCGATCTGCTTGAGCAGCGTGGTCCCCGCGGCGAGGAGCCCGATCGCCAGCACGCGTCCCCAGCCCATCCTGCGCCCTGGCCACGCGATCAGCATTGCCAGCAACGGCAACTGCAGGAGGTTTTGGATCGACTCGACGTTCGGCTGGTTCGCCTGCAGCGAACTGGCGCACGAGAGGAACGTCCACGCGGCCGCGGCCCAGAGGGCGCACCGCCGATCCATCAGCGTCGCCCGCACCACCGCATAGACGCCCAGCATCCCCCCGATCGTGCAGACGAGGTTGATCAGCAGCGTTGCCCCGGGGCCCGTGCCCGCGATCGCGCGCGTCGCGGCGAAGACGACATGCACGCCCGGCGGCTTGTGGTCCCAGAGGTCGCCGTACAGCGCCCGCCCCTTGAGCATCTCGCTGCCGATGACGGCGTAGGTCGTGATGTCGCCCTCGAGCGGCTGGTCGCGCAGGTGGATCCGTTGGCCGACGATCACCCCCGCCAACAACAGCAGCACCAGCAGCGCCGCGAGGCGCCCAGGTCCACTTGGAGTTGAAGGCGTACGAGCATCGTCCAAAGGCTCAGTGTCCTCCGCCCAGTTCGTCGAAGAAGTCGTTGCCCTTGTCGTCCACGACGATGAAGGCCGGGAAGTCGACGACCTCGATCTTCCGGATCGCCTCCATCCCGAGTTCCTCGAAGTCGACCAGTTCGACCTTCTTGATGTTCTCTTGGGCGAGGATGGCCGCGGGGCCGCCGATCGAACCTAGGTAGAACCCGCCCCATTTTTTGCAGGCCTCGGTCACGGCCTTCGAGCGGTTGCCCTTCGCGAGCATCACCAGCGAGCCGCCGTGGCTCTGGAAGAGGTCGACGTAGCCGTCCATGCGCCCCGCGGTGGTCGGGCCGAACGAGCCGGACGCCATCCCCTCGGGCGTCTTCGCGGGGCCGGCGTAATAGACGGGGTACTTCTTGAAGTAGTCAGGCAACGGCTTGCCCGCGTCGAGGAGTTGCTTCAACTTCGCGTGGGCGACGTCGCGGGCGACGATGAGCGTGCCGCTGAGCGAGAGGCGGGTCTTGATCGGGAACTTGGTGAGGATCGAGCGGACCTTCTCCATGCCTTGGTTGAGGTCGATCTTGATCGGCGGGGCCGTCTCGGGCACGTGCGCGGGCAGGTACTTCTCTGGGTGGTATTCGAGTTGTTCGAGGAAAACGCCGTCGCGGGTGATCTTGCCCTTGATGTTCCGGTCGGCCGAGCAGGAGACGCCCAGGCCGACGGGGCACGAGGCCGCGTGGCGCGAGAGGCGGATGACGCGCACGTCGTGGGCGATGTACTTCCCGCCGAACTGCGCCCCGACGCCACACGTGAAGGCCGCCTCGAGCACCTTTTTCTCCCACGCGAGGTCGCGGAAGGCCCGCCCGCCCGGCGAGCCGGTGGTGGGGAGATGGTCGAGGTAGCCCGCGGAGGCGAGCTTGACGGCCTTGAGCGTCCCCTCGGCGCTCGTCCCGCCGATGACCAGCGCGAGGTGGTAGGGCGGGCAGGCCGCGGTGCCCAGGTCATTGAGCTTCTGCGCGACGAACTTCGCCAGCGCCTCCTCGTTGAGCAGCGCGGGCGTCTGCTGGTAGAGGAAGGTCTTGTTGGCCGACCCGCCGCCCTTGGCGAGGAAGAGCAGCTTGTACTCGTCCTCGCCCTCGCAAAGGATGTCGATCTGGGCCGGCAGGTTCGTCCCGGTGTTCTTCTCCTGGAACATCGTCTGCGGGGCGATCATCGAGTATCGCAGGTTGCGGTCCTGGTAGGTCTGCCAGATGCCCTCGGAGATCGCATGGTCGTCGTCGAAGTCGGTCAGGACGTAGCGGCCTTTCTTGCCCATCACGACCGCGGTCCCGGTGTCCTGGCAGCTCGGCAACTGCCCGGCCGCGGCGATGACGGCGTTCTGCAGGAGCGTGTGCAGCACGAAGCGGTCGTTGTCGGAGGCCTCGGGGTCCTTCAACTCCGTGTTGAGCTGCGCGAGGTGGCCCGGGCGGAGATAGAAGGAGACGTCGACGAAGGCCTGCTTCGCGAGGAGCTGCAGGGCTTCGGGTTCGACCTTGAGGTACTTCCTACCGCCCACCTGGATTTCGGAGACGTGCTCCTTGCTGAGCAGGCGGTAAGGCGTGGTGTCCTCGCCGTATTGGAAGGTGGGTTCGTAGGTGAAGGCGGGCATGCGGGCGGCTCCAGAAACATTCAGCGAACAATCGTGAACACCCCAGAATAGCAGAGCGGGCATTGATGGTGGGATTCGTCAGAGATCGCCCGCCGCCTTAACCTCAACGCGACGGAGGCGGCCGGCGTACATGACATGGGGACGGCTTGCTTCGCACGCCTGGTTCCGATTGGGGGTGACGGCATGGGTTCTCGGGTGTCCAACCAATTCCGGCTGCTCGTGCTCGCCTCGATGGCGGCGGTCGGGGCGATCTGCTGGATCAATTCGCACCCGCGAACGGTGCGGGTCGGCATGAACTGGCTGTCGGCGAATCTGGCGATCAGGGCTTGGTACGGCGTCGACATCACATTGCCATTGTTGCTCAACTCGCAAACGACCCGGTTCTCCAAGGATGCTTCGGTCGGCTCGGCGTTTCTTCCCGAGGACGACCTCGAGCATCCGGGCGTGTGGTACGAGATGCCCGACGGGACCTGCCTGCATCTTGAAAAGACGTCGGCTGGCGACAGGGTGGAATCGATTGAAATCGGCGCGCCGGGGCAGGGGTATCGCTCGGCGCAGGCCTGGGCCGCCCAGCCTCGGCGAAGGGTCGATCGCGTCAACCTCGGCGGTTTTGCGGCAAACGTGGTGGGGGATGGCGGCACCGTCGCGGTGGGCATGCCGCTGGCTGAGGCTCGTTACCGCTTTCGATATGCGGGGGACATCAGTGCTGTGATCAACGACGGGCTTGTGTGGAACGGGGGGGAGCGCTACCCGGTTATCTCCAAAGCTTTCCATTATGAATTGTCGGGATCGAACGGCGTGATCCTTTACGGCTGCTCGCCGACGCGCGACGACGTTGGCTTCCGCGTGGCTTCGATCACGATCGGCTCGCACAGCGATTTATGGGACAAACAAAAACGCGATCCCCACGTGCAGCGAGTCGAGGAGATCCGGCCTCCCGGCTTCTGGGACTGGAATAATTTCATGTCGCCCACGATGGTCTTGGCCTACTTCGGCGCCGCCTGGATTCTGGTCGAATACCTGGCGCTCCGTGAGCGGCGTCGCGCCAAGCGGGCGGCGGCTGCCGGTTGAGGCGTCGCGGAGGCGCGCCGTCGGCTAAAGTTTGGCATGGCCACCTTCATCCCCGCGACGCGCCTCGAACGCGACTCCATGGGCGACATGCCCGTCCCCGCCGACGCCCTCTGGGGCGCGAGCACGCAGCGGGCCGTGCTGAACTTCCCCATCTCGGGCCGGCCGATCCCGCCTTCGCTCATCCACGCCCTGGGCGCGTTGAAGTCCGCCTGCGCCAGGGTCAACCATGGCCTGGAGAAGCTCACGCACACGCAAGCTCAGGCGATCATCGGCGCCGCCGACGAAGTCGCCGCCGGAAAGCTCGACGCCCACTTCGTCGTCGACATCTACCAGACCGGCTCGGGCACTTCGTCGAACATGAACGCCAACGAGGTCATCGCCAACCGCGCCAGCCAGCGGGCCGGCAAGCCGCTGGGCTCGCACGACCCCGTTCACCCCAACGACCACGTCAACTTCGGACAATCCTCCAACGACGCCTTCCCCACCGCGATGCACGTGGCCGCGGTGACGCAATTGCTCAACGAGCTTCACCCCGCGCTGGAGAAGTTGCACGCCTCGCTCGACGCCCGCGCGAAGGAGTGGGACGACGTCGTCAAGATCGGGCGCACCCACCTGATGGACGCCACGCCCATCCGCATGGGGCAGGTCTTCTCCGGCTACGCCCAGCAAGCGCTCAACGCGATCGAGCGCATCGAACTCGCCGTGGCGGCGCTCCTCCCACTCGCCATCGGCGGGACCGCTGTGGGCACCGGGATCAACACCGACGAGGAGTTCGGTCGGCGCGTCACCCGGGCACTCGCCGAGCGCACCGGATTCAATTTCTCCGAGGCGCCCAACCACTTCGAGGCCCAGGCCGCCCGCGACGCCTGGGTCGAGGCCTCCGGCCTGCTCAAGGTCGTCGCGATCTCGCTCTCCAAGGTCGCCAACGACATCCGCCTGCTCGGCTCCGGCCCGCGCTGCGGCCTCTTCGAGCTGATGCTTCCCGCCGTCCAGCCCGGCTCGTCGATCATGCCCGGCAAGGTCAACCCCGTGGTCTGCGAGTCGGTCATCCAGGTCGCCGCCCGCGTCATCGGCAACGACGCCACGATCCACACCGCGGCCCTGGGCGGCGTCGGCTCGATCCTCGAACTCAACGTCGCCATGCCCGTCATGGCCGACGCGCTCCTGGAGTCGATCCACCTGCTCACCCACGTCACGCACGTCTTCGTCGACAAGCTCCTCGACGGCCTCCAGGTCAACCGCGCCCGCTGCGAGGAGTTGATCGAGCAGTCGCTCATGCTCGGCACCGCGCTCGTCCCCGCCCTGGGCTACGACGCCGCGGCCGAGCTCGCCAAGGAAGGCTTCGAGACCGGCAAGACCATCCGCCAACTCGCGACGGAGAAGAAACTCCTGCCGCCCGCGGAACTCGACCGCCTGCTCAACCCCCGCGCCATGACCGAGCCCGGCGGTGAAGGCCCGGCGGGGGGGTGAGGCGAATCTCTCGCACGTCCCCCGATCACCTGAGTTCCCACCGTCGATTGCCATACCCGCCCGCCGCGATAGAATCCGCTCGTCTGCATTCGTCCGCGTAGCTCAATTGGATAGAGCGTCGGCCTCCGAAGCCGAAGCAAACATTTCCGGGTCTCGAAAAACACCGTAAAACACGGCATATTCGATGATTTTCCATTATTTCACTTCCGGATGTTTTCCGGAACATGGGATTTAGGCCGTCCATTCGTTGGTCGCCGGTACGCTGGGGGCTGAGGAGTGGCCACGGGCGACAGCACGTTTGACCTGTCCCACCCCGGCGTCAAGAATCGGCCAGAATGGGGGACTGCGTGGCCATCACCCAGTCCGACATCGACGACCTGCTCGCCAAGAACGCCAAGGCCGCGGTCAAGATGCCGGCCGGCTCCAGGGTGTGCCGCCGGTTCCGGGGGCGGTGATGGTGGCTCCGGGCTTCTCGATCTTGAACCTTGCCCACGACACCCCGTCGGTGCCGTAGACGCTGGCGATGGAGCCCGAGGCCGAGTCGTTGAAGTACATGACCCAGGCACCACCCATCCGGACCACACACGGGGACCCCACATCCGCCCCCAGGACCAGCACGGGCAATCCGCCGTTGGCGGGGATGTAGTTGTCGCCCCCCCCTCGCTGGTGGCGTAGTAGATCGCCACCCGGCCGCTCCCCGAGTCCAGACTCTCGTACCAGAGGTGGAAGGTGTTGCCCTCCTGGACCACGCAGGGGTTGGCGGCCGCCCCGAGGCCTCCCAGGGCCAGGGGCGTGCCCCAGGTGTCGCCGTCGGGGCTGGAGGCCATGACGAGCAGGGGCAGGCCGCCCGCCGCCTGGGCGGTCATGTAGAGCCGGTACCCGCCGTCGGGGTCGGTCGCGAGGCATGGGCCGTACAGGTTCTCGTAGCCGCCCGCCCCGTCTCCCTGGAACAGGCTCTCCCACTCGCAGGCGTTGGGCAGGGTCATGCTCCTGAAGGTGGTGATCCGCCAGAAGGTGCTGGAGTCACGCTTGGCCACGGCGCCGATGTACTGCATCCGCTCGTTTTCGTAGAGCAGGACGGGCCGCTGGCGGTCCACCCCGGCCGGCACCCACGAGAGCACGTTCATCCGTCGCGAGGAGGAACTGGCCGGGGCCCGGCGGTCGCTGACGAAGTTCAGGGCCACCTCGTCGGTCCAGAACGGCGTGGTCGTCTGCGTGCTCACCTGGTACCCGTCGATGAAAAGCACCCCGCGGTAGTCCACCGTGTGGCGAAGGCTGGCCCGGGTGATGTGCTCGTGGGCCCTCATCTCGTAGCTGACGAAGACGGTGTTGTTGGGTTGGTCCGTCACCACGCCGGTGATCAGGGGGCGGGGAGACGCCGTCACGGGTCCGAGGAAGGCGTTGTAGGCCGCCACATCCCAGGTGTAGCCGCCGCTGAAGTCCGCCTGGCCCGCCGCGAGCTGGTCCCCTGCGACCTCGCCAGGAAGCTGGTCGGGGCGGACCTTGAGCACGGCGCCGACCTGGATCACCGGGTCCGGCACCGGCTTCGAGGTCGGGGCGAATGGGTCGCCCCCGGCACTGGTCGTGGCCTGCCCGTCAGCGGGGCTGGGGGCCTCCCTCGCGGTGTCGATGATGGTGGCCGTCGCACCAAAGCCCGTCACCACTTGCTCTTGGGACACACTGAGTCGACGCCCATCGTCCCCGTAGAGGAAGGTGCGGAGGGGCAGGTCATGGACTTGGCTGTCGAGGGTGGGCTTCGCGTCCAGCCGCACGCGGAAGAAGACACGCTCCAGCGTGGTCGTGTCCTGCGGGTCGAAGTAGCCCTGGCTGTCGTAGACCCCGTTGGGCGCGGTCGGCACGCTCTGCACCTGGAATCGCCAGTACCGCTGCACGCTCACCGGCAACTCGGTGTCTCCCTCGCTGTCGACGACCGTGGCCACGAGGGCCCGGACGGTGACGGTCTCCTGCACGTTGCCCGAGCCGTCGGTCTCGAAATACTGCTCCGCGTAGTAGCCCTGCTCGATGAGCCGCTTGCGGCAATGGCGTTCGGCCCCCTGGATGGCGTCGCGGGCACGGGGCATCTCCACCCGCGTGAGAAGTTCGAGTGGCTCGCTCACGGCCTGCATGGCCGACCCATGGTTCTGCGACCCGTAGGAGGCCGCGAGCCAGGTGTTGTACTTGGGGGCGTCGGTGAGCACGCCGGCGGTGTGGCTGGAGTAGTAGCCCAGGGGGCTGTCCGTGGTGGGGTCGTTCTTGATCGTCTCCAACTGCTGGGTCAGGAGGTCGATCTGGCCGGGCACCACCACAGGGGTGTCCAGGGGCAGCCAGCGGTTGGTGGATTCGTCCCAGGAGAAGGTCTGCACCCGGCCCGTGAGGGTGGCGAGCAAGGCGCCGGCGGGGTCGGCCACCGGATTGGGAGTCGAGTACCACTTCAGGAACGGGAGCTGGAGGCCCGAGGCGAGGCCCGAGGGCAGGCACTCGATCTTCAGGCGGACCAGGTCGTTGGCCCCGACCCCATAGCCGCCCGCCATCCAGATGACGGTGTGGATGTTCTCGCCGGACCCCGCGGTGCTGGAGAGGGACATGACGGCGCCGCTGATGTCGCCGCTGTTGATCGCCAGCCAGTTCTTGCCGTCGTCGAGCGAGTACCAGAACCGGGTCAGGTCGTAGGGGCGGCCCCGGTGCCTTGCAGGAAGTTCCCGAGCTGAAGGTCGTAGGAGGCGGGCAGGTAGCCATTGCCAGGGGCCCCAGCACCGTCGCGGCCAGGCCCCCCACCGCGTTGGTGCGGTGGCTCTGGAGACGCTCCTCACTGGTGAAGTAGTCGATGGGCAGGGTGCGGGCCCCGCGGATCCAGACTGGCGCGTAGTTGACCCCCTGGACGACGTCGCGACCCTCCCGGAAGGGGCCCAGTCCCTTTCATGGAAATCCGTTGCAGCGGGGATGGTGGCATCCAAAAACTCGCCTCCGCCGGGCCAACGGCGCCAGGACTTGAAGGGGTGTCTGCTCCGCGACTTCGCTGCCGGGGACATCCTCTTCCAGAGCCGTCTTGATGATCAGGACGGCCACCGAGTCCAGGGACGTCAGGGCGTGGCTGCCTGGCCTCGGCTAGATGCGGGGCGTGTAGGGCAATCCCCTGTCCATGCAGTCGTAGGCGTGGGCCAGATC
>JAPLMQ010000158.1 GCA_026386955.1 Planctomycetota bacterium
AGCACGACGTGACCGTTGCGGTGGACGTGCAGCCGGCGGAATGACCGCAGTCCTCATTGAGTAGTCCTCACCGCGGATTAACCGCCAAACCACATCTCTCGGCCACGATGGCACGAGGTTTGTATCGCTCCATCCGTGGGCGCGGTCATGCTGCGCCGCTGGGCGTGGAGTGCGCGAAAACTAGGCGGGTGATTCAAACAACGGCAAACCCTGATGAATTTTCAATCGTACGCCACCCAGGGTTTCTACGACGAATTGATGGAGGGGCCCGCCAAGCCCCGCGCCGGCGCGATCCCCCTCGTCGAGCGCCTGGAGTCGCTTCCGCCGGGCGACCTGCTCCGCCGCCAGAAGGCCGCCGAGGCGGCGCTGCTCCAACTGGGCATCACCTTCAACGTCTACGGCCACGAGGCCGGCACCGAGCGCATCTGGCCCTTCGACATCGTCCCCCGCATCGTCGAGGCCCGCGACTGGGCCCGCATCGAGCGCGGGCTCACCCAGCGCATCGAGGCGCTCAACCTCTTCCTCGCCGACGTCTACGGCCCGCAGCGCATCATCGCCGACGGCGTCGTCCCGCGCGACCTGATCCTCTCCGCCACCGCCTTCCGCCCGCAGTGCGTCGGGTTCAAGCCGCCCCAGGGCGTCTGGTGCCACATCACCGGGACCGACCTGGTCCGCCACACCGACGGCCAGTTCTACGTCCTCGAGGACAACATGCGCTGCCCCTCGGGCGTCTCGTATGTCCTTGAGAACCGGCAGCTCCTGAAGCGCACCTTCCCGCAGGCCTTCGAGGCCTGCCGCGTCCGCGCGGTGGATGAATACCCCAACCGCCTGCTCGACACGCTCCGCGCCCTGGCCCCCTCGGGCGTGGACAACCCCTGCGTCGTGCTGCTCACCCCGGGCGTCTACAACTCCGCCTACTTCGAGCATTCCTTCCTCGCCCAGCAGATGGGCGTGCAGCTCGTGGAGGGGCGCGACCTGGCGATCCGCGACGGGCGCGTGATGATGCGCACGACCAAGGGGCTGCAGCGCGTCGACGTGATCTACCGCCGGATCGACGACGACTTCATCGACCCCACCACCTTCCGCAAGGACTCGATGCTGGGCGTGCCGGGGTTGATGGACGTCTACCGCGCGGGGCGCGTCGCGCTGGCCAACGCGCCGGGCACGGGCGTCGCCGACGACAAGGTGATCTACGCCTACGTGCCCAAGATCATCAAGTACTACCTCGGGCAGGACGCGATCCTCCCCAACGTGCCCACGCACGTCTGCTGGGACGACGCCGAGCGCAGCCACGTGCTGCAGAGCCTCGACAAGCTGGTGGTGAAGGCGGCGAACGAGTCGGGGGGGTACGGGATGATCATCGGCCCGCACGCGACGCAGGCCCAGCGCGACGAGTTCGCGGTGAAGATCCAGGAGAACCCGCGCGGCTACATCGCCCAGCCGGTGATCTCGCTCTCGCGCGTGCCGACGATCGTCGACGACCACTTCGAGGGGCGGCACGTCGACCTGCGCCCCTACGTGCTCTACGGCAAGTCGATCTACGTCCTGCCCGGCGGCCTGACGCGCGTCGCGCTGCGCAAGGGCTCGCTGGTCGTGAACTCGTCCCAGGGCGGCGGCAGCAAGGACACGTGGGTCCTCAGCGCCTGAACGCCGCGTCGGTTGTACGAAGGAGCCTCCCATGCTCAGCCGCGTCGCCGATTCGATCTACTGGATGAGCCGCTACATCGAGCGGGCCGAGAACGTCGCCCGCTTCGTCGAGGTCAACCTCCAGCTCCGGCTCGACACGCCCGCCGACTCCGCCGGGCAGTGGGAGCCGCTGGTCACCACCTCGGGCGACGAGGCGATCTACACCGAGCTCTACGGCAAGCCCACGAGCGAGAACGTCGTGGAGTTCCTCACCTTCGACCGGCGGTACGGCAGCTCCGTGCTCTCGTGCGTGATGGCGGCCCGCGAGAACGCCCGCTGCATCCGCGACGTGATCTCCTCCGACATGTGGGAGCAGATCAACCGCTTCTACCTCTTCATGCGCGACCCCGCCTCCCGCCAGGCCGCGAACGACAACCCGCACGACTTCTACGCCTCGATCCGCATGGCCAGCCACCTGGTCGCGGGCATCACCGACGCGACGATGGCCCACAACGAGGCGTGGCACTTCGCCCGCATGGGGCGGCTGACCGAGCGGGCCGACAAGACCTCGCGCATCCTCGACGTGAAGTACTTCATCCTCCTGCCCCGCGTCGACGACGTGGGCACGCCCGTCGACACCATCCACTGGTCGGCCCTGCTCAAGTCGGCCAGCGCCTTGGAGATGTACCGCAAGCGCTTCCCCACGATCGACCCCGAGGCCGTCGCCGAGTTCCTCATCCTCGACCGCGAGTTCCCCCGCGCGATCCGCTACTGCGTCGCCCGCGCCGAGGAATCGATGCGGGCGATCACCGGCTCGGCCCCCGGCACGTTCTACAACCACGCCGACCAACTCCTGGGCCGGCTGCGCTCCGAGCTTGACTACGCCCGGATCGCGGAAGTCATTTCCGTCGGGTTGCACGAGTACCTCGACGGCCTGCAGGGCAAGCTCAACGCGATCGACGCCGCGGTCGGGCAGACCTTCTTCGGCATCGCCCCGCCGGCCCCCGCGAAGAAGGCCGCGGAGCCAGCGGCTCGCCCCCGTGCAATGGAGATGGCCTCGGCCTGATCCTGCTCCTGCTTCCCCCGCGACGCAGCCAACAACGATGTTCCACGTGGAACGTCGTTGCGCAGGCCGACATCCCGGCCATCGCGGCCCATTGCGGCCTCTCGTGGCCTCAAACAACCGTGTTCCACGTGGAACATCGTTGCGCAGAGGCCTGCAAGCCCGTTTTTTGGCTGAATTCCCCTTCCAAACCCCTCCGCTCCCTGTCCGCCCATGCCCCGCCTCTGCCCCGCTCCCCCCACCGCCGCGGGCACGCCGCCGCGCTCCTGGGCGCGGACCGTCGCACATCCCAACGCGGCAAAACCCGCCAACAGAATCCGCCCCGAATCCGTTAGGATGTCGCCCCACAGGGCCTCTTCCGCGATCCGATTCCGATCCAAAATCATCCCGCCGCGACCCACCTCCATGACCACCATCGACAGCGTCGCCGACCGCCTCGCCATCCCCGCCGCCGCCCGCGAGCACCGCCTCCGCGGCGTTTTGAAGATCGATCCCGAGCGCATCGACGCCGCCCCGCGCGGGCGCATCGTCCTGGTCACCGCCATGACCCCCACGCCCGCCGGCGAGGGCAAGACCACCGTCAGCGTCGGGCTCGTCGACGGGCTCAACCTCCGCGGCGTCCGGGCCGTGGGCGCCCTGCGCGAGCCGTCGCTGGGCCCGGTCTTCGGCGTCAAGGGCGGCGCGGTCGGCGGCGGGCGCTCCAGCGTCACCCCGCCCGACGCGATCAACCTCCACTTCACCGGCGACATCCACGCCGTCACCAGCGCCCACAACCTCCTCTCCGCCCTGCTCGACAACCACCTCCACTACGCCGACCCCCGGGCCGACCGCCCGCCGACGATCGCCCCCGAAGCCGTCACCTGGGGGCGGGTGATGGACATGAACGACCGCGCCCTGCGCCGCATCGAGGTCGGCCTCTCCACTGCCAAGGGCCCCCGCCGGACCGACCGCTTCGACATCACCGCCGCCAGCGAGGTCATGGCCATCCTCTGCCTCGCCCGCGACGTGCCCGACCTGCGGGCCCGGCTCGACCGGATCGTCGTCGGCTTCGACGCCGCGGGCGGCCCCGTCCGCGCCGGCGACATCAAGGCCGGCGGCGCCATGGCCGCCCTCCTGCTCGACGCCGTCCGCCCCAACCTCGTGATGACCCTCGAGGGCAATCCCGTATTCCTCCACGGCGGGCCCTTCGGCAACGTCGCCAACGGCACCTCCTCGCGCATCCAGACCGAGCTCTGCCGCCGCGTCGGCGACGTCGTCGTCACCGAAGGCGGCTTCGCCTTCGACCTGGGCGGCTTCAAATTCCTCGACTTGAAATGCCGCGCGGGCGGCTTCCTCCCCGGCGCGGTGGTGATGGTCGCGACGATCCGCGCCATGCGGTTCCACGGCGGGAGCGCCGACTACGCCGCGGCAGACCTCCCCGCCGTCGAGCGCGGGCTCGACAACGTCCTGGCCCACCTGGAGTCGATGGGGCGCATCGGCATCGGCCCGCCGATCGTCGCCCTCAACCGCTTCCCGGGCGACAGCCCCGACGAGGTCGCCTACGTCAACAAGACGCTGGGCGCGCGCGGCGTGCGCGTCGTCGACTCCACGGGCTTCACCCAAGGCTCCGCCGGGACGACCGAGCTCGCCGACGCGGTGATGCAGGTCCTCGCGCAATCGCCGGCCGACTCGCCGAACTATCGCCCGATCTACGCAGCCGAGGAATCAGTCCCCGAGAAGCTCGACCGCATCACCCGCACCGTGCTGGGCGGCCAGGGCGTCACGCTCACCGACCACGCCCGGGCCGACCTCGCGCGGATCGAGCGGGCCGGGCTCGCCTCGATGCCGATCTGCCTCGCCAAGACGCACCTCTCGATCAGCGACGCGGCCAAGGCCCGCGGCCGCCCCGCCCCCTTCACGCTCACCGTCACCGGCCTGCGCGCCGCCGCCGGCGCGGGGTTCATCGTCGCCCTCTGCGGCCCGATCCTGACCATGCCGGGCCTGGCCTCCTCGCCCCACGCCGCGAACGTCGACATCGAGCGCACGCCGTCGGGCTGGGCCATCCGCGGGTTGCGGTGAGATCCACGCCGCGGGGTTGGCCTTGTTAGCCGGAAGCGCAAGCCACGGATGTTTTCATCTCATCAGGCGAAGCCTGATCAGAGACGGGGACTGTGTCCCCGAAGACGGGGCGATAGGCGGTACTCCGCCTCGCGCGAAGTGCCGGAGTACGAAGCAGTTCATGATTCCCGTCGCAGCCACGGTGACGGCATTTTCCGGTGGCGTCGTTCGGTTCTCGCGCCGTCAACGACGCCGGCACGTCGCGCGGGCGGAGTACCGCCTCGCCCGATCTTCGGACACACAGTGTCCGTCTCTGATCAGGCTTCGCCTGATGGATTGGCATCCGCCCCCACGCGGGGGTAAAACTCTGGAAGGTGCGACAGGGGGAAATCCCCAAAACTCCCGGCCGGTAGCCCTCGCGAGTCGAGCGGGAGCCCAGCACGAGTCCAGATGGTTTTCCCGTCCGCGCCGTCGCCCCGCCGCGCCTTCCGTCCCGAATCTTCAGCGAAAGCAGGACACCCATGACCTTCAACCCCCTCAAGCTCCTCCACAGCGGCAACCACACCTGGAAGTTCTTCCGCGCCGGCGGCTTCGACCAGGTGCTCCTGCGCAACGGTGCCGATTTGGCGAGCCTCGACCAGCTTGACCAGAAGCTCTGGGTCGCCCTGAGCTGCCCGACCACCGGGCTGGAGTTCGACGCCAAGACGCTCGCCCTGATCGACACCGACAAGGACGGCCGGGTCCGTGCCCCGGAGATCATCGCCGCCACCAAGTGGGCCTGCGGGATGCTCAAGAACGCCGACGAGCTGTGCAATCCGCCGGCGGCGCTCTCGCTGGGCTCGATCAACGACGCCACCCCGGAGGGCAAGCAGGTCCTCGCCTCGGCCAAGCAGATCCTGATCAACCTCGGCCGGCCCAACGAGACAGCGATCGCCGTCGCCGACGTCGCCGACACGCAGAAGATCTTCGCCCAGACGCGGTTCAATGGCGACGGGATCATCCCCGTCGACGCCAGCGACGACGCCGCGGTCAAGGCCGTGGTCGAGAACATCATCGCCTGCTTCGGCGCGCAGACCGACCGGAGCGGGAAGCCCGGCGTCAACAAGGCGGCGGTCGACGCCTTCTTCGCCGAGGCCCAGGCCCACGCCGACTGGTGGGCCAAGGCCCAGGCGGCCGACGTCCTCCCGCTGGGCGAGGGGACCGGCGCCGCCAGCGCCGCGGTCGCCGCGGTGAGCGCGAAGGTCGAGGACTTCTTCGCCCGCTGCCGCCTCGCGTCGTTCGACGGGCGGGCGCTCAGCGCGCTCAATCGCTCGGAGGAGGAATACCTGGCGATCTCCGCCAAGGACCTCACCATCACCTCGGCCGAGATCTCCAGCCTCCCGCTCGCCCGCGTCGAGGCGGGCGGCTCGCTGCCGCTGACGACCGACGGGGTGAACCCCGCGTGGGCGGGGGCGATCGCGACGCTGCACGCCGCCGCGGTCCAGCCGCTGCTGGGTGAACGCTCGCGCATGTCGGCGGCCGACTGGGCCCAAGTGCAGGCCAAGCTCGCGCCGTTCATCGCCTGGTCGGCGGGGAAGGCCGGCACAAAGGTCGAGAAGCTCGGCCTCGCCCGCGTGAAGGAGATCCTCGCGGGGACCTCACGCCAGGAGATCGAGGCCCTGCTCGCCAAGGACGCCGCCCTCGAGCCCGAGGCCAACTCCATCGCCGCGGTCGAGCGGCTGGTCCACTACCACCGCGACCTCTTCCGCCTGCTCAACAACTACGTCAACTTCCGCGACTTCTACAAGGACGGCGACCGGGCCGTCTTCCAGTCGGGCACGCTCTACCTCGACCAGCGCAGCTGCAACCTGTGCGTGCGCGTGGACGACATGGGCAAGCACGCCGCGATGGCCCACCTGAGCCGGACCTATCTCGCGTATTGCGACCTGACCCGCAAGGCGACAGGCGAGAAGATGACCATCGCCGCGGCCTTCACCGGGGGCGACTCCGACAACCTGATGGTCGGGCGCAACGGGCTCTTCTATGACCGCCAGGGGCGCGACTGGGACGCCACGATCACCAAGGTCGTCGACAACCCCATCAGCATCCGCCAGGCGTTCTGGAGCCCCTACAAGCGGATGCTGCGCTGGATCGAGGACACGATCGCCAAGCGTGCCGCCGCCGCCGACGCCGCCTCGCAGGACAAGCTCACCACCGCCGCCACCGCGACGGGCGAGGCCGCGGCCGGCAAGCCCCCCGCCGCCGCGCCCAAGATCGACATCGGCGTGGTCGCCGCCTTGGGCGTCGCCTTCGCCGGCATCTCCACCGCCTTGGGCGTCCTCCTGCAGGCCTTCTTCGGCCTGGGCTACCTCATGCCGGTGGGCATCGTCGCCCTCATCCTGCTCATCTCCGGCCCGTCGATGATCATCGCCTGGCTCAAGCTGCGGCAGCGCAACCTGGGCCCGATCCTCGACGCCAACGGCTGGGCGGTGAACGCCCGGGCCCGCGTGAACATCCCCTTCGGCGGCTCGCTCACCCGCGTCGCCACGTTGCCGCCCGGCTCGTCGCGCGACTTGGTCGACCCCTTCGCCGACGACAACTCGGGGCGGTACAAATTCGCCGCGATCGTAGTCCTGGTCCTCGCCGGCTGGGGCCTCTGGTACTTCGGCGCGATCGAGTACGTCTGGCCGGGCGTGCTGGACAAGTCGGGCTATGTCGAGCGCCGGGAGAACGCGGCGAAGGCCAAGGTGGAGAATGGCGGGGTCAAGGCCCCGGCCGCGCCTCCCGCCACACCGCCCGCGGCGACGGCCCCGGCGGGGACGATTTGAGGAGACCAGCGGAAACCGCACGCAGCCAGATTCTGGGTGCCACATGCCATCGTACTCGTGGCATGTGCCGAGCAACCCAGAGCGTTCGGACTCGCGATGAGATGCCTTTGAATGGCGCGGCCGGCGCCGAAGCGACGGCGCTGCTCTGGGTTAGCCGGACGCGCAAGCGACGGCGTTGGGCGCACGACGAACTTGACGCTTTCAGCGCGCGGGACGGTTCAAGCCATCGCTTGCGCGTCCGGCTACTGATCTCCGGATGGATAAAGCGCGAGAACTCGCAGTGGGTGCCACGGGTGGCTTGTCCACCCGTGGTGGGACACACGGAAACGCACGGATTTGGGAATGGGCTTTTTGAGCTTCTTTCGACTCGGCACGATCCACGGCCAACCTCCACGGGTGGACAAGCCACCCGTGGCACCCGACGCCTTTGACACGCTTTATCCATCCGGAATTCAGTAACGAGACAGGTTCATCGGAGCAGGCACATGCCACGAGTACGATGGCTTGTGGCACCCAAAGTCCGTGCCCCGGAGCGCCGAATGATTCCCCACGTCTTCCCCCGGCCACGATCTCGACGCTTGTCGGTCACCCCGCTCTCGCGGACCTGCCTGCGAGTCCTGTGCCTCTCCGCCCTCCTCTGCCTCTCCGCCTGCCAATCCCCCGCCGGGTTCATCGACCGCGCCGCCGTCGCCCCGGTGATCGACGGCCAACTCGACGACGCCTGCTGGAAATCCGCCCCGGTCATCGACGCCAACTTCCGCTTCGACGGCCAAAGCCTGCGCGACCCGCAACCCCGCCTGCGCGTGCGCTACGCGTGGGACGAGCACTACCTCTACCTCGCCTACGACGTGACCGACGCCAACCTCGTCGCCCTGCCCGACGGCTCGCCCCAGGGCCCGGCCGACAACCGCAGGCAGACCCCGCTCGCTTGGGGGCCCGAGAAGAAGCTCGACCTGGTCGAGTTCTTCGTCACCATGGAGGGGTATGACAACCCGGTCGTCGCCTGGGAGATCCACCACGACGCGGCCAACCATTTTGGCGACATCTGGACGATCGTCCCGCCGGAGGACTCGCTGCTCCGGCGGTCGTCGATGATCCCGTTCTGGGGCAAGCACTTCATGGCCGTGGAGGAGTACGTGCAGGACGATGGGCCGTTCCGCGTCGCCTCGGCGGTGCGGCTCAAGCCCAAGGCCGACGGCGCGCCCTCGACCGTCAACGACCCGCGCGACACCGACACCGGCTACACCGCCGAGCTCCGCCTGCCTTGGCGCGGGCTGGGAGCACCGACCACCTGGCGCGTCGGCGCGACCACGCCCGGGCTCAGCGGCGACGAGATCGGCAAACCGATCGCCTTCGACATGCGCCGCCACCGCATCCGGCTCTTCGCCGCGATGCTTGATGGCGACGGGCCCAACCCGATCTATTTCCACAGCAGCCCGACGATGCCCAAGAAGACGCTTTTCGCGCCCAGGTACATCGATTGGCCGGTGTATGAGTGCCGGGATGGGGCGCGGCGGTGAGGGTGGTGGCTGCATGGTATTGGCATTGAGCCCCAACGGGGCGAGAGTAGATAGCCCGGGGCAACGCCCCGGGAATTCAGCGTCCGCAAGGCATGAGCCCTGTAGGGGCGAAACCGGGTTTCCCCGCGACTTGTTGCGCCCTTCAGGGCTTGCATTCCTGTCGGCGACCCATCCCGGGGCGTTGCCCTCGTTGTACTACACAAGTCCGACGATGAGCACGGCACGCCAAGGCGAACGAGGAGCTTGTATTCGCCCCGGAGGGGCGGCGGAATGTAGCCACGGGTGGAGCGACGCGAGCGCCAAGCGAGCGTCGCGCAACCCGTGGAATTCGTGCGTCCAAATGTTTTTTGCCCCGGCAGGGGCAACGGAATGATCGTGTCGCGCGGGGGGCGATCGTTGCCCGTGCAAACGTCGCATTGCCGCGAGGCACGATTCCGCTGCCCCTGCCGGGGCAGTAGAAAATTCGACGCCATATTCCACGGGTTCCGCGACGTTCGCCTTCTGGACTAAGGCGGACGTCGCTCCACCCGTGGCTACATTCGCCCGCCCCTCCGGGGCGGAAGAGGGGACGAGACGCATCCTGCGACTTGTGTAGTACAACGAGGGCGTTGCCCCGGGCTATCACCTTTCGCCCCGTTGGGGCTGAAGACAACGCCTGCGATCATTCCCCAATTGTCGAGGGTGTTCCGGCTCTGACCTGAATCAGATCAGACTGCGTCTGATGGGAAGAGGCACATGGTCTCCCCGGCGCAGCTCTGGATTGGGCGACCCCCGTCCCGTCGCTTGCGTTTCCGGCTAACAATTCCGGCCGACCTCCGCCTCCATCGCCGCGATCTTGGCGCGGATCGACTTCGCGTCGTACTTGTAGCCGCCGAATTCCTGGTGGAACCCCAAGCGGGCGTCGGCCTCGACCAGCGGGAGCGCCCTTCCCGCGTTCGCGGCCTCGCGAGCCATGATCGCCAGCAACGCCGCCTCGCGCGGCAGCGTGCACGGCGGACGCAGCCCATCCCGCTTCATCACGCGCCCGCGCTCGCGCTCGAACTCGAAGACGTTCACCACCGAGGCGAGTTGTACCTCCGTCATGCGAGCGGTGGAAAGTTCCTCGCGCCGATGGGCCGCCTGTTCGGGCGTGCCGTCCGAGGAGTGGGCCATCGCACGCTCATAGGACGCCAAGGCCTCGCGCCAACCCGCATGCATTTCCGTGAACGCCGCGATCACCTTGTCGAGGTCGAGCCCATCCAGCGATCGGGAAAGATCGTCGCCGAAGTTGTCGCCCATGAAGGTCCGCCCGGCGTGCTTGCCCTCGAAGCGCAGCGACAGCCGGCGGGCGGGGGCGTCGTTGACCGGGCCGTAGTAGAGCATGGGAATCGTGACGGGGTATTGCTCGAACGCCTTGGAGAAGCGGGCCCAGGCGTCGCCGATCGCCTCGGCGTCGACCTCGCCGAAGTATTCGCGGGCCAGGGCGGCGAAGAAGGTCCGCTCGTCCATGAAGCGGTCGGGGTCGCGCATGAAGAGCTTGAGCGCAAAGGTGTTGAGCGTGAAGCAGGTGCCGATGCTCCAGGCCCCGAGGAAGCCCGCGATCTTCCGCTGCGTCATCGCCCGCATCTTGGCGTGGACGGTCCGCAGCACGGGGAGGTTGGGCACCGTGCAGAGCTCGTGCGTGGCGTTGATCTGGATCTTGGCGTGGACGGGCACGCCCCGCGGCGCGACGGCATCCTGCGTGGCGATGAGCCGCTGGCTGGGGCCGACGAAGGCGAGGCTGTATTCGCCGATCGCCTGCGGCCGGCCGCGCCACATCCGCGTCCCGCCCAGCTCCATATCGAGCAGAAGTTCAATGCCGTCCGGGAGGCGGTCGACGATCGCCGCCTGCGGGTCGGGGTACCAGTAGGCCCACTCCCAGTTCCAAGCCATGATTCGGCAAGGGCGCTTCATCCGCTTCCGCCCCGCGTCCCAGGCGGAGAGCATCTCGGTGACGATCTCCGCCGGCTCGCGATGGCGGCAGCGCGGGCACTCGGGCGGCTGTCCGCCCTGCCGCAGGCGGACCTTCGACCAGCAGTGCGTCAGCGCCTCGCAGGCGGTGATCAGGAAGATCCCCGCGACGCCCTCGAGCTGCTCGAGCGTGCCGGCGACGGCGTCGCGGAAGAAGGCTGGCACCTGCGGCGTGGAGAAGCACCAGGCGTACATGTGCCAGAGCGTCGGCCCCTTCAGGTCCGGGTGGGCCTTCCAGAACGGGTGGTCGATGTCGAGCCCGACGGGGTCGTTGAAGTAGAGGTAGACGCCGACGCCGTGCTTCGCGGCCCGCTCGGCCAGCCCGCGGATCGCGGCGGTCCGCGCCTCGGCCTGGGGCGAGTTGAGCTCGGGGAAGACCTTCGAGCGCATCAGGTCCTGCAGCTTGCAGAAGAGCCAGATGCCGTTGAAACCCTCGGCGGCGACGCGGGCGAGCGTCGCGTCGTCGTAGTTGTCGACGCCGTAGAGGGCTTCGTCGCTCTGGAAGCTGTTGCCCGGGCGGGTGGCGTAGCGCCAGATGCGCGGGGCTTGCGGGTCGGTCCACATGGCGAGGCTCCACGTCGGAGCGACGACGCGAGTGCGTCGCGGCGTTCCGAGGCGGATAGCCTACCTGTGATCGGAGGCGAACCCCACCGAACCCGACGGAGCACCGTCGGGATCAGTGGGCTTGTGTGCTTCCGATGGGATGGATGCAGACCGGAGCGATCCGATCAGGCCGCCTCTTCCGTGCAGGACCAGCGGTTGCGGCCGCCGCGCTTGGAGCGGTAGAGCTCCTGGTCAGCGGCCTCGAGCAGGCCGGCGGCGTCGATGGCGCTGTTGGGGCGCGGGTAGGTCGCGATGCCCACGCTGACCGTCACCGGGAGCGATTTCCCGTTCGCCTCGACGCGCAGGTCGGCGACGCTGGTGTTGATGCGCTGGGCGATGCGGCAGGCCTGGGCGCGGTCGGCCTCGGCGGCGACGATCGCGAACTCGTCCCCGCCGAAGCGGGCGAAGAGGTCGCCCTCGCGGAGGAGTCCCTGCACCACGCCCGCGACGTCGAGCAGGGCCCGGTCGCCGGCGGGGTGGCCGAGCGTATCGTTGATGGTCTTGAAGTTGTCGATGTCGAAGAAGATCAGGGCGAAGCGGCGCTTCCCGCGGCGGGCGGCGGAGAGCGTCTCCTCGAGGAAGGCGTTGAACTTGGCGCGGTTCGCCAGCCCGGTCAGGGCGTCGCTGCTCGCCTGTTGGAGAAGCTGCGCCTGGTCCTCCATGAGCTGCCGGCGGGCGACCTGCTCGTTCATCGCCAGGCGGGTCGCGAGCTTGTGGGCCTCGGCGAAGAGCTGGGCCTCGCAGACCTCGCCCGCAGCGTCGATCTCAAGGACGCGCTTGAGATCCTGCGTGTCGGAGACGACGCGGTGGGAAATTTCCGCCCAGCGCTCGGCGCTGAGGCCGAGTTCGGTCTCGACCAAGGCGCGAAGCGCCGCGATTTCCGTTTCGTCGTGGGTCGCCGAGGGCATGAAGAGCGGGCTCAGTCGCAGGGCCTGGTGGCATACGCGGGCGATGGCGACGTGCTCGGGCGCGGCGGAGTTCGGCTCGGCCTGCCAGCGCACGCCTTCGACCAGGGTCGTGGGCAGCCGCCAGTCCTCGAGCATCGCGCCGCCGAACTTGGCGTGGTGCGTACCGAAGACGTCGATCTCGGCGTCGGCCTGCGATTTCCCCGCGGCCATGGCGTCGAGCACTTGGTTGTAGTCCTGCGGCATCCCGCAGACGAGCGTCAGCCTGCCCAGCCCGCCCAGGAGCGAGGCGGTGAAGACCTCGAGGTGGTCGACGCCGGGCGTCCCCTCGGCGAGGCGCTTGGCGAGCGAGGCCCGCACGATGGTCTGCGTCCAGAAGTCGCCCAGGTTGAAGCGCGGGCACTGCGGCACGGCCTTGCCCGGCGCGAGCGCGAAGCCCAGCGCGATCACCTGCACGTTGCGGAAGCCCAGGAAGCGGATCGCCTGCTCGGCCGAGGTCACGCGGTTGACGATGCCGGCGAGCGGCGAGTTGGCGTAGCGCAGGAGGCGGGCGGTGAGGACCGGGTCGGCGTCGAGCGCGGCGCCGATCTGGCGGCTGTCGGTGTCGTCGCGGCGGCAGAGCTCAATGACGCGGAGCGCCACCCCCGGCGGGCTGGGCAGACGCTGGGCGGCCTTGAGCCGTGCCACCAGGGAGCGACTGGGATCGGTCGTGGTAGCCATTGCTTGAACAAACCTCCGGGTGTCGGCCAAGCTTTTTATCGACCCGCGGCGGGGCCGACTTTCGCGAACCGGAGTCCTCCTGTCTCGATCTCGCGCAATAATCCGCGTTCCGGCGCCGCCAACGCGGTTCTTCGCGAGCCCTTTATGCGTCCGCGCCGCTAAACTAGGCCGCGATTTCGCACCTCAACGCCCCGCTTGCCCCATGGAGATCGTCATGAAGCCCCAACCCCCGCGCCCGATCAATCTGTCCGCCCTCACCGGCTTCAACGTGCGCGAGTTCGGGGCCAAGGGCGACGGCGTCGCCGACGACACCGCCGCCTTCCAGGCCGCGCTCGACGCCGCCGGCAGCGCCCGCGGGACCGTCTTCGTCCCCGACGGCGTCTATCTCTGCGGCACGATCCGCATGCCGCCCCACACCGGCCTGCTCGGCAACCCCACCTGGGGCTACCGCGAGGGCTCCGGCGCCCTGCTCCGCCTGCGCGACGCCGCCGGCCCCTGCCTCATCGACATCACAGGCGCCGTCGGGGCCACCATCAACGGCCTCTCCCTCGACGGCCGCGACCTCGGCTCCGGCGTCCACGGCATCCACATGGCCCCCAACCCCGACAAGAAGGAGGAGGACACGCCCCACATCGAGCGCTGCCACATCAGCCACTTCTCCGGCGACGGCATCCGCCTCGACCCCGCCTGGTGCTTCAGCGTCCGCTCCTGCGAGATCATCTTCAACAAGGGCAACGCCCTGGCCATCCGCGGGTGGGACGGCTTCATCCTCGACAACTGGTTCTCCGGCAACCAGGGCGCGGGCTACACCAGCCTCGGCCCCACCGCTTCGGTCACCATGACCGGCAACCGCATCGAGTGGAACGCCAAGGGCGGCATCCACGTCGCCGGCGGCGGGCACTACAACATCACCGGCAACTACATCGACCGCTCCGGCGGTCCCGCCATCCACCTCACCACCCGCGACGGCGGACCCTGCAACTGCTTCACCGTCACCGGCAACGTCATCTACCGCTCCGGCAAGCCCGAGTGGACCACCTCCGACCTCGACAGCGCCCACGTCCGCCTCGAAGGCGCCCACGGCCTGGTCTTCGTCGGCAACTCCATGTGCGTCGGCATGGACGACGGCGGCGGGAAATCCTCCCCCCAGTACGGCATCGTCCTCAAGGACCTCAGGAACGCCGTCATCGCCAACAACACCCTCCACATCGCCGCCCTCAAGGCCCTCATCCACGACCTGGGCGGCCACGGCGAAGGCGTCATCGTCAAGGACAACCCCGGCGTCCTCTTCCGCGACGAGGGCAAGAACATCTGGGCGTCGGGGCAGATGTGACAAATCGCCTCCCCGCGCGGAGGGTTATCCACAGCTTGATTCTTGATTCTGAATCAGAATCAAGATCGCCTGTGACGCGCCTCATGGACGCGACGCGGCAGGAGATCCTATAAACTGCAGCCAGCCATGGCCTTACCGAAGGCCAAGACTTGACCTGCCTCGCCGGCTTGATTCACAAGGGCGGTTTGGGCGGTCTTGATTCACGTTGATTCACGCGTGAATCAATCATCCACAAAAATGGGTTGAAACGTAACTATATGGGATCAAACAGCAGAGCGCGGATGATAAATGAAGATTTGGCGAAGGAGGGCGATCTGTTCGACACAATCTTATTGACCGCTGTGCTGAACTGCTTCTCCACGATAAAATGCCGCCCCAGTCTGACAACGCTCGACAATTACAGGGGCTGCGCTCGTCACTTCTGCATTTCGAGGGAGACCACTTGTGTCGGAGTTTTTACTGACGTTCGCGTCGCTGTACGGACGGCGTTGGCTCGACATGGCCATCTACGCACCGTTGATGGACACCAAGATTGGCCGGGACCTCCGGCGGTCTCCACCAGCCATTCGGGAGTCCTGAATTACGCCTTCGTTTTCTTTTTCCCTTGAAACCAGTCGACCGCCGGGCCGGGCGGTCGGCCTGCGCAGCGTTCCCCGCTGTTTTTCCGCGGCGGGATTCGGTTTCCCGCCGCCTTGGCGCGCAGCGATCGCGCCGGCCTCACGC
>JAPLMQ010000268.1 GCA_026386955.1 Planctomycetota bacterium
GAGGCCGGCTGGTTCGTGGCGATGGACAGGGCGGTGCACCGGGCGCTGAGCCTCGTGGGCGAACACGAGGCCGAGTGTCCGCTACATGGATACCTGAAAGAACGTAGGGAATAGGGTTGGCGGGCGCCGCTTGGCGTGGCGGGAGCTCCCGGGGCCTCCCGGCCCCCTCACCTGACCATTGATCACTTCTTGCGTCCTCCGGCTTGAAGGCTGAGAAGTCCGGCGACGACCGGGACGATTGGCGCCACCCGATCCCAGCCGCGAGCCAGGATCATCACGCCGGGCGGTCCGCCGGACGACTTCCCGGTGTAGCCGCCGAGATCGGCGATCCAGCCGACCAACTTGCCGATGGTGGGGACGCGCGCCCCGTCCCACGAGGTTTTCCGCGCCAGGTACACGGCGTGGATCTCGTCCCGGGTGAACTCGTCGGTCGCGGGTCGGTCTGGTTCTTCACGGGAAAGGTACGTCATACGCAGCAATCGCATCGCGTCCGCACCAAGCACGATGGACCAACCTCGAATGGCCCGTTCGCTGCGGAGTTGGAGATCCTCCACGTTACAGGCTCCAGATTTCCATGTCTTGTGGAACTCCTCAATCCGCCACCGCATCGAGTACCCGTACAGCGTCAGCTTCGCGTCGGTGAAGTTCCTGACGGCGCGCGTGGTGAGCAGCATCCAGTCGAGCGGCGTCTCTCCGGCCGGGGTGGTCCCCACTTCGGTAGCCCAGACGCACCACACCGTAACGTCGTGCATCTGCGACGTTCGGTCGTCGATCATGTGCAGGGTCACCTCCGCTGCTCGCAGCTGCATCTTTGCGTCGCGCTTCGTGCGGCCGTGGCCGCCCTTCACAGGGAGGCCGTACCCCCCGAGGATCGGAGCTTTGGCCATTGTTTCATGCAAGTACCTCCGCTTCCCGTCGTCGCCGTCCGTGAGCCGCCGGTCGGAGGAAGAGCGGATCGTGACCCACTGGTTGGCTTCAGTGGCTTCGACCAGGACGGGCCAGGCGTCGCCGCCTCGATCGAGTTGGAACCAGGGGATTGTGCCGCAGCCGTGCTCGACGAACAGCTCACGCGCCTTCGCCATCTCGCCGCCCCAGTGCTTCGTCTCCTTGTCCTCGGTGGATCGAGCCTTACGGCTCTTCGTCGCCGCCGTTTCCCCCCGCGACCACCACGCCTGCCCGCACAGCCCGAGCGGCACGCCCTCCGCGCTGACGACGATCAAGTTCATCACCTGGAACCCGCGGGCTCCGGACTTGCGAGCGCCCACCGGGCCCGTTCCCTTCGTGTGCGCCGTGTCGGTGATGTTGAGACTTGAACCGTCCTCGGGGACGAACGCAAACTCCTCGCCCGCCGCCCGCTCCACGCACGCCCGATACGTCGAACGTGCGACATCTTCCCACTTCACGCGCTTGTTCGAGAGGAAGTGGTACGCCGCCTGGCGCTCGGCCGGGTCGTTGAACACCGCCGCCACGGTCCCGCCGCACGACTCCGCCACGCGCGTGGCGATCAGCTGAAGCCGAGCCTCCAGCCTCGCGTCATGCAGGTCTGCGCCACCGAACTCCTCCTCACTCCACCGGTCCGGGTCCATGGAATTCTCCAGGAGCGACCGATCACCCGGCACGATTGACTTGTCAAGATGTGACTAGTGGTGAGCCCCAGAAAGGCACCCCCACGGGTCCCGCGCCGTTCGCGAACCCCCCGAGCCGCGCGATCGCGCCGAGTCCGAAGTGCGGCGCCGCCGCGGGCTGACATTCGGAGCAACACGGCTCGGCGAACCCGGACGGGGCGCCGAAGTGCCGCGCGCCCGCCCTCCCACTGCCGTTCGCCGGCTCGTGGATCACGAGTCGATGTCCACCTTCGCGCATACCCGGGCCACCTTCAGGCCGGCGCTCGAACCCTTGAAGAACCATACCAGCCGCGCGAGCTGAAAGCCTTCGGCGTCGGCCGCGATCATCGACATCTCCTCCCAGGAAAGGTGGATCGTTCGGGTCGGCATTCGGCTCCGCGAGTGAAGACCCAGAGTCTTGCACCGCTTCAGGTTACCCGCAAGGGTCGAGGGTCGCACCTTGACTTTGACCTTGACCTTGACCTT
>JAPLMQ010000088.1 GCA_026386955.1 Planctomycetota bacterium
CCCCGGAACCGCCCCCGCCCCCGGAACCGGACCCCAGCCCCGCCACGAACCCGCTGCCGACGTTGATCACCTCGCCCTTGGCCGTGATGTTCACGCTCAAGTCCGCGTTCATCACCTCCAGCCCCCGGCTCATCTGCCTCATGTAGATGTGCGTGATGCCGGTGCCTTCGTCGGTGTATTGGTTGGTCACCTTCGCGCTGCGCAGGTCGGCGACGGAGAGGCCCAGCTCCATCGCGTGCTTCTCGAGGTAGGCCCGCGCGATGTCGAGCGGCGCGCCCGAGGTCGGGCCGGTGAGGAACGCGCCGGGCTTGTTGAGCCGGCGCTGGGCGGGGAGGTAGAACGAGCCGAGGGATCCGCCTTCGCCGTCGAGGGAGGATTGGTTGGTGACGATCACCGCGGCGGGCATCGCGGGGATGTCGCCGCGCGAGGCCAGGGCGGACAGCACGCCGAGGGTCTCCGCCAGCGGCGCGGCGGTGAGCAGCGCGCGGCGCTCGAGGCTCTCAAGCCCAAGCCATGCGGCGGGGCGGCGATTCCGGGGGTTCCGGCGGGGCGTGCGGGCGGTTCCGGGGGTGTTCGTCATGGCGAGGTCTCCTTGGGAATGAATCACGGATGGGACGCGGAGATGAATGGAGAGGCGAGAAATGGGCGGGATATGTGATTGATGCGGGTTCAGATTCGTTGAGCGAACTGGATAGGTATTGGATTCCCATTCAGGACGTGACTGCGTTTATCCGCCTCGCACGCAAAGAGATGGACGGCCAACGCGATGGGGGACAACTTTCGAGGTGAACGATCGTGATTCGGAGTCGTGCCACATCGCAGACGAAGGCTGATTTGTCCCAAGCCCCAACGGGGCGAAAGTCGACAGCCCGGGGCAACGCTCCGGGAATGCTGGGCCACCTCTTCCGCCCCGGAGGGGCGGGCGAATGTAGCCACGGGTGGAGTGTCGCCGGCCTTCCCCTTCCGGGGGGAAGGCCGGCGACGCGGAACCCGTGGAATGGGGTCCCGCGTGTTCTTCTGCCCCGGCAGGGGCAGCGGAATCCTTTCTCGCGATGACGCCACGACCGCGATGCGTTCCCGCGCGATACAACATTTCCGTTGCCCCTGCCGGGGCAATTCGTTCTTGGGCGCACGGGTTCCACGGGTTGCGCGACGCTCGCTTGGCGCTCGCATCGCTCCACCCGTGGCTACATTCCGCCGCCCCTCCGGGGCGAAGACCAAGACCCGGAACACCCCCTCCAAACCAACAACCCATCCGCACCGATTTGCCCGGACGTTCGTCCAGCCACATGACGGCCTCCGCTCCTACCGCAACAACTCCCCGCCCGCGCCGCGGGCGTTGCCCCTTTGCGAAAGGACCGAACCCAGCTTCCCCGCCGCCTCGCGGTTCGCGGCGACGTCGAAGAAGCCCGCGGGCGGGAGCAGGTCGCCCGTCGCCGCGCTGCGGTCGATGGTGTACACCGTCAGGCCGACCAGCTCGAGCATCTCGGCCGAGATTTGCGCCATCCCGCCTCCGCGCGGGTCGACGCGGATGTCGCGCACGCCCACCGCAAGCCGGGGCTTCTCGGAGATGTTGAACTCGCTCACCGGCGGCGTGCCGGGCACCGCGCCGTTCACCAGCGCCACCCGCCCGCCCGCCTCGGCGTTGCCCAGCTTCACCGCGTTGGTCTTCTCGTCGAACCCGCGCGAAGTCGCCCCGCGCTGCAGCCCCTCGATCAGCGAGGCCAGGTCGACGCGGATCTCCTTGCGCTCCCCGGCCGCGATGCGCACCTCCGTCATCGGCCCTGACGTATTTCCTGACGTATTTCCTGACGTGGCCCCCGCCGAGCCCGCTGCGGAACTCGCCGCCACCACCGCCACCGGCGCCACGCCCTCCGCCACGATCACGCTCCCGGGCGAGCGAGGGTCGAGCCGGACAAGCGTTCCGCCGCTGATGCAGGCGTAGGGCAGCTTGTCGCGCACGGAGCGCACGAGCATCGACGTCGATTCGCCGGAGCGCTCGATGACCACCTCCGCCTGCACGTCGCCGCGCCCCGGCAGCGCCGCGATGGGCACGACCAGGTGGAACTGCGCGAAGGCCCCGCCGGTGCCGGTGAATTGGAGGAGCCTGCGGTCGAGCCGGCGCGAGAAGCCCGGCCCGCCGTCGAGCGTGAAGAGGTTTTCGCCCTCGGGCGACCCCGCCGCCTTCTCTTGGGTCGGCGCGACAGGCGGCGCCTGCGCCGCCGTCGCCGCGTTCGACGCCGGCGCGGAGTGGATCACGCGCTCGGCCACCGCGGTCGCCCCGGCCCCGACCACCACGGCCGAGACCACCGCCACCGCGACCTTCACCTTCACCCACGCCATCAGCTTCATCGTGCCCTGCGCGATCGCCATCGCCGTCCCCGCCTGCCCGGTCGTCGCCGCGGCGACGGCGGCGGCCTGCAGCCCCGGCGGGGCCGCCTGCGCGGTGGCGTTCAACAGCGTGCTGGTCAGCGCCCCGGCCGAGAGCATCTGGGCCCGCCCGCCGAGCATCGCCCGCAGCCTGTCCAGCCCGCGCGAGACGCGCTTCTTGGCTGCCTCCTCGCTCACGCCCAGGGCGACGGCGACGCCCGCCAAAGACTGCCTTCCATAGAAGCGCAGCGCCAGCGCGTCGCGGTCCACCGGCGACAGCCGCGCCAGCGCCTCGTCGAGGAACGGCAGGAGGTCGTTGGCCGGGCTGTCGTCGAAGTTGGCGTGGTGGTCGTCGATCGTGGTGGTTCGCGTCATCTCGGCTGCCTTCCGCTCATGCCGTCGCCGCCGTGCTTGGAGTTTGAGGGCGTCCGCCGAGGCGTACCGGGCCGTGTTCGTCAGCCATCCCGCGAGCACCGTGCCCGGCGGGAACGAGCCCGCCTTCTTCGCGAGGATGATGAACACCGCCTGGGTCACGTCGTCGGCCAAGGTCGCGTCTCCCACGCGCCGCCGGCAGACGCCGTAGACCCAGTTGATGTGCCGCGCCACGAGTTCGGAGAACGCCGCCTGGGAGTTGGTCTGGGCGTACTGTCGCAGGAGGTCCATGTCGTCCATCGCGCGCTCCGATCTCGCCTCACAGAGTAATGGACGGCCGGGGATGGAGGGGACAGGGAAGGGGGATGAAAATGGAGTTTCGCCCATTCTGGGGGCCGGGGGCCGGGGGCGGGGGGGGGCGGGGGTCGGGAACCCGGGTCTCGCCCTCGATGGGGGCGCACAGCGAACGCATATCGCGCAAAAAGGCGCGCGCCGGCGCCTCGGATGGCGTGCCGCGGTGCGGGAGCAGGGCGGGGAGGGGTCGCAGCGGACCTATTTCGACGCGCGCACCCGCGTTTTTGGGCCAAAAACGCCACAAAATTTTTTGGGTCGTACATCTGCGGCACGGAAAATAAGGACTTAGGAGCGGTGCGGGAGGGGCTTGTCCGGATTTGGCCGGACACTTGTACGGGTATTACAGGAGGCGCACTCTTTTTTTCGGGAGCGGGAAAGGGGGTGATCGGGTGCTCCGGAGTGTTGGCCAAGTCGCCCTGCGGAAACCCTTGCCGTGGGGTGAAGTCTGCGGTAGTCTGCAATAATCCGTTCTCAGGCATCGTTCCAAAGAGTAATTGTCCGAGCCGTCGTGGGTTGCCCGTCGGCTCTGCTCTCCGCGACGTCCATCAACTTGCCCGTTGCGATCCATCCCGCCGTCCTCCGCCTCGCCCATCGAAACCGCCCGCCGAATCCGTCCACCGAAACCGCAAGGAAGAGTGATGTCCACCCAATTCCATCCACGCTCCCGAATCGCCGCCGCGGTCGTCGCGTTCCTCCTCTCCCTGCTCCCCGCCGCGGCGATCGCGCAGCCCGCGGCCCCGGAAACCCCGGAATCCCCGAAAGCCGCCGCATCCTCCGAATCGACGTACATCCTCAAAACCCCTGAAAAACCCGCTCTTTCCGCCGCCGCGGCCGCCGTCGCCAAGGACCATTACTACCGCCTCCACGAAGGCTTCACCGCCTACGTCGACAACCCCGAGGGCAAGGAGTTCTCCGTCTCCATCGACGTCCGCGACATCAACCTCTACGCCAACGGGCCGCGCGAGGTCCTCTTCAAGGTCTACGACCCCGACGGCATCCCCGTCGTCCGCGAGGTCATCCCCGACGACGGCGGCGACACGCCCAACACCCAGGAACGCCTCGGCGGGTGGGACCACGAGATGCAGTCCTACGTCAACACCTACATGAAGGGCGACCAGCCCTGGGTCCGCTGGAGCGCCTGGTCCGATCCGGGTCGGCTCACCAACATCGTCAAGCGCACGTTCGACCGCCCCATCAAAGGCGGGAAAAAAGGCGTTTACCGCGTCCTCCTCGCCGGCTGCCCGGACCACTACGTCTCGCTCCGTATCGGCTCGGACCTCAAGTTCGGCGTCGCCGGCCACCCCTCGTGGCGGCACGCCCACGGCAGCGAGCTGCGCAAGAGCTACGTCTACGTGCCCAAGGGCGCGACGGGCCTCTTCTTCGCGGTGGCGGAGCCGGACTATCCGCAGACGCGCCGCGTGAAGCTCACCGCGCCCGACGGCGCGGTGCTCTTCGACGGCGTGGCCGCGGGCGGCTTCATCTCGCCCAGCGGCGACGATTGGAAGGAGACCACCACGGCCCTTTCCAAGGGCGATTACGAAGGCAAGCTGCTCACGGTGGAGGTCACCGACGGGCCGAACGACTTCATGGTGAAGGTGAATTTCATCATGGGCGGCGGCTACGCGGACTACGTCGGCATGGGCGCCGCGGGGATCTTCTGCGACGACGAGGCGACCGCGAACGCCCTCAAGGCCGGGTCGATCGTCGTCGACGACCAGGTCTTCTGGCATCCCTTCCAGGTGCGGTTTTATCAGTGGCTCAAGGCCAACAAGCTCGACGCCACGCCCGAGGAGAAGTCGCTGCGCAAGGCTTTGGTCGAGGAGGCGAACGGGTTGCGCATGATGGAGCTGAGCGATGGGCGCGGGGCCTCGTCGTGGGCCAACTGGGCCTACGCGATGGGCTACTACGGCTGCCGGATTTTCAGGCCGGGCTGGCTGCTGATGAAGCGTGATGATGTGCCCGCGGAAGTGAAGGCGATCATCAAGGAGGGGCTCATCATGGCGGGCGACCGCCTGAGCTTCGCCGCGGGGATCGAGAAGGTGAACGGCAACGCCTTCTCGCAGATCCCCGTCGCGCTCTGGTACTCGCAAAAGGCCACGGGCGACGCGATCCAGAAGGAGCGCTTCGAGGTCTTCTGGCAGCGCTGGACCACGCAGGGCTGGGGCCAGGGCTCGGGCCTCTCCCCCTCGGGCGACTCGCAGGAGCACTTCGCCCACGACCTGCTCTACGGCTCGTACATCATGAACAACTGGAGCGCCGAGGGCGACAACTCCGTCCCCGGCGGCGGCATCCTGGGCGACGCCACCGACGACCCGCGCTTCCAGAAGGTGATGGACCGCTACCACGAACTCTACAGCTACATCTTTTGCCGCGAGGCGACCGTGGGCAAGGCCAAGGGCGCCCCGATCGCCGCGGGGGCCTGGTCGGCCCGCACGGCGGGGCGGCCGAGCATGGGCACCATCGCCAACTACGACAGCGAGACGCGCCCGTGGAAGGGCGATCCAGGCCCGGACTTCACCGTCGACGTCAACGGCGGGCACGAATGGTTCGCCGCCCGCCGGCCGAGCTACTACGCCCTGACGTTCCACGGCCGGCTCGCGCCGGCGTGGCTCTGCGAGACGTTCCAAGGCCAGATCGGCTTCAGCGGCGGCATGATTTGCCAGCTCACCGTCCCGGGCAGGGGGCCCGTCCTGGCCTCGATCCTCAACGCTCCTTATGGCCAGGGCATGCACCCCTCCCAGTGGGTCAACTACCACATCCACACCCTCGCCGGCGAGCGGTGGGACGGCCTGCCCGTCATCTCCGGCATCAGCGAGCACGACAACGCTCGCCTCGTGGGCAACACCGTCACCAGCTCGGGCGAGATACGCAACACGCACCTGAAGGTGACGCGCACGTACACCTTCAACGACGACTCGATCGACTGCTCGGTGCAGTTGGGCAAGTCGGAATTCGTCTCGACGATCTACCTCTGGCCGCACGAGGGCAACTGGTCGGAGCTGCGCCTCGCGGCGGAGATCATCCCGTTCATGGAGAGCGGGCCGAACGGGAAGGGGCACACGAAGGTCACGGCCGAGGACGGCGCGACGCTGACCAGCGAGACGATCACCGCCAAGACGGTGCGGATCGACCGAGGCGGGCTGGGCTTCGGCGTCGACATCCAGTTCGACAAGCCGATGCCGGTGCGGCTCGGGACCAACAACACGCTGCAGATCATGCTCGTCGAGCCCGCGCCCAAGCCCACGCCCGCCGAGCGAGTCAAGCTGAAGTACAAGCTCATCCCCTTCGGCGGCCTGACGCCCGAGCAGGCCGCCGCGGCGACGATGCCGGCGACGGCGCCGGCCCCGGGGGCGGCGCCCGCCAAGCCCGCGGCGAAGACCGCCGGCCGCGGGATGCTGGGGCCGGCGCGCTCCGCAGCCAGCACGCCTACGCGCCCAGGGCCTGGCTCGCG
>JAPLMQ010000107.1 GCA_026386955.1 Planctomycetota bacterium
AAGGAGACGACGCTCTATGCGAGCAAGCAGTTGACGGCGGCCTTCCCGGCCCTCGGCCCCGCCGCCGCCCACGAGCTGAGCGACAAGTTCGAGAAGGCCCTGGGCGTCGAGGCGGAGAAGCTCCGCGGGCAGCTCAAGGAATCGCTCGACACCGAGATGTCCCGCTTCCGCGCGGTCTTGGAGAAGTTCCCGGTGACCGACGTGTCGACCACCGACTCCGACACGCTGACCCGGCGGTTCCTCCACTCCCTGACGCTGCTGATCGACTATCACCTGCTGGCGGAAGACGTCCCCGGCGCCTCTGTCTCGGCCACACCCTCGGATGCGGCCATGCCGGTTTCGACGCCCGCCGTGCCGTCGAACTGAACCGGCATCGTCGATCCGTTCGCTATCCGTGATGGAATCCGCCTGCGAAACCTTCGAGACCCACCCATGACTTCCAATGACCTCCGCGACCAAGCCGCCCTTGAGCAGCGTCTGCAGGCGCTGCGGGCCGACCTCCGGGACGCGTTGACCAAGGCCCACAAGCGCATGTGGGCCGTGCGGCTCATGCTCGTGCTCCTGGTGCTGCTGACCACGGGCTACCTCTTTTTCCTCTACCACGAGCTGTCGAAGCTCGATGCCGCGGCGGTCACCGACCTGGCCTACTACAAGCTTCAGCCGTACCTCGACGATTCGCCGACGATGCTGCGCGACGAGCTGCGCCGCCGGGCCCCGCAGCTCATTGGGATCGCGGAAAAATCGGTGCTCGACGCGCCGAAGGTCGGCGGCGAGTACCTGCGAGACGTGTTCAACGAGCAGGTGAAGGAGGCCTTCAACAAGGCCCAGCCGCAGGTCGAGCCGCGACATCCTCGTGAGCTTCCTGGCGCTGACGGAGAAGTGGAAGACCGAGCCGCCTCCGCTCGTGGGCGACGAGAACCAGGCCAAACAGTCCAAGCCGGTGATCACGCTGCTCCCGAAGCCCAAGGATGGGGCCGCGCCTTCGGTCACGCCGACCCCCGAGGCGACGCCGGCGACGCAGCCGGAGTGACGCTGCCTCGCGCTCGGAATCGCCTGTTTGGGCTCGCCCTCGCGCTGGACCGCCTCGCCGACGTGGGCTCGCGCGGTTAGTCTCCTGTCGACATGACCACCGCGAATTCACCGACATCGCCGACGACAGCGCGACGCAAGCCCGTCCTGGGGCTCATCGGCGGCATCGGTTCGGGCAAGAGCTTCGTGGCGAGCCTTTTCGCCCGGCTGGGCTGCGGGGTGGTCGACGCCGATGAGATCGCGCGGCAGACGCTGGCCGATCCTGAGGTCGTCGCGCAGTTGAAGCAGTGGTGGGGGCCGGCAGTGATCGACGCCGCAGGCCAGGTTGATCGGCGGGCCGTCGCGGGCATCGTCTTCGCCGATCCAGCGCAACGGCAGCGGCTCGAGGCGCTGGTTCATCCCCGCGTCAACGAGGCGCGGGCCCGCAGGCGCGAGGCGCTCGCGAAGGATCCCGCGATCGTCGCGATCATCGAGGACACGCCTCTGCTGCTGGAGAAAGGCCTTGAAGGCGTCTGCGACCATTTGGTCTTCGTCGAGGCTTCGCACGCGACGCGGTTGGCGCGGGTGAAGGCGACGCGGGGCTGGACCGAAGCCGACTTGATTCAGCGCGAGAAATCGCAGGTGGGGCTTGACATCAAGGCGAGTCGGGCCGATTATGTGGTAGACAATAACGACGGCGAGGCCGCCTGCTTCCCGCACGTCCGCCGCGTTCTTTCCCAGATCCTTCAAGACCAGACCTGAGCCAGACCCGCGGTTGGGCGTTTCGTAGTCGCGCCCGCCGGCCCGAACTCCGTTTTGGGGTACGGGCTCCCCAGCGCCGATCATTGCCCGACCCCAAGCCGTTCATCCCACGGCTGCGAAGTCGGATCCGGGTGATCTTCAGTTTCTCTTCCCGCCTGTCGGAACCCCCCGTCCACACATCGGGAGCGAGCCTTTTGCTCCCACGCAGTCCCCGCCGCCCGCTTTCAATCTCGGGCGCACCATTCCCAGGAGTGTTGTTCGATGGCCAAGACCCCCACCTTCCGCAGCCGCAAGCGAGCCAAGTCCGACGCCGGCGAAGAGACGCTGCCCGTCAACGAGCCCGTTGAGGCCGAAGCGCCCGCCGAGCCCGCCGCCCCGGCCGCGCCTGTCACCCGCGAGCCCGTCACGCCGCCTGCGCCCGCTCCCGCTCCGGCCCCCAAGGCCGAGCCCGCGCCGATCGCCGCCGCACCGCCGGCGCCGGTCGCACCCCCCAAGCCGACCCAGTTCGAGCCCCGCGGCAAGTCCGACGGCTCCGGCCCCGCCAGCAGCGACGAGGTCCTCGACGCCGAGACCCAGCTCCGCTACGAGCAGGCCAAGCGCCAGGAGATCTCCATCCGCGACCTCCAGAAGATGGGGATCGAGGAACTCCACGGCATCGCCAAGGTCGAGAAGATCGAGAACCCGCACGGGATGAAGAAGCAGGACCTGATCTTCCAGATCCTCAAGTCCCGCATCACCAAGCAAGGCCTGATGTACGGCGAGGGCGTCCTGGAGATCCTTCCCGACGGCTTCGGTTTCCTCCGCAGCCCCGAGTATTCGTACCTCGCCTGCCCCGACGACATCTACGTCAGCCACAGCCAGATCCGCCGCTTCGGGCTCAAGGTCGGGCACATCGTGCAGGGCACCATCCGCCCGCCCAAGGAGAGCGAGCGCTACTTCGCCCTCCTGCGCGTCGACGCGATCAACGGCCACCCGCCCGACGCCCTCAACGACGCCGCCAACTTCGAGGACCTCGTCCCGCTCCACCCGCACCAGCGGCTGGTCATGGAGACCACGGGCGACCAGATCGAGATGCGCATCGTCGACATGGTCGCGCCGCTCGGCCGCGGCCAGCGCGGCCTGATCGTCGCCCCGCCCCGCACGGGCAAGACCGTCCTCCTGCAGAAGATGGCCAACGCCATCATCAAGAAAAACCCGGACGTGAAGGTGATCGTGCTGCTCATCGCCGAGCGCCCCGAGGAAGTCACCGACTTCCGCCGGAACACGCCTCCGGACGTCGAGGTCGTCGCCAGCTCCTTCGACGAGACCTCGGCCCGCCACGTGCAGGTCTGCGACATGGTCATCGACAAGGCCCGGCGCATGGTCGAGTTCGGGGACCACGTGGTGATCCTCATGGACTCGCTGACCCGCATGGCCCGCGCCTACAACGAGGAGATGCCGCACTCGGGCAAAATCATGAGCGGCGGCCTCGACTCCAACGCCCTCCAGCGCCCCAAGAAGTTCTTCGGCGCCGCCCGCGCCATCGAGAACGGCGGGAGCCTCACGATCATCGCCACCGCCCTGATCGACACCAACTCCAAGATGGACGACATCATCTTCGAGGAGTTCAAGGGCACCGGCAACAGCGAACTCCACCTCGACCGCCGCCTGGTCGAGAAGCGAGTCTGGCCGGCGATCGACATCAGCGCCTCGGGCACCCGCCGCGAGGAGCTCCTGCTCGACCCCCGGGAGCTTCTGCTCGTCTACCGCCTCCGCAAGGTGCTCGCCGACATGAACGTCGTCGAGGCGATGGAACTGCTCAAGAGCCGGCTGGGCAAGGTGAAGTCGAACGCCGAGTTCCTGATGACGATGAACCTGGACTGAGCCGGAGGCGGGCCCCCCTTAGCCGGACGCGCAAGCGACGGTACGGGGGTCGATCGGATGACGGCCGCGCTGATGGATGCGTACTGCGCACAACATTGAAAATGTCGAACGCTTGCGAGCCCTCGACCCTGTTTTCATCGGTGACCTGCCGCATGTTCCGGCGCGGCATTTATCTGGTGCACCCCCGTCCCGTCGCTTGCGCGTCCGGCTAACAAATCCCCATGCCCGACCGCCCGCACTTCTTTGACCTCACCCCTGACTCCCTCGCCGAGCTTCTCGGCGGGCTGGGCATGCCGCGCTTCCGGGCAGACCAACTGCTCGAATGGGTTTACCGCAAGCAGGTCGCCGACCCGGCGCTGATGACCAACCTGGGCAAGGCCGACCGCGCCGCGATCGGCAGCGCCATCCACTTCGCGCGCGGGCGCGTCGTCGCGAGGCAGGTCGCCACCGATGGTGTGCAGAAGTTGCTGGTCGATTGGGCCGAACCTCCCGATCCGCAGGTCGGGGACGATGCGCCGCCAACCTCGCCCGACGCGATGTCGCTCCCGCTCCTGAAGGCCGGCAACGGCGGGGGCGAGATCGACTACGGCGACTCTCGCACCCAGACCGAGTGCGTCATGATCCCCGCCGACGGGCGCAAGACCGCCTGCATCTCCAGCCAGATCGGCTGCCCCGTGGGTTGCCGTTTCTGCGCCTCGGGGCTGGGCGGGCTCGACGGCAACCTCTCGGCCGGGCAGATCGTCGAGCAGGTCTGGCGGCTGGGCACGATGCCGGACGTCGGCCGGATCAGCCACGTCGTCTTCATGGGCATGGGCGAGCCGATGTCCAACTTCGAGAACGTCACCCGCGCGATCCGCACGCTCACCGCCGAGTGGGGCCTGGGCATCTCCGCCCGGCGGATCACCGTCAGCACCGTCGGCCTGCCCGCCCAGATCCGCCGGCTCGCCGAGATCGACCTGCCCGTGACCCTCGCGCTGAGCCTGCACGCGCCCAACGACGAGCTGCGCCGCAAGCTGATACCCTGGGCCGAGTACGTCACCATCGAGCAGTTGCTCGACGCCTGCCGCCACTACTTCAACGCGACGGGGCGCGAGATCACGCTCGAATACATCCTCCTGCGTGAGGTAAACGACCGCCCCGAGCACGCCTACGAACTGGCCCACCTCGCCCGCCGGCTGCGGGCCAACGTCAACCTCATCCGCTACAACGAGGTCCGCGGCCTGCCCTTCGGCCGGCCCGACACCGACGACGTCCGGGGCTTCCAGGCGATCCTCCGCGAGGCGGGCGTGAACACCCACATCCGCGCCAGCCGCGGCCGCGACATCGCCGCCGCCTGCGGACAGCTCCGGCATGAGCACGCCTCCCGCTGAGCGGCCCGCTCGACCGCAATCCGGAAACGACTTCCAAGTCTCCCGCCGCTCGATAGAATGGCGTTCGCCGATCGGGGCGTCGCTGGGAGCGGCCCGGTCGGCGGGCGGCGACCGCGCAGCCTTGGAAAGAGAGCATGGCACGCGTCGACAATTCGAGCCTGGTCATCCAGCGCGTCGGTCAGATGCTGTTCGTCGAACTGCCCGAGGGCAGCCTCGTCAACCGCTCGGACCTCGAACGCGTCTCAGGGGCGATCGACCAGCTCATCGAGACCACCGAAAAGCCGCAGATCGTCCTCAACTTCGTCAACGTCAAGCACGTCTCCTCTACCTTCCTCGGGCGGCTCATCGCCTTCCACAAGAAGGCCAAGGCCAGGGAAGGGCAGCTCGCGCTCTTCAACGTCAGCCCGCCGCTCAACGAGCTCTTCACGCTCACCAAGCTCAGCAGCCAGATCCCGATCTTCAAGCCCGGGGAGAAGCCGCTCCCCGCGACGATCGCTTGGGTCTCGATGTTCTCCGTCGCCACGGGCAGCGGCGTGATGGGGATGCTCTTCATCCTCTTCCTCGCGCTCAAGGGCTTCCCCAGCCGGGGGGGCTCCGCCGACGGCCTCGTGGCGGGGGCGATGTTCTGGTTCATCCTCTGCATCCCGGTGGCGGTCGCGATCTACTTCTACCGGCGCGTCATCGTGCAGGTCGGGCACGACCTGCAGTGGATCGCCGTCGGCCTGCTGGCGGCGATCTCCGTGACGATGTTCCTCCTGTTCATCCTGGCGCGGTGACCCCGCCGCCGGACGAGGCAAGCCACAACGATGTCCACCCCTCCCGCAGTCGCCTTCGACGCCCCGCGCGTCGCGGCCTGGCCCGGCGGAAAGCGCTGGGTCTACTCCATCACCTTCGACGAGGCCCTCTCCGACCTCCACAAGTTCGTCGTGCCCATCCTCGCCTCCTGCGGCGTGCCCGGACATCTCGAGGTCGTCGTCGGCCAGATGGGCGAGGTCCGCAAGCTCGGCAACTCCAGCTACAACGGCTTCAAGCACATGAGCGCCTCGGAGCTGCGCGAGATGCTCGACCGCGGGTGGGGCGTGGGCAACCACTCCTGGTCGCACGAGGCGACCAACGCCGAGACGGCCGACCTGGAGCTCGACAAGGCCAAGCAGGTGCTCGAACGCGCGATCGGGCAACCCATCACCATCTACTGTTCCTCAGGCGACAACACCAACATGAACGAGGGCGCGCTGGCCGCCTGCCGCCGCCTGGGATACCTGGGCGCGATGAGCATCACCGACGCGCTCAACCGCCCCGACGACGCCGACCTGATGTGGATGAACCGCACCTTCCTGCACACGCAGGGCTATGGGCCGTTCTTCTCCGAGTTCGACCCCTGGCGCAACCTGACCCAGGCCAAGTACGAGAGTGGGTGGGTCATCGATTATCTGCACTGCCCGCTGGAGACGGCCGTCCATCCGAACAAGGACTGTTCGGCCGCGGAGCTGCGCCGACGCGTCGAGGCGGTCGTCAGCGAGGGCGGGTCGGACGTCTGGCTGGCGCGGGTCGAGGACGCGGTCGACTACCGCTACGCCCGCCGCGCCGCGGTGATCACGCCCGAGGCCGGCATCGATGGTCTCTACCGCGTCGCGGCCCCGTCGCTCAACGAGGCGGTCCGGCTGCGCAGCGTCACGCTCGAATTGCCCCGCGGGACCTATGCCGCCGAGGTCGATGGCCGTCCGGCGCCGATCGTCTCCCGGGGCGGGGAACTGCTGCTCGACGTGGACCTCTCTCGCCCGCGCATGCTGCGACTCCGTCGCGTGGTGTGACGCGGCGTTCAGACGTTTGATCCTCAGGAGCCTCCCATGGCCAGGCGAGTCCGCATCGCGTCGTGTTCCGTCGAGCACTACTTCAGCAAGGACGAGCGAGAGCAGTGCATGCGCCTGGTCGACGAGGCGGGCCAGCGGAAGGCCGACATCGTCTGCTTGCCGGAGTTCGTCGGGGCCGACAACCGCAAGGGGAACTGGATCGCCGAGCCCGTGCCGGGGCCGACCGTGCAGGCCTTTGCCGCGCTCGCCGCGAAGCACCGGATGTACGTCGTCCTCCCGCTCATGGAAGACGTCGGCGAGGCCAAGGCCTACAACACCGCGGTCCTGATCGGCCGCAGCGGCGAGGTCGTGGGCAAGTACCGCAAGACGCACATCTGCCTTCCGGAATTCGGCGAGGGCGAGTGCACCCTCGCGGGCGACGAGCTGCCGGTCTTCAAGACCGACTTCGGCACGATCGCGATCTCGACCTGCATGGACATCCACTACCCCGAGCTCTACGCCGTGCTCACGCTCAAGGGCGCGGAGATCATCTTCTGGCCCAGCGGGGCGCTGGACTACACGGGCGACCTGATCGAGTCGCTGGTCAACGCGCGGGCGATCGACAACCAGGTCGTGATGGTCCCCAGCCACCACATCCAGATGCCCTATCTCGCGGGCAAGCCGTATGGACGCAGCCGGATCGTCGACTGCATGGGCCGCACCCGCGCCGACACGGGCCATTTCCCCGGCGTCGCGGTGGCCGACGTCGACCTCGATGAGACCTATCCGATGTGGTACTCGGGCGGGATGCTCGAGCGCTACCCGACGATGCGGGCGACGATCCGCAAGACGCGGAGGCCGGAGTTGTACGGCGAGCTGACCAAGCCTGTCCCGCCGGGTGACATCCGCTGAGCGGCGCGATTGGTCTTGTTAGCCGGACGCCGATGATCACTTCCCGCCCAGCGGCACGCGGCCGGCGCCGGGCTGCTTCACCACGATGTGCCCGGTCTTCAGGTCCCACGCGAACTCCTCGGCCGTGAAGGGCGCGGGCTGGTCCGTGTCGATCACTTCGCTCAGGTGGCCCGGGGCCGCTCGCAGCGTGACGGTCTGGTCGGCCCCGGAGTACTCCAGCCGATCGGTCCGGATCGTGCGCCCGCCCGTGAGGACGCGCACGTCCTGGTCTGCGAGGATCGACTTGACCGTCGGCTGCGGCGACTTGCGCGAGAGCCACACGCCCAGCCCGCCCGTGCCCTCGAGGTCGGCCGTGAACCGGCGGCAGTCAACCTGCACCGGCGGCTGCCCGTCGGCGGGGCGGTGGAGCATCTGCACCTGTTGCTCGATCACCAGGTCGTTGTGGTACGCGTCGAGCGTCAGCCGGCCGGCCCAGGTGAAGAGCGTCGCTCCGCGGCCCGAGAAGTGGCCCACAGGGTTGTTCGGCTGGGTCGTCGGCGCGTCCGGGCGGTAATCCTCGATCAGCATGTGGCCTGGGCCGACGACCTGCACCTGCTCGGTCAGGTTGTCGAAAGCGACGGTCGGGCCGTCGATGCTCAGCCGCGTCGCGAGCGTCTTCTGCTCGTCGTCGAGCCAACTGTTCGCGAGGAAGCGGACGTCCTGCTTCGCGGTGACGGTGCGGACGGAGCGAGTCCCGCGGGTCAGCGGGTTGGTGGGGGCGGGGGCAGTGGCCGCGGCGACGGCGGGCAGCCCCGCGCGGGCGGGGGTGTTCTCGTTGATGAAGTCGAGATGGAGCTGCTCCGAGGTCAGGCGGGTGGTCTCCCGGCCGAACCGCCCGCGGCACTCGACGCTTCCGTTGAAGTCGGCCGTGCCGTTGCGGTTGTCGAAGTTCATCGCCTCCTTCCACGTCACGGTCACGATGTTCACGACCCCGGCCCCGAAGAGCGCGGGGGCGTCGGGCTGCGTGGTGGAGGCCTTCTGGGTCGCGGCCGCGGCGACACGGGCGGGAGGCGTGCTGATGAACTCGAAGCTGCCCGGCCCGGCGACCTTCACGGTCTGCCCCGTCGGGGAGAGCACGATGGTGTCGCCCACGAGCGTCCCGTCGTCGCGCAGCACCTTCGCGGGCCTGCCCGCTCCGCCGTGGAGCTCGATGATGTTCTGGGCCGTGTCGGCGTCGACCCGGTCGGCGGTGATGTGCGCCGCGGGCTCCTCCATGTCGATCGTCACGTTCTGCCGCGCCTGCATCGTGCGCACGGTGAACTTCTGGCTGCGTTCGCCGGCGGGCTTGGTCGCCGCGTCGCCCGCGCCCTTGGCCGGGGCGAAGCCGAGCGTCACGTCGAGCTCGTTGGCCGCGAGCCGCTGGGCCGCCTGCTTGGCCTTGACCGCGCCTCGGGCGTGCAAGGCGCTGGGCGAAATCGAGCCGTGTGTGTCCCGCGCCAGCTTGATGACCAGGTCCTCCGACGCCACCTCGACGCCAGCGTGCTCGCCCTCGCCCTTGCCGGCGATGCGGACCTGCCCCTTGGCGTTGATCGAGTCGAGCGCCTGCCGCCCCTTTTCCGGGTCGCCCAAGGCCAGCGCCAATTGCTGCGCCGCCAAGTCGAACTGCGGATGGTTCACCTCGACATCGCCACGGAAGTCGACGTTGCGCAACGCCCGCAGGCGGTTGAAATCGGCGCTGGGCGAGGCCGATCCCGCGACGCGGCCGGGGCGGAGGAAGAAGGTCAGGGCAACCTCCTTCTTCCAGCTCACGACCATTCCGCGGGGAAGCCCGGGACGCTCGCGCTGAGGCGGACTCTGTGCATCCGCGACCTCAGCCTCTTCCTTCCCGCGGAGGCTGCCCGGGCCGGTGATCTGCCCCGTCCCGTTGACTTGGTCGATCGCGAGGTTCTCGCAGGTGAGCAGCCCCAGGTCGCGCGAGTCGATGGCGACCGGCCAATCCCGCGTGCCCACCAGGCGGATCTGCCCCGTGGCGGAGAGGTAGTCGAGCGTCGAGGCGGTGATGACCTCTTTCCGCGGCGTGGTGATGCGGACCGGCTGGCCGTCGATCTTGATCACCGCGTCCTCAGGTCCGCGGATCTCGGCGGGGGGGTTGTCGATCGGTTCGACGGTCAGCGCCCCGGCCCAGGTGATGTTGATGTCGTCGGGCCCGATGGGCGTCATCGTCTCGTCGGGCGGGAGCGGGGCATCGGCGCTCTGGGGCGTGCCGGGGCTGGTCGCCGCGGGCCCGGCGGGGGTCGCGGGCTTCACGATCGGCGCGGGGGCGGCCGCCTGCCCGGGAATCAGCTCCCACAAGCGCACCGCGGCGAGCCGCGCGAGGCCGGCCGCACCCGTCCCGGCCTGGGCCGGCGCGGGCAACAGTCCCGGTGATGCATCGGTTCCCGAGCTCAATCCACGCAGGACATCCTGACCGTTCCCGGGGGCGAGCGAGAAGATCAGCCGCAGGTGGTCGCCCTCGATGTCGGCCTCGCCCCCGCGCACGCGCACTTTCTTCTCGAACGTCGCCACGTAATACGTCGGCGCCGCGGCAGGCCGGCTGGCCGCCGTCGTCGCGGGCTGCGAGGCCGGCTTGCTCCGGCCCGCCGAGCTGCGCGTCGCGGGCATGTTCGCGTTGGTCTTGATCCGCAGCGCCTTGCCCTGCGGGATCTCCATGTGCCCGATCCGGCTGCGCCCCTCGTTGTACGACATCGTCAGCCCCGTCCCGCGGAAGTCGAACCGCGGCGAGGTGAGGTGGACGTCGCTCTGGCTCTCGATCGTGCCCAGCTCAAGGTCGAACTGCGCGTCCTCCATGAAGAGGCGCAGCCGCACGTCGGGCGAGCCGGGCGTCAGGTCGATCGGCGAGCGCCGCTCGGCGGCCGACTCGAAGAGCGTCAGCACCACGCGCCCGTGGAATGTGCCCTTGCGGGGCTGGCTGTCGGGGGCGACGAACGTGCCCTTGCGGGCGCGGATCTCGATGACGCGGTGGGGCGTGAGGTGGACGCGGGCGCCGGGCCATTCGACTTCGGTCACGCCCTGCGGGAGCGGGCGGAACTCCTTGCCGAAGACCTGGATGAGCTGCCCGCGGTTGTTGATGCGGACGAAGCGGTATTCCTTGGCCGCTTGCACGGGGCGCGAGCGGTCGGCCCCCTGCGTGGGGTCGAAGGCGGGCGGGTGGTCGTCGAGGGGCTTGAGGGGGTCGGTGGACCGGCCCGGCCCGAGCGGTCCCGAGGGCTCGGCGCGCAAGGTGATGAAGAGCACCAGCCCCGCCAGTGCGACCGCCGAAAGCACGAACATCACCCGCTTGAGCATCGGGCCAAGTGTATCCGAATCGATCGCGTGGGTGAGGTGGTGCCGGCGTGGATGCGGTATGATTCCCACCCGCCGCCGGGCGAAGCGAGGTCCGCTTCGAGGCGGCGAGGGAACGACCATGCTCAGCCAGATTTTCAAGGCGTACGACGTCCGCGCGACCTACCCCGACAAGCTCAACGAGGAGGCGGCCTGGAAGGTCGGCTGCGCCACCGGGCAGTACATGTCCAAGCTCAGCCGCACGGGCATGCGGGCCGACACGATGCTGGTCAGCCGCGACATGCGGCCGCACTCGCCTTCGCTCGCGGGGGCGCTGATCGAGGGCATCCGCGCCTCGGGCTTCCAGGTCATCGACCTGGGCATGTGCGACACGTCGTTCATGTACTTCGCGATCAACCACCTGGGCGCGGCGGGACATCCAGACCACCGCCAGCCACAACCCGGTCAACTACAACGGCTTCAAGATCTCCGGCCCCGAGGCCCGCCCCATCGGCGCCACCACCGGGCTCAAGGACATCCAAGCCATCGCCGAGTCGCTCGGCCCGCGCGGGTCGCTCCCCGCCAAGGGCACGCTCACCTCGCTCGACCTCTGGGACGCCTACCGCCAGCACGTGCTGAAGTTCCTCGTCCCGCCCAAGAAGAACATCAAGGTCTTCGTCGACGCCTCCAACGGCATGGCGGGCAAGATGGTGCCCAAGATCTTCAACAACGTCCCGAACCTCGAGATCGTCCCCGTCAACTTCGAGATCACCGGCACGTTCGTCCACGAGCCCAACCCGCTCGTCGCCGAGAACATGAAGCCCACCTGCGAGGGCGTCGTGAAGCACAAGGCCGCCCTGGGCGCCTGCTTCGACGGCGACGCCGACCGCTGCATCTTCACCGACGAGAACGGCAAGATCGTCCCCTGCGACCTGCTCACCGCGCTCTTCGCGAAGTACTTCCTGCCCAAGGCCCCCGGGGCGGCGGCCCTCTACGACCTGCGCTCGAGCAAGATCGTCGAGGAGACGATCGCCGGGCTGGGCGGGAAGCCGCACCGCAGCCGCGTCGGCCACGTCTTCATGAAGGCGCTCCTGCGCGAGACCGACGGGATCTTCGGCGGCGAACTCTCGGGCCACTTCTACTTCCGCGACAACTACTACACCGACTCGGGTGCGATCGCCTTCGCCGTCGCCGTGAGCATCCTCGGGCAGGAGAGCAGGAATCTCAGCGAATTGATCTCGCCTTTCGCGATCTACGCCCAGAGCGGCGAGCTGAACTTCCAGGCCGCGGACAAGGCGGGCGTGATCGCCGCCCTCAAGGCCAAGTTCGCCGGGAAGGGGACGATCGACGAGCTCGACGGCGTGACGATCGACACGTGGACCAAGCCGGGCGGGGGCTGGTGGATCAACGTCCGCGCGAGCAACACCGAGCCGCTGCTTCGCCTCAACGCCGAGGCGAAGGACCAGGCGACGCTCGACAAGCTACTGAAGGACGTGACGCCGATGATGGGCAAGCCCGATCTGGGGCATCATTGAGCGGCGCGACGCGGGGATGATCGCTCAACACCTTCCGAGGCCGAGGCGTGCAGAAGATCATCGTCGAGAAGCCGTACGTCTTTGTCCCGCCGCACACGGGGTGGTTCTGGCCGCCGATCATCCAGCGGCTGGTTCCACGCTACCTCGAGAAGAACTACGGGATCGTGTCGGTCGAGCACCGTGGGACGGAGAGGCTCAAAGCCTCGATCGACGCGGGGCACGGCGTGCTCATCACGCCCAACCACTGCCGCCCGTGCGACGCCTTCGTTGTCGGCTCGCTGACGTCCAAGGTCGGCCGGCCGTTCCACACCGTCGCGAGCTGGCACCTCTTCAACGAGAGCCCGTGGCAGACGTGGTTCCTCCGCCGGTGCGGGGCGCTGAGCATCTACCGCGAGGGGATGGACAAGGCCGCGGTGAACGCGTCGGTGGAGATCCTCGAGCAGGCCCGGCGGCCGCTGGTGATCTTCCCCGAGGGAATCCTGACGCGGACCAACGACCTCTTGGGCGGATTGATGGAAGGGACGTCGCTGATCGCGCGGACCGCGGCCAAGCGGCGGGCGAAGGCGGATGGCGCGGAGGCGGGGGAGGGCAAGGGCGACGCGGCGGCGAAGGCCGGACGCAAGGTCGTCGTCCATCCCGTCGCGATGCGCTACTTCTTCCAGGGCGACCTGGTCCAGGCAATCGAGCCCGTGCTGACCGAGATCGAGTCCCGCCTCTCCTGGCGGCCGCGGAAGGGCGAGACGCTCTTCGAGCGGATCTACCGCATCGGCGAGGCGCTGCTGTCGCTCAAGGAGGTCGAGTATTTCGGGCGGCCGCGCGTCGGCTCGATCGCCGAGCGGCAGGTGGCGCTGATCGACCGGCTGCTGATGCCGCTGGAGCAGGAATGGCTGAACGGGACGCGCGAGCCGCACACGGCCGCGCGGGTGAAGCGGCTGCGGCAGGCGATCCTGCCCGACTTGGTGAAGGGCGAGATCAACGATGCCGAGCGGGACCGCCGCTGGAAGCAGTTGGGCGACCTCTACCTCGCGCAGCAGATCGCGAATTATCCGACGGACTACGTGCGGGCCAACGCGCTGCCGGAGCGTTTTTTGGAGACGGTGGAGCGGTTTGAGGAGGATCTGACCGATCGCGTGCGGATTCATAGGCCGATGCGGGCTGTGGTGCAGGTGGGCGAGGCGATCGAGGTGCCGGCAGGTCGCGAGCGCGGGGCGGCGGCCTCCGGGGGCGGGGGTGGCGATCCGCTGATGAAGCAGATCGAGGAGCAGATCCGGCTGATGCTGGCGAAACTGGCCGAGGAGTCGGGCCCGGCGGTGGAAATCGGCGCGAACGCGGCGCGGTAGCTCTTGTATTGTTGGCCGGACGCGCAAGCGACGGAGGTTCTGCGCAGTCTTGAATCAATCGATGCGACACGTGGTACCCCATGCCTCCAACCGAAAGACATCGTCTCGCCGCGTTCGCCAAAGTGGTGATGCGGGCCTGTCGACAGGCCGCGGTCGAGACCCACGAGGACGCCCTCATCCGCGGCCTGTGTGCCGAGGGTGCGTTCGAGGCGGCGATGGGGGCGATCGAGGGTGTTGACGTTAAGCCGCTGATGAACGGCATGGGCGATACGAAAAAGCAGCCCTACGGCAAATTCGTGGTGAAGATCAAACGCATTCATGAGTCGCCCGTCGCTCACGATGGCGTTCGCGTGTTGGTCGACCGGCTCTGGCCGCGCGGGGTCTCCAAGGAGGCCGCCCGGCTCGACGCGTGGCACAAGGACATCGCACCGTCCACATCGCTGCGGGAGTGGTTCGGCCACGACTCGGCCCGATGGGAGGAGTTCCAGCGCCGCTATCGTCGGGAACTCGTAGCCCAGCCGGCTTGTGTCGAAGCGCTGCGAGACCTCGCCCGAGGGGGCACGCTGACGTTGCTATACGCGGCGAAGGATGAGGCGCACAACAACGCCGTGGTGTTGCGGGAATTCCTGGCTCGTCGCGAACAGCACGGTTCGAAGCGAGCCCCAAGAAAGCCCGCCTGAAGGCGGAACTCCAAACGATGGTGCCTTTGGTTCGGAGTTCCGCCTTTAGGCGGGCATTGCGCTGTCTCCGCCGCTGGCGGCATCGGCGTTCGGCTCACGCTTTGAGCAGGGTTTGAATCCACTCGCTCGTCGCCCAATCGAGCGCCGATTTTCCGCGTGAATCCTTGGTCGCCGGGCTCACGCCGTGCTTCAGCATGGCCTTGATGATCCGCCGCTGCGCGTCCTTGGCGGATGGATCGCCGCTCCCGCCGCGACCCGTGTTCTGAACCGCCAGGTGGAACGGTGTGGCCCCGGGCTTGTTCTTCGCCGTCGGGTCGGCGCCGGTTTCAAGGAGGCGCTCCACCGCCCGCGCACAGCGGTTGCGCACCGCGCGATGCAGCGCGGTGGCCCCGTTCTTGTCCACGGCGTGGAGGTCCGCGCCCGCGTCCAAGAGCACGTCGATGGTCTTCACCTGCCGCGCTTCGTCGAACGAAGGGTTCAGGTTGTAGCCATCGGCGGCGTAATGCAGGGGGCGGCCCGCGCGGTGGTTGTGGGCCGCGTTGACGTCGGTCCCGGCGGCGAGCAGCAACTTCGCGATCTCGGCCCGATGGCCAGCGGCGGCGAGGTGGAGGGCGGTGTCCTGGGCGTAGAGCCAGTGGGCGATGGTGGTTTGGTAGAGCCGGGCCTCGGCGGTACGAGCGAGTGCCAGGGCGGGATCGGTCTTTAGCAGCCGAGTCACAAGTGGACGATCATCCTCAAGGATGGCTTGCAGCAATCGCTCGAGGCCGGAACTGTCCGGGACCCCGGGCGCCTTGGCCTTCCGATCCGGGTTGCGTGGAGGCTTGCGGGGCGACGGCACCATGTTGGCCTCTCCGGATCTTGGGAAGAAAACCCGAACTCATCCCCGCGCGAGCCAAACGAGACACCGCTGATGCCGGTTGACAATACTCTTCCCGCCCCCGATTGCCCACCTTCCCCGCCCCGGCGATGATGTCGCCATGACTCCCCGACAAGTCCTCCAGCTCGTCAAGTCCCAGGGCATCGAGTTCATCGACTGCCGCTTCATGGATTTCCCCGGGCTCTGGCAGCACATCACCTTCCCCGCATCCCGGCTCACCGCGCGCAGCATCGTCGAGGGCATCGGGTTCGACGGCTCCTCCGTCCGCGGGTGGCAGGCGGTCAACGAGTCCGACATGCTGCTCGTCCCCGTGGTCGACACCGCCCGCGTCGACCCCTTCCTGCAGCATCCCACGCTCTCGATCATCTGCGACGTCAAGGACCCCGTCACCAAGAAGGAATACTCGCGCGACCCGCGCAGCATCGCCCGCAAGGCGGCGGCATACCTCGTGCAGACCGGCGTGGCCGACCGCGCGACCTTCGCCCCCGAGGTCGAGTTCTTCGTCTTCGACAACGTCTGGTACGACCAATCGATCAACCAGGGTGGGTACCAGGTCGACTCGGCCGAGGGCGTCTGGAACCGCGGGAAGCGCGACGCGGCCAACCTGGGCTACCACGTCCGCCAGCGCGAGGGATACTTCCCCTGCCCGCCGATGGATTCGCTGACCAACCTGCGCTCCGAGATGGTCGACGTGCTGGGCAAGATGGGCATCGGCGTCGACGAGCACCACCACGAAGTCGCGACGGGCGGGCAGTGCGAGATCGACCTCGCGGCCCAGGAGCTCGTCGCCATCTCCGACGCCTGCATGTACCTCAAGTACGTGGTGAAGAACGTCGCCGCCCGGCACGGGAAGGTCGCGACCTTCATGCCCAAGCCGCTGCTGGGCGACAACGGCTCGGGGATGCACACGCACCTCTCGCTGTGGAAGGGCGGCAAGCCCCTGATGGCGGGGCGGAAGTACGCGGGGCTCTCCGACATGGGGCTGCACGCGATCGGCGGGCTGCTCAAGCACGCCCCGGCGCTGCTGGCGCTGACCAACCCCACGACCAACAGCTTCAAGCGGCTCGTGCCGGGGTACGAGGCGCCGGTGAACCTGGCCTACAGCTCGCGCAACCGCTCCGCGGCGGTGCGCATCCCTGTCTACGAGGCCGACCCGGGCGCGAAGCGCATCGAGTTCCGCTGCCCCGACTCCTCGTGCAACCCGTACCTGGCCTTCGCGGCGATGCTCATGGCGGCGATCGACGGCGTGCGCAACCGCATCGACCCCGGCGACCCGCTCGACAAGGAGCTGCAGGATTTGGAGCCGAGCGAGTATGAGGCGATCCCCTCCGCGCCCAGCGATTTGCACGAGGCGCTCAACGCACTCGAGGCCGACCACGCGTTCCTGCTCGAGGGCGGGGTCTTCTCGCAGGAGCTGATCCACCACTGGATCCGCTACAAGCGGCAGAACGAGGTCGCGGCCCTGCGCACGCGCCCGCACCCATTCGAGTTCTGCATGTACTTCGACATTTGAGATGATGGGCCGGGACGGGTCGCCCGCCGTGTCCGCGGGAGATTGCCCAGCCGCGCAAGGTGACGTTCAAAGAAAAGGGAGACTCGGATGATCGCAATGACCTGGATGCTCGCCGCCGCGGGGCTGGCGTTGATGAGCTCCGCCGCGATGGCGCAGACCGTGCCGACGACCTCGCCCACCGCCAACGTGCTGCGCCCGCGCGAGGGCGAGAAATGGGCCGTCGACAGCGAGCACGACATCAGTTGGGTCCTGCGCGGCTCGGGCGAGGCCTCGTCGACGACGGTCAGCCTCAGCGTCGATGGCGGCAAGACATGGCAGGAGGTGGGCAAGTCGCCCCGGGGGGCCACGACCCTGCGCTGGAAGGTGCCCGCGCAGGTCGGCTCAAAGGCGAAGCTGCGCGTCGCGCTCTCCGACGAGCAGACTTTCACCAGCGACCCCTTCAGCATCATCCCCTCGCAGGAAGTGAAGAGCTACAAGTGGTCCAAGGTCACCACGGAGGGGCCCTTCGCCGGGCGCGACGGGGCCGGGGCCCTCACCTACAAGGGCAAGATGTTCCTGCTGGGCGGGTGGAACCCCGGGGACAAGGTCCACTTCCCGCGCATCTGCAACAACGAGGTCTGGAGCAGCGTCAACGGAAAGGACTGGACGCTCGACAAGCCCAACACCTACCTCGACCGCTCCTTCGACCCCGCCAGCGACTGGGAAGGTCGCCACACCGCGGGCTACGTCGTCTTCAAGGACAAGATGTGGATCGTCGGCGGCGACGGCAACCAGGGCTACATGATCCACGACACCTGGAACTCAAGCGATGGCAAGAAGTGGACGCGCGTGAGCGGCAAGGAGACGCCGCCCTGGGCCCCGCGCATCCTGCACTACACCGTCGCGTTCAAGGACTGGATCTGGGTCATGGGCGGGCAGACGCTCCCGCAATACGCCCCGGCCGACCAGCACTACTACAACGACGTCTGGCGCAGCAAGGACGGCGTGAAGTGGGAGCAGGTCACGCCCAAGGCCCCGTGGCACCACCGCGGCCAGATCGGCCACTCGGCGGTCTTCAACGGCCGCATCTGGATCCTCGGCGGCGGGACCTACGACACGCCCACGCAGCCGCAGCGGCTCTTCTTCAACGACGTCTGGAGCAGCGAGGACGGTGTGAACTGGGAGTGCCACGTCGAGAACGCGCCGTGGGACCCGAGGCAGTACCACGACGTGGCTGTCTACGACGACAAGCTCTGGGTGCTGGAGGGCTACTACAAGGCCAACCGCAATGACTGCTGGTACTCCGCCGACGGCGTGAACTGGTACGAGGTGCCCAACACCCCTTGGCCGGTCCGCCACGCGGCGAGCCCGTTCGTGCACGACGGCTCGTTGTGGATGGTCGTGGGGAACAACATGACGCCGGATGTGTGGCGGTTGTCGAAGTGAGTGATGGATGGAAGTGATCCAAGCCCACTGATTGCGACGTATTCCGTTGCGATCAGTGGGCTTGAAGTTCGCTCGGTTCAGTAAACCGTCTTCAACCCATACTCTTTCCGGATCGCCTCGATCTGGGCCCGGATCGCCGGCGTGTTGCCCACGCTGATGAGCTGGCTGTAGAGCCAGTGCAGCTTCCAGAAGGCCCACTCGGTCGCCATCTTCTTCTCGCCCTTGGCCCCTTGGGCGAGGTCGCGGGTGAAGGTGACGTCGACGGGGCGCGAGCCGTTCTTGCCCGAGATCCGCATGGTGAAGCGGTCGGCGGTGTCCCACCGGCCGAAGATGGAGAACATCTGCCCCTGGTGGATGTTGGGCAGGTCGCGCGGGTAGACCTCGGCGGGGTCGATGCCCGCGACGTCGGCGTGGACGTCCTTGATGATCGGGTAGCGCAGCCGGCCCATCAGGTCGCGGATCACCACCGCGGCCTTCTTCTCCGAGCCCGCGTAGACGCAGAAGCCCTTGTTGCGGTAGGCGAGGAACTCGAGCAACTGGTGGTTCGGGTCCTCCGCCACGCCCACGCAGTAGATGCTGGCGGCCAGGTCGTTGTCGCGGGTGATGAGGTTGATCAGGTCTCGCGTGTCCATCACGCCCAGCGTGGGCTTGCCGTCGCTGATGAGCACGAGGTCGTAGACGCGTTCGGCGCCCACGTCGCGCACGAGCAGGCGGGTGAGCGCCTGGTTGACGTCGGTCATGCCCGCCGCCCGCGCGTGGGCGAGGAACTCCTGGGCGGCCGCGATGTTCGCGTCGGTCGCGGGGGCGACGCCCTCGGCCTTGAAGAAGCGGGCGGTCTGGTTGAACAGGACGATGTTGAACCGGTCCTCGGGATTGAGCGTCGCGAGCGAGTCGCGGATGCCCGCGACGACGTTGTCGACCCATTCCTGCGGGATGCTCAGCGAGGTGTCGACGAGGAAGACCACATCCTTGGGCATGGTGTGCAGGCGCTGGAGCGTGCGGCGGGGGGTGATGTCGACGCGGAGGTAGCCGCGCTGCGGGTTGGCGGGGTCGAGCACGGTCAGGGCGTAGTCGAAGTCGTCGTCGAGGTGCTCGGTGGGCTGGAGGTTGTTGTGGGGCAGCTTTGCGGTGGGCGGGAGGACGACGGCGGGGCGCGGCGGCGCGGGCGGGGTGGGGCGGGTGGCGGGGATGCCCGGGCCGGTCTTGTCGGTGGGGCGGTAGGGCTCAAGGGGCGGAGGCCCGAGGGAGACGCCGGGGGTGGTGCTCTGGTCGGCGAGGAGGTTGCGGGCGATGCCCGAGCCGCCCGAGCCGTCGCCCGCGACGGTCTTGCCGCGGCCGTCGCCGGCGACCATCGCGCCGCCCGGCACGCTCAGGGCGGGGTTGCCCGTGGTCGAGCCGCTGTAGGCCAGTTCGACGCCCTTGCTGAGCGAGGGCGGCTTGGCGAGGGCGGCGGGAAGCTCGACGCGCGGGCCAGCGTCGCCGCCCGCGCCGGTGGCGAGGCCCGCGGGCGAGGCGGGGTTGCCCGCGCCGCCGAGTTGGCTGGGGTCGCGCAGGCCGCCTGCGGCGCCGGGGTCGTGCGGGCCGGCCTCGGTGGTGCGCGGGCCGACGGTGGGCGTGGCGAGGACCTTGGGCGAGGTGCCGGGCATCGCGGGCCCGGCGGAGGTGTTGCTGAGCGTCTCGCGCACCAAGTCGGAGGGGGCGGGGGGCTTGATCTCGGTGCGGTCGGGCTTGGCCGAGGGCGCGCCGGGGCCGTCGGCGTCGATGATCCGGTCCTCGAACGCCCGCTGCACGCGCACGACTTCGCCCGGGGGCCTGAGCAGTGATGCGTCGACGGAACCCAGCGACCGCCCGTAGACCGTCCAGAGGATCAGCGCGTGGGCGACCAGGCTCAGCAGCAGCGCCATGAGCAGGACGCGCCCGTCGATCTCCATGTGGGCGTGGTCGGCGCCACGGAGGAAGAGCCCCGGGGCGACGGGCTGGAATTGGCCTGCGGGTTTGGAGTCCTGGGTCATCGCGGGGCGTCCAGGGATTGCAGCCGCCGTTCGACGCGCCGCGCGAGGCGGGGGTCGAGCGGCTTGCCGTGCAGTTCCTTCAGCCGCAGCCCGGCCTCCTCCTTGCGGTTCTGCTGCTGGGCGAGCACGGCCTTGGCGTACAAAGCATAGGGCCCGTCGGCGAACCGTTCCGTCAATTCCTTCAGCTCCGCCGCCACGGCCGTGGGATTCTGCAACTCTGCCTCGATCTCCGCCAGCTCCAGGTAGCTCAGCTCCGGGAGCGGGGAGAGCTGCGGGAAGGGGTAGAGCAGCACGAGGCGCTTGAAGAGCTTGCGAGCCTCCTCGAGCGACTTCTTCTGCGCGTCGGGCTGGTTGGCGAGCTTCTGCTCGTTGGCCCGGCGGCGGTGGATCTGCCCGGCGTCGAAGATCGAGGCGGAGGCGATGTCGGTCGGCTCGACGCTGATGAGCGAGCCGAACTCGCTCAGTGCGGGTTCGGTCTGTCCGGCGAGGTCGAGCGTGCGGGCCATCTCAAGGCGGGCCTCGAGCTCGTAGCCGTGCTTGAGGGCGCCCACGGAACGGAAGGCGTCGAGGGCGCCGGGGAAGTCCTTGGTCTCGCGCAGGCTCATGCCGGCGATGAAGGCGGCCTCGGAGCGGGCCGGGCCGGGCGCGGCCGACTTGGGGTCGAGCAGCGGGACGAGGACCTTGAGCGCCTCGGCGGGCTGGCTCATCTGCGCGAGCTTGCGGGCGAGCCAGAGCGTCTCGTCGGGCATGAGCCCCGGGACGCCGGTGAGCGCCGCCAACTGCTGCAGGACCTTGATCGCCCGCTCGTCGTTCTTGTTGCGCAGCGGGATCGACGCGACGCGCAGCGCCTGGATGCGCAGCGGGTCGGGCAGGTTGCTCGCGCCGGCTTCGAGCAGGTCGGGCACCGCCTCGTCGGCCTTCTGCAGCCCGGCGAGCAGGAGCCCGCGGTAATAGTGGGCCTCGGGCAGGTAGCGGTTCTGCGGGTGCTTGGTCAGGAGCGTGTTGAAGACGGCATAGGCGGGCTCGAACTTCTGCTGCTTCACCAGCGCGACGCCTTGGCGATAGAGCCCGTCCTGCTCGGTGGTCGGGTCGATGCCCGGGCGGGCGAGCAGGGCCGCGGCCGTCTTCTCGGAGGCCTCGAACTGCCCGAGCCCCGCCTGCAGGTCGGCGAGGCGCAGCGAGGCCTCGGTGATCATTCCCGGCGCGGGGGCGGGCTTGGCGTTGAGGGCGAGGAAGGCCTTGTAGTCCTCCATCGCGGGGGCGGGCTGGGTGGTCGCCTCATAGAGCTTGCCGCGGCTGAGCAGGGCCTGCCCGAGGTAGGGGTTGCGCTCGCCCTGGGCGATGATCGCGGTCAGCCGGGCGGCGCCGCCGGCGGGGTCGCCCTTCTTCACGTCGGCGATCGCCTGCAGGTATTCCGCGTCGGCCTCGAGCGGCGACTGCGGATACGTCGTCGCGAAGCCCGTGAGCGTCTTGGTCATGTCGTCGAACTTGCCCAGCTCGAACTGGCTGAGCGCGAGCTTGTAGGCGACCTTGTCGCGCGGCTGCTCGGGCGTGGGCGCCGTCGCGAGCAGGGCGGTGAGACGGGCGATCGCCAAGTCGTGCTTGCCGGCGCTCTGCACGGCCGAGGCGGCGATGTAGTCGGCGTTGAAGCCGTCGGCCGCGCCCAGCGAGGGGCGCAGGCTCTCCCAGGTCTTGAGCACCGCGTCGTACTGCTTGGCGGAGAGCTGGGCCCAGAGCGAGCCGAGCACGGCAGGCCCGTAGTAGGACGTGCTTTGGTGGTTCGTGATGACCCGCTGGTAGAAGCTCACCGCCTGCGGGAACTGGTTGAGGCGGTAGGAGAGGTCGCCGCCGAGCATCGCGGCGACGGGCTCGGTCTCGGCATCCTTCAGCGCGAGGCAGCGCTGGATGATGCCCACCGCGTCGGCGGGCTTCTCCATCTGCACCGCCACGCGGGCGGCGTCGAGCAGCGAACGGGCCCGCACGGGCGACGCGACGGCGCCCGCGGCGTCGAAGCTCTTGAGCGCGCCGGGCAGGTTCCCCGCGCCGCGGTAGGCCACCGCGGTGAGGTAGAGCAGCGACGCCTTGACGTCGTTCTCCGCCTTCTCGGGGTTCACCTTCTCCAGCACAGCGAGGGCGGCGTCGAATTTGCCCAGGTCGCAATAGACCTCGCCGTGGAGCAGCGGCAGCGCGGTGACGAGGTCGGAGGATGGCGGGGGGCAGGCGGAGAGCAGCTTCGCCGCGGCCTCGTTCTCGCCCGCGCGGTGGGCGAGC
>JAPLMQ010000058.1 GCA_026386955.1 Planctomycetota bacterium
CGGCGCACCCGCGCCACGAGGGCGTCGAGGTCGGTGGGTTCCGAGCCGTGCAGGCCCACCCGGACGCCGGTGAGCTGACCGCCGTCGATGTCGAGATCGACCGCCGACGGCCGGTGCGCGTCACCCCGCAGATCGCGAACGGCAAGGTCTACTTCGGCTCCGACGACGCCACCGGCGCCGCCGTCTGGACCTTCCGCGCGGCCCGCAACGACGAACGCATCATTGGCAAGCGAGCCAGGGATCGCGTAAACACCGGGAATTAAGCCTGAATTCGTGATTTCGACGGACCGCGCGCAGCATGGAAGATCAATCACCCTGGTTGCGATTGGCGGGAGGCTCCAGCCTTATTCTCGTGGCCGGCCTGCTGGAACGGTTCGCGAAGATGGGCCACGGAGGGAAAGGGCCCGCGTCCTTGCGCGAGCGCGGCCGACAGCACCCGATCGGTCTCCTCGCGGAAGTGAGTGAGAACCGCGGCATCCCAGGCCAAGCCTTTGCGGCCACCCTTCGTCAACGCCCGCAGCAGGCTTACGCACGCTTCGAATACCTGCAGCCAATCCACCAAGACGGCTTCCCGGGCCTGGTCCCGCAAGAGCGAATGCCATGCGTCAGTCCGGGTCAGACGGCAAAACCCGCGGTCCAGCGCGACCGCGCCGGCGTCCTCCCAGCGCGTCGCGATGTCCAGGAGGCTTCGGTAGGAGTAGCCCGATTGCCGCTGGAGTGTCCGCAGTTGGACGCCATGCGGGTTGGTCAGCAGATGGATCAGCAGGATGTGGCGAAGATCTGTGCCGAGGAGGTTTCGGGCCTGAATCGCAAGCGTCGAAGGACCGACCAAGGGGCTGCCCAATCGTCGAGGCGACTCGCCCGTGCCGGTCTTTCGGCGATCGGGTCCGAGGTCATGTTCAAACTTGGCGCAGAACGCGATGACTTGCTCGGGGGATTGAAGGCCGTGGCACGGCTCGGTGGGCCGGTCGGGCTCGCTCCCTCGTGCCTGCGCGGAGGGAGGGGTTAATCGATGCCAGATGGCGGTTCGGGGTTCTCCCGGCTTGGCAAGCCGGTTCAATCGTTGCCGGATGATGACCTTCCCGTGGACGTGCCACCACGCCGCCACGCCCTCGCGCAGGCGCGGTTCGGTCGGCAGGAACTCCAAGGAACACCAAAGCAGCGCGTCGGGGTCGATGATCTCGGTCGATCCACGCGGAGGCGCGGGGGCAAACGGCACTCCCAGGTCGTGCCACTGTCCGTAGACCACGTCCAGCAGTCGCCGGCGGAAATCGTCTTCAAATGTAGTAAGCGGCGTCGTCATAGCCGAGTTCCCGAGCGGCTTCCTTGAGCCCTAGCCGCTTCTCCTCGAAGTCCGGCATGGTGCGTACCCATTCCACGGCAAGGTCCAATTCCTCCCGCGAGGGCTTCAGCAACTTGAGGTCCTGGAGATGGATCGCCTGCCGCGAACCCCATTCGTCAGCCGCTGCGTAGAGCTTCAGCGGCAGCAGGTCGGTTCGCCCCAGCAAATGGAGGGTCAGCTTGGGGCCGAACCGAACGGTCGTCAGCCGTGTCGCAAACCCGTCAGGCAAGCCACGCTTCGCCAATTGACGAGGCCCCAAGTTGATCCAGCTTTCGCTGAAGCCGCTGAGTTCGGGGTGCCTTTGAACCACACGCAGGATGCACGCTCGGACTTTCTCGGGGAACGCCTCGATGCACGCGATCTCCATGGTTTGGACGTTCCAGTTGCCCAGAACATCCACATCGCGCGTCGTCCGGTTTTGCAGTCCCTGAAGCGCCAGGGCAACGCCCCCGCACACGACCCACTCAACGGGATCGCAATCCTCGAAGTCGAGCCATTCCGCCAGCTCTTCGAGAAGCGACCTCAAGGTTTCCGGGGAGAGTTGCATGACCTAATTCTACTCAGTCAATCGGCTAAACGGAAGATAAAAGTCATTTAATTAAATCTTTAAGATCATAATAAATGAACTTAAATGTTCATTTCG
>JAPLMQ010000049.1 GCA_026386955.1 Planctomycetota bacterium
GCCCGGCAGCGTCCCGATTTGATTCTCAGCGATCTCCATCTGCCGGTCATGACCGGCCATGAAATGTGTCGCCGTCTCAAAGCCGATCCCACGTTGCAGCACATCCCCATCATTTTGTCAGCCAAATTTTCCACAATGGAGGAAATCCTGCTGGGCTTGGAGTCCGGTGCCGATAGCTGTGTTCTGCAGCCATACGAAGAAGGGCAGGTGCTGCGCACAGTTTTGGCGTTGCTGCACACCCCATGGTCTGCTGATACGCAGGCACGGAATTTTCTGCTCGCCATGTGCGAGAGTATTTTAAATAAAAACAATGCGTTAAATGCCTTGCAGGCCGGGCAGCAGAGTGAATGTTTGGCCCATGTCAGCCATGGATACCAGTTGGATCCAGAAATACGGCAGGCCCTGGCAGAGCGGTGCGGGGCACGGGTGTTGTTGGTGGATGACCATGACATCAATCAACAGATTGCTTGTGAATTGTTGGGTCAGGTTGGCTTGGCAGTCAGCGTGGCGAACGACGGTTTGCAGGCGGTCGAGCTGGTCAGGCAAAACCGGTATGATTTGGTGTTGATGGATAGAGCGGTACCCCGCGAAACCCACCATCGGGCGCAGGGTGATTCGGAACGCGCCGAGATCATTGTCTGGTGCCACATGTCACCGTACACGTGACATGTGCCGGTGAACGGACGGCCTACCCCCTGCGGAAACCTCGTCGCGTCATCGCGGAAAGCCCATGATTCGCGGGGCTTTGATGCCCATCGTCAGGGGTGGACATCACGGCCTACCAAGACACATGTCACGAGTACGATGACATGTGGCACCAGATGGCGCGAGGCCGGTTCGCGATGGTGGGTTTCGCGGAATACCGCTCTACCCACCCTACAGGATGCGCAGCGGCATCCTTTTCCGCCCCCAATTCCCCGGTTTTCCCGCATCAAAGACGCCGGGGATCTGCGCGGCGCAGCGCCCGCACCAGTTGCCGTTGAGGTGGTACGCGCCGAGGTTGTACCAGTCGCGCTCGATCAAGAGCTGCCCGCAGGCGTGGCAATAGGTGCTCTGGTTCTTGACGTCGTCGATGTTGCCCACGTAGGCGTAATGGATCCCCGCGTCGAGCGCGAGTTGCCGGGCCCGGACGAGCGTCTCGGGCGGCGTGCGCGGCGTCTCCATCATCTTGAAGTCGGGGTGGAAGGCCGTGAAGTGGACGGGCACGTCGGGGCCGAGGTTCTCGACGATCCAGTGGCACATCGCCTTGGTCTCGCCGACGGAGTCGTTCTCGCCGGGGATCATCAGGTTGGTGATCTCGAACCAGACGTTGGTTTTCCTCTTGAGGTAGACCAGCGTGTCGAGCACCGGGGCGAGCTCCGCCTGGCATAGCTTGCGATAGAAGACCTCGGTGAAGCCCTTGAGGTCGACGTTCGCCGCGTCCATCCACTCATAGAACTCGCCCCGCGCCTCGGGGCTGATGTAGCCCGCGGTGACGGCGACGGTCTTCACGCCGCGGCGCCGCGCGACCTTGGCGATGTCGATCGCGTACTCCGCCCAGATCGTCGGGTCGTTGTAGGTGAAGGCGATCGACCGGCAGCCGGCCTGGATCGCCGCCTCGACGATCGCCTCGGGCGTGGCGTCGGCGGCGAGGGTGTCCATCTGCCGGCTCTTGGAGATGTCCCAGTTCTGGCAGAACTTGCAGCCCAGGTTGCAGCCCGCGGTGCCGAAGGAGAGCACGGGCGTGCCGGGCAGGAAGTGGTTGAGCGGCTTCTTCTCGATGGGGTCGACGCAGAAGCCGCTGGAGCGGCCGTGGGTGGTGAGGACGAGCTTGTGGCCTTCGTTGGCGCGGACGAAGCAGAAGCCGCGGCCGCCCTCGGGGATGTGGCACTCGCGCGGGCAGAGGGTGCAGACGACCTTGCCGTTGTCGTGCGTGTGCCACCATCGGGCGGGGGAGGACATGGGGACTCCGGGAAATCCGAGGGACTACGAGGCGCTTTCCACGCGATATCATAGACCCCGTTCCGCCTTGCCCCCACACGCGGGTTGCACCGACTCGGCCGCGACGGGGGTTCACCACGCCAAGACAAGCGCTCCGCCGCCCCGACGCGGCGGTCGCGCCCCCGCGTCGCGCCGCGAGACCCCCATGGAAGTCACCATCCGACACCGGTCAGGCCTGACGAAGGCGCAGACCCGGCGGACCCTCAACTCCTTCATCCTCGCCAACGCCTCGCGGGCGATCTTCGAGTGCATCTCCGTCGGAGCGACCATCACATTCTCCGCCTTCGTCCTCTCGCTGGGCGTGCCCAAGGAGAAGATGGGCGTCTTCGCCTCCTGCCTCGCGGCGGCCTGCGTCCTGCAGGTGGTCAGCGTCGAGCTCACGCGCTGGATCCGCGACAAGAAGCGGTTCATCATCACCCTCGCGTTCGCCGAGCCTGCGATCCTCATCGCCGCGGTGCTGCTCGTCCCGCTGGCCGCGCCGGAGCATCGGCTGATCGTGCTGGCGGTGGCGTCGTTCGTCGCGGCCGGGGCGCTGCACCTGACCTTGCCGGTCTCCGAGGAGTGGGTCGCGACGGCGGTGCCCTCGGCCCTGCGCGGGCGCTTCATCGGGCGGCGCATGCAGTGGGTCAACGTCGTCATGGCGACGGCGATGCTCTCCGCGGCCGTGCTCGCCGACGGGCTCGCGGGCCTGGGCTCGTGGGGGCTCGCGGGCATCCTCGCGGTGGGCGGCGTGTTCGGGCTGCTGGCGGTGGTGGCGCTGCGCAAGGCG
>JAPLMQ010000003.1 GCA_026386955.1 Planctomycetota bacterium
CGGCGTGGGCGTGGGCGGCGATGGAGCCGAAGCCCAGCGGGCCGACGTCGACCAAGGCCCGGAGGCGCGCCCCGGCGAGGATGGCGATGCCCCCGCCTGCGTAGAGCGACGAAGCCACGAGCGCGGTCGGCTCGGGCTTGAGCGGCTTCGCGCCAAAGCCCGCGGCCACGCCGACGCCGAGGCCGCGGCAGGCGAGCACGGCCCGACCCCAATCGGTCCGGGCCGGACGATCGACGCCCAGCAGCATGGCCGCGGCGGTGCTGAGCACGGCGTCGCGGTGGCTGGCGGGGTCGGGCGCGGGGAGCGTCTTCCCCTCGTCGCCGTCGCCGATGACCATCGCCTCGCCCAGCCGGTCGAACTCGAGCAGGCAGGAGGTGAGGACCGAGGCGGTGCGATGGACGATGCGGGCCTCGTCACGGGCTTTGTCAGGAGTTCCGGCGGATGGCGATTCGAGCGACGCGAGCAGGAGTTCGAGCAGGAAGGAGCCGTAGTCGCGGCTCTGCTCCAGCGGCCAACCCTGGTCGTCGGTCAGCGGCGGGACGGTGCGGGCCAGGACGCGCCAGCCCAGGTCGCGGGCTCGATCGGCGCCCGGCAAATCAGGCCAGGCGTCGGCGCCGACCACAAGACCCATCGCCTCGCCCACGGCGTGGTTGTTGGCGGAGCTGCCGACGGAGCGGTGCGAGCGGAGGAAATGGATCGACCACTGCGCGGCGGTGCGCAGGCTGCGGCGGGTCGCGGGGGCGAGGGCGTCGCCCGCGGCGCGGAGCACGTGGGACCATGAGACGAGGCGCAGGGCGGCCTCGAGGGCGCTGCCCCAGTTGGGGCCCGCGGGGAACGGATTGCGCCTGCACCAATCGCGGATCTCGCCGTCGAGCGCGCGGGCGAAGGTCTCCGAGCCGTCGATCCGGTGGGCCCACGCCATCGCGACCCAGCGGTGATGGCGGGACATCTCCCAGATCCGCCGGGCTTCGCCGAAGAGCGTGGGGTTGCGGTAATCGAGCGTGAGGCCGTACCCGCCCGGGGCGGTCTTGCCGGTGACGGGGTCGCGCCACCAGTCGGGCGGCGCGCCGACGCGATGCCAGCCCCAGCCCATGAAGAGGTCCTCGCCGGCGGCAAGGCGGTGGGCGAAATCAAGCAGGGCCTTGGCGGCGGCGGGGTCGAGCGCGGGCGAGCCTGACGCGGCCGGCTGACGGCGGGCCACGCTTGCGGGGGCGTCGCCTTCGGTGGCGATGGAGCTCTCATCGAGCGCGATGGGCAACTGGCGCGTGGCCCGCCAAGCGCCGTCGCGGGCGACGCGCCAGACGCGCAGCCCGACCTCCGCGGGCTCCATGGCCCGCAGGCGGCTGTACAACCAGGCTGGGCTGCTCCATCCTTTGCCCGACATCGCTCCGCTCCGTTCCATCTCTCAATTCAAGGCACGTCTGACTTCAAGGCTGATTCGATCGAGTCCTCACGGCTTGGCTGCGCCACTGACCGCCACGCGCAGTCCGATCCGCCTCAATGCACCCGACAAGGCCTGCAACAGGCGGTCTCGCTCCTCCTCGCGGAAGAGCGGGCTGAGCAGGACCGCCATCGGGAAGAGCCCGGCGACGATCGCGCGGGAGACGCTGCCGGTCCAGTCGTGGTTCATGTCGAGGGCCAGGCCCAAGGCGTAGGCGGCGACGGCGGGCAGGAGGATCCCCGCCAAGCGGAACCACTCGGGCTTCGGGCCGCCCAGGCCGCGGGCCATCCACGCGGTCAGGGCGATGCGAATGGCGACCGCGGCGCACGCGGCCGATGCGGCCCCCAACGCGCCGAACCGCTTGACCAGGAAATAGGTCAGGGGCACGTGGATGGCGAGCGTGATGAAGGCCGCGATGGTGATGCGGTATGCCGACTTGGTGTAGTAGATGCCCAGCTCGACGATGAGGGAGATCGAGAAGATGGTGATGGCGAGCATCATCAGGGGCATGACGACGGCGGCATCGAAGAACTTCTTGGGGGCGACGAGGCGCACGACCTCGGGGGCCATCAGCGACAGCGCCAGGCAGGAGCTGGTCATGATGAGGAAGAAGTAAGTGAAGAGCCGCGGGCCGTCGGGGTCGGGGCGGCCGGCGCGGTAGGCCTCGAAGCGGTGCACGGCGTAGACGTGGGCGAAGGAGGTGATCAGTAGCGTGGCCATGAGGTCGGCGAAGCGCGAGCCGAGGTAGTAGCGGCCGGCGTCGGCGAGGGAGCAATCGACGGCGACGCGGTCGCGCTCGACGAGCCGGCGGCCGTTCTCCGCCAGGAGCGCGGGGAAGAGCGGAGCGCCGAAGCGGAGCATCGCCGCCAGCCGGTCGCCGGAGAAGGCGGCCCCGGTGCGCAGGAAGACGGGCACGAGCATCACCGCGGCGGCGATGGAGAAGGTGATGAACTGGGCGGTCAGGGCCCCCAGCGCGCCCTTGTGCAGCCACATGACGAAGACGCCGGTGAGGCTGAGGAAGCCGAGCGATCGGGTGGTCGAGGCGACCAGGACCGCGGTCGAGCGTTTCTGGGCGCGGAGGAAGTTGAGGGCGATCTCGAAGAGCCCGTTGCAGAGCATGCAGCCCACGCCCAGCGTGAGCAGGAGCCCGCGCTGGGGCACGTCCTCGCCGCGGAGCAGAAGCGCCGACAGCGGGCCGTTGAAAAGCAGCAGGATCGGCGCTGCGATGGCCATGAGGCCGAGCATGCCGAGCACGGCGGTGGCGACGACGCCGTTGCGGTCGCTGTCCTCATGGCTATCGAAGTAGAAGCGGGCGACGGCGGTGGGAAGTTGGAGCGCGATGGCCTCGCCGATGATCTCGCTGGCGACGATGATGACGCCCAGCACGCCGTATTCCTCGGCGGGGACGTAGTTGGTGAGGATGAGCAACTGCAGGAAAGCCGTGCCGCGGTTGAGCAACGACGCCGCCAGGTAGACGGGCATGTGCCGGATTGTGGCGCGGGTCTCGCTCATGTGTATTGGCCCGTGGCGGCGGCGAAGCGGCCCAGCGGATCGATCTGCTCCCCCCGCTCGAGGTAGGCCCGCTTGCAGCGGCGCCATTGGGGCGTCTTGAGCAGGTCGATGTAGCCCATGAGGTTGCCGTAGAGCGTCGACAGGTCGTAGATGACGCGCACGACCACCGCGGTCGCCCGTTCCTTGGGGGTGAAGGGCTTGCCGGTGTCGCGGCCGACGTCGTTGGCCTTGCGCCAGGTCGTGAGATAGATGTAGACCAGCAGCAGCAGCGCGATGAGCGCCCAAAGCGCAGGCACGACCACGGCGGCGGCGATCAGGACCAAGCCCGCGATGTAGAGGCAGAGCAGCTTCGCGAACGGCCGGCGGTTGAGGCCCATGCGGGCGTTCCACCGCGCGTAGCGGCCGTAGCGCCGCCACATCTCGCCCAGCGAGCGGGCCATGTGGTAGTTCACGATGGCGTCGCCCACGGGGGCGATCTTCCCCCCCACTTGGCGCACGCGGTAGCCGAAGAGCGGGTCTTCGCAGGCGCCCGCGGCGTCCCAGAAGCCGTTGGCGCGCTCCCAGACCGACCGGCGATAGGCGAGGTTGAAGCCCGCGGGGATGAAGTCCTTGGGGGCGATGCGCATCAGCTCGTCGAGCGGGATGTGCGGGATGCGCGTCAGGTCGGGGCAGATCACCGCGGCGCAGGCGCGCTCGACCGCGCTCTCCATGATGGGGTAGGCGGGGCCGCCGACGTAGTCGACCAGAGGGTCGGCCTCGAAGGCGCGGACCAAGGCCTCGATGTAGCGCGGGTCGGCTTTGTTGGAGAAATCCATGCCGATGATGATGTCGTGGCTCGCCGCGCGGGTGGCGGCGTTGCGCCCCGCGCCGGAATAGACGCCGGGGTTGGAGACGACCTTGATCGCGATGCCCTTCCCGGCGTGCTTGAGGACCAGTTCCGGCGTGCCGTCGCGCGACCCGCCGTCGGCGACAACCACCTCGTCGGGCGGGCGCGTCTGGCTGAAGATCGAGGCCATCGTCTCATCGACGCTGGCGGCCTCGTTCAGGGCCGGCATGATGACCGTCACCTTCAGCCGACCGGCCAAACGACCGGCAGCCCCCGCGCCATCGGCCGGGCGAGCTTCTCCAGGCGGTGGGTCGACGGGCGTGGTCACGAGCCGATCCTAAACAGCGAGTCAGATACAGCGACTCAGAAACAACGAGGCAGAAGCGGAGCGGACCAAGGCAGCGATGGCCCATCAGCGGACTCGACGGGTCACCGGTGGGCTGCAAAGGGCCGCATCGCGCGACAGTGCGGGCCACTGCAGACCGAAACCGTATTAGCCACAACGAGTTGCGGCGCTTTTTGTGTTGCGGCGAGACGATGCGATGGCCTCGCCCACCACTTGGCCGTTTGGACACGGGCAGAGGTATGCCGGACATGGCCTCGATGCGTCGATGGACGCCCCTCAACGCGTGCAAGACTAACCGCGGAAACCTTGCTGTCAATCGATCTTACACCTCGTCGCGACATCTCTGCACCCGCCATGGGCGAGCAGCGCCAATTGGGTGAATTGGGCAACATTCAACCAAGTTTTGACGCATGCTTTCGCTCCAATTCTTCGAAGGCCGCGTTGGTTCGATCCGAAGCCAATGCCGCGTTGCCCATGTCGCCCAATTTATCCGATTTAGCCGATCTCTCCCACGACAAAGACGGGGCGACATCGCGTGCTTGACCCTTAAGGGACCTCTGAATAACCCAGTACTAAATCTCCCCGCCTGGCGCTGAATCGGCAAAGGAGCCCGCGATGGAACGCCAGACGCAAGAGCCGATGCTGATCGATGCGGTGATCCACGACATCGGCGACCCCAGGATGACGGCCAGGCTGGATCAACTCGACCGGGCGGTACCCTGGGCC
>JAPLMQ010000138.1 GCA_026386955.1 Planctomycetota bacterium
CGGCCCGGCGGGGAGCTGCCTCATCAACAACACGGAGATCTGGCACTGCAACTCGGCCAACATCTCCGGCAACCCGCGCCGGCTCGTCATGATCGTCTACAAGCACGCCTGGATGAAGCAGTGGCAGGACGGGTACGAGACGACCGCCGAGTTCGCGGCGCGCCAGACCGACCCGATGCGCCGGCAGTTGTGCGGCCTGAGCACCTGGCACAACGGCGCGGCCCATTTCCCGGCGCACGCGGCGATGCGCCCCGCGAAGCCGTCCGGAGCACAGATGCCGCCGTCGGCGTGATGAATGTCGGGCGATCGGAACAAGGGGCGACGCCGATGCCGGAAGCCGTGCAAATCGAGGAGATCCAGAAGGACCTGGCCTGCCCCGGGTGCGAGTACAACCTCCGCGGCCTGCGCGGGGCCGTCGTCCATTGCCCCGAGTGCGGCTACCGCTGCGATGTGGCGAAGCTCATCGCCTACCGGTGGAAGGGCTCCATCTGGAAGGTTCCCGGCGTGAGGCTGGTGGAGTCGCCGGTGCTTGTTGCCGCGGTGGCCGGCCTCTTTGTGGCCCTTGCCATCATTGGATTCATTTCACCCAACGCCGATCGCGGCGTGATCCCTGTCTTTCTCGCGATTGGTTTTACGCTTCTGGTCCCTTGGTTCGGAATGATGGTGAACGTCCACCGTCGATGGGGAGGATGGGAGGGCGTTCGCCTCTCCATGATGGCTCATGGGTTCATCCCGATCTGGTATTCCCTTTCGATCGGTCCGTTGGTCGCCATGGGGCTCTTCTTCAGTGGACTAGTGATTCCCGGATTGATTCTGGGAGGCGCCGTCGTCGCGTCGTTCTGGCTCTGTCGACGCCTCGATCGTCGGATCGCCGAGCGTTGCCTCCGGCGACACCTCGCGGCCAAGGCTGCCGAAGGGGAAACGATTGCGCCGATGCCGGACGCCGGGCCCATCGAGGATGTCCAGAACGACCTCGCTTGCCCCGGGTGCGGGTACAACCTCCGCGGCCTGCGCGGGGCCGTCGTCGATTGCCCCGAATGCGGCCTCCGTTGCGACGTGGCGAAGCTCATCGCCTACCGGTGGAAGGGCTCGATCTGGAAAGTCCCCGGCGTGAACTTGGTGGAGTCCCCGGTGATGATTGCGGCCGTCACGGTGCTCATCGCGCTGTTCGTCGAGGTGGCCCATACAAGAAACGGCGTCGATCGTCAGGTCATTCCTACGGCCGTGGTGTTCATTGTGGTGTTCGCACTCCGCTGGGTCGGCATGATGGTCAATGTCCGTCGCAAGTGGGGCGGGTGGGACGGGGTTCGCCTCTCCCTCAAGGCGCACGGGTTCATCCCGCTTTGGTTCATCATGACCGGAACGCCCATCGCCGGCGGTGTCATGATCGTCACCGGGGACTTGGCACTGGGTTTCTTTCTGTGCAGTTTGTGCGCGGTGGGGTTCTTTCTGCACCGACGCCTGGACCGATGGATCGCCGAGCAATGCCTCCGGCATCACCTCGCGGAGATGGCCGCCGCGAATGACAAGCCGAAAATCCCCGTGGACTCCACCCGCTCCGCCTGAACCCCTCCGCCCTCACTCCGGCATCGCCTGAATGAATTCCAGCGCCTCGTCCACCGAGCAGACCACCACGCCCGGCCTCCTTCCGCGGCGATCAAGTTCCTGCAGGAGCAGCAGGTCCTCGAAATCCTCCGACTCCGTGAGCCGCCTTCGCGCGCGGGCGCCCAGCTCCCCGTCGCGGTAGGCGTGGGCCTCCATGTGGTGCCCGATCAGGAAGGCCGTGCGGTCGGTGATCGCACCTTCGAGCGAGGCCAGGGCCGCGGCCACGTGGTCGCTCCGGTCGATCCCCTTGCCGACGTCGTGCAAGAGGGCCGCGAGGAGGAACTCCTGGTCCCACGGCCGGGCGTCGCGGGCCAGCTCGAAGACCTGCAGGCTGTGGTAGAGCGCGTCGCCCTCGGGGTGGTGCGTCGGGCTCTGCTTCACGTTCTCCAGCGGCAGGAGCAGGAGGCGGTAGAGCACGAACAGGTCGACGTGGCTCTCCAGCCGCTCGATCTCGCCCTCGAGGTCGATGCCGGGTTCTTCGCTGAGCAGCAGGGCCTCGAGTTCCCGGGCGCTGGCCCGCTCAATGGTCTTGCCCGTGATGGAGCTCTTGAAGGGGTGGTTGGCCTTGTCGCTGGCGTAGATCGTCAGCTCGATGGGGAAGCGTTCGCGGGCGTGGAGGTGGGTGAAGAGGCGCTCCTGGCCGTGCTTGATGACGCGCTTGTGCTCGATTTGATATTCGAGGCCCAGGTCGTCGAAGACGGCGGCGATCGGGTCGAGCGTGTCGGCGAAGACGTGGATGTCGATGTCGGAACCGTGGCGGACGTGCCCGGTGAGGACGCTGCCGATGAGCCGCGGCCGCCACGGCTCGAGCCGGCGCAGCAGCCTCAGGGCGTCGAGGCGCATGGCCCGCAGGTCCTCGAGACGGCGCTCGCCCTCGTGCAGGTCGGCCAGGACCTGCACCTGCTCGCGGATCTCGCGGTTGGAGGGCAGGTCCTTGGGGTTGTGGCGCGGGTTGAGCCCGAACCGCCGGGCGGCCTTGCGCTTGGCGGTGAAATACTCGGACTCTTCGCGGTTGTACATCAGGAGCGCGGCGCAACGCGCGATCTGCCAACGGATCTTCGGGTCGGACATGGTGTGTGGGTGCGCCGATTTGATGCCCGTCGAGGCGGCGCTGGGCCGGGCGGGGAGGAATCCACGCCCGCGGGGATGATAACCCGCGCGGGGATGGCGTCAATGAAGACTATCGCCCCGCATCATTTTGCGCCCGACTTCGCGTCCAGCACCTCGTGCAACGCCTTGCGGATCACCGGCGCCAGCTTCGCGTAGCCTTGCTCGTTGGGGTGCAGCTCGTCGGAGCGGTAATTGGCTGGGTCCGGCTTGTGCTCCGCGTCGGACATCACGAACCGTGCGTCGAGGTAGTGCAGGTACGAGGGGTTTTTCCCCGCGTGCTCGCGGAGCAGGGCGCTCACGGCGTCGAGCTTCTCGCTGTTCTTCACGCGCACAGGCGCGGGGATGATCGAGAGGCAGAAGACATGCGTCTCGGGCACGGCCGCGTGGATCTTGTCGAGGAGCGTCTTGTAGGTCTCGAAGACCTTCTCCACCGGCTCGCCCGAGGCGATGTCGGAGTTCCCGCCCCAGATCACCACGGCCCTGGGCTTGTACTTGACGACGACCTCGTCGAGATGGTCGATCAGGTCGCCCAGCCGGCTTCCCCCGAACCCGCGGTTCAGGGCGTCGAACTCCTTGAACGTCGCGGGGATATCCCTCCAGAAGGTGACCGACGACGCGCCGATGAAGACCGTCGGGTGCGCCGGCGGGGGCGTCTGGGCGTCCTGGGCGACGAACCCGGCCATCTGTCTCGCGAAGGTCGGCATGGCGTGGTCCGGCTTGGTGGCCGGCTGCGTGGCGGCGGGCGTGGCGGGTCGGGTCGCGGCAGGCTTCGTGTCCGGCGCGACGGTCTGCGCGACGAGCGAGCCGGCGACGGCGAACGGCGCGATCATCGACAGCCCCGTCGACAAAGATGCACGCATCGCCTTGGGGTTCGGCATCGGACGGGTCCTCTGACCCGTTGAGAGACGGGCCGCTGGTGACAGGCCGCAAGGCGCAGGGCTCCGCGGGCCTTTGCGCTCCAGGATTCCGATCGTACATCAGGCGCGACGAGCCGCACAGGACTCTTCTGGGCAACCGCCTCCCCACGACACCGTCGAGCCCCTCTTGTTGGGAGCCTGCCCGAAGACGCATGCCACGGGTACGATGGCCTGTGGTGCCAGGATTCCGACGCCGCGCCATCATATCGGCATGGGAGCACTTCAATGTCGCAGACCCCCATCCACATCTCCCCGAACCCATCCGACGAAACCATCCGCCTCGGGCCGCTGGTCATTCGTTTCCTCCTCACCGCGGAGGACTCCAACGGGAGCGTCGCCGCGTTCGAGCTCACCGTCCCCGGCTCGCAGCGGCTCATGGCCACGGCCCACAGCCACATCCGATACGAGGAGACGATCTACGCCCTCGAGGGCACGATGACCTGGACGGTGGGGGGCAAGCCGATCGACCTCGCCGCGGGGCAGGCCCTCTGCATCCCGCGCGGGGCCGTGCACCGCTTCGACAACCACGGCCCGCAGGCGTCGAAGTCGCTCTGCGTGATCACGCCCGCCGCGCTGGGCCCGCAGTATTTCCGCGAGATGGCCGCGGTGATCGACGACGCGAAGCCCGGTCCGCCCGACAAGGCCCGCATGGTCGAGATCATGCTCCGCCACGGCCTCACGCCGGCAGGGGGGTGAGCTCGACACTTCTTCCCCCGCGCTCTCGCGGCTCTGAGGCTCGTAGTTCCGCGTTTACGCGGTCTTTGGAAAACAAAATCGCTCCGATCTCGCTGTCGGAAGAAAACGAAGACCGCGTAAACGCGGAACTCCGAACCACAGACCCGCAGTAGAATCCGCTCATCCCTCTCCCGCCGCGGAGCCCCCGCCATGAGCGTCGCCCACGAGCCCGTTCCCGCCCCGCACGACATCGAAGTCACCGACGCCGACGTCGCCGAGTTCCGCGACCGCGGCTACTGGTGCAGCTCCAAGCTCTTCAGCGACGGGGAGATCGCCTCCATCCGCCACGAACTCGAGCGCATCTGCCTCCGCGACGAGCGCGACACCGACAACTGGAACTGGGGCGGGCAGCGCAATTGGTCAGGCCACAAGCCCTCGCAGGTGCGTCAGGTCACCAACGCCTGGTGGCAGAACATGGCCATCCGCCGCGCGGTGATGAAGCCCGTCATCGGCCGGATCGGCGCCCGCCTCATGGGCTCCCCCGAGGCCCGCCTCTGGCACGACCAGGTCATCTACAAGCCGCCCTCCGGCGGGCCCGAAGACCGCGAGGGCAACATCGGCTGGCACCAGGACTACGCCCACTGGAAATGCTCCAGCACCTCCAACATGTGCACCGCCTGGGTCGCCCTGCAGGACACCGACCTCCGCAACGGCGGCATGCGCACCATCGTCGGCTCCCACAAGTGGGGCCTGCGCGAGGACGCCTACACCTTCGGCGAGAAGGACCTCCAAGGCCTGCAGCAGAAGTACGCGCAGGGGCGCGAGTGGATCGACGAACCCTGCATCCTCAAGGCCGGCGAGGCCAGCTTCCACCACGCCCTCTGCTTCCACGGCTCGGGCCCGAACCTCAGCCCCGACCCGCGCCTGAACTTCATCGTCCACATGATGCCCGCCGACTGCGCCCTCCGCACCGGCCCGGGCTCCGCCCACCACCTCAACGCCACGATCCTGGGCCCCTTCGCCCACGAGGGCACGCCCTTCGCGGGTCCGCTTTTCCCGCGCCTTTGGCCGGAGGACGCGGAATTTCCGATGACGGTGGAGGAGAACAATCGCTTCAGCCACACCTGGCCCCCACGGTGAGGCGGCTCTGGGGTTTGGAGTTCCGCCTTTAGGCGGTCTGAGGTTTGGAGTTCCGCGTTTACGCGGGTATTTTTTTCGGATGACCGCGTCGGCTTGCCGCATCGGCGCATGCACATGGCACGGGGGAGCGACACCATGGCCAGGAAAGACGCCGGCTGGACCCGCGACCAATTGCTGGTCGCCTTTCGGCTGTATTGCCGGACCCCGTTTGGAAAGTTGCATCGCGGCAACCCCGAAATCATCGCCCTGGCTCGCCTCATCGGCCGCACACCATCGGCGGTCGGGATGAAGGCTTGCAATTTCGCGGCTCTCGATCCGGCGCAGCAGGCCCGGGGGATCAAGGCACTGGGGAATCTCAGCCGCGCCGACCGCATCCTTTGGGAGGAGTTCGCCCTCGACAGCGAAGCTGTGGCAGCCCAAGCGGAGTCGGCCTACGAACGTTTTGTCGCAGGCGTCCGCGTTGCGAACGATGAATCCATGGCCTTGCCGGATGGGCCTACAGAAACAGCACGTCTTGTGCGGATACGCCGCGTCCAAGGCTTCTTCCGCGAGAGCGTGTTGAGCGCTTACGAAGGGCGCTGCGCACTGACCGGCCTCGCGCTCCCTGAGGTTCTCAACGCCAGCCACATCATCCCCTGGCGGGTTGAAGTCAATCGCCGAGCCGACCCGCGCAATGGCCTGTGCTTGAACGCCCTCCACGATCGGGCGTTCGATCGCGGGTTGATCACGTTTGATGAGCAATGGAAGATGGTTGTGTCGCCTCGCGTTGACTTGGGCGTGACGAATGAGTTCGCAAGACATTCGCTGGTGAACTTGGCGGGGTCGAAGCTTCGATTGCCCAATCGATTTCAACCCGATCCCGTTGCGATCTCGTATCACCGCGAGCACGTCTACAGGGACGGTTGATGGTCGCTTTCGTTGGCGACTGTCACTTCCAGGGCAAAATCGATGTCGGGCTAGAAGCCGTCGTACCCAATGGCGAGCTTGGCGAATAGCGCTAATCAACACCGACGATCCATCCCATTTAATTACGATTCAACCCATTTTTGTGGATGTTTGATTCATGCGTGAATCAACGTGAATCAAGATCGGGCGTTTGGCGTGTCGGCCAATCGACGCGGGAGACGAGTGGCATAAGCCATTGCAAAAACTTGGCTTATAGATGGACGTCGGGAGCCTCTGATCCCGCCCCCCGGCCACGACTTTAATTCTGATTCAGAATCAAGAATCAGCCTGTGGTTAACCCTCGGCCCACCGCGCCGATTGGCGTCATTTTGCGGCGAGCCCGGCCGCTCACCATCACTCATCCTCGTCACCGCGCAATTCCGCCTCAGTCAATCATCTCCGCCACCGCGGTGCCGATGCCGGTCGCGCCGTAGCCGTTGCCGCAGTAGAAGAGGCGGAGCTTGCCGTTCTCCTCGATGACGTTGGGGTACTCGGTCATGTGGGATTCCCAGCCGTGGCCGCCGGTGGGGGGGATGGAGAGGTTCTCGCCGGGTTGGCCGCGCTCCCAGATGTCGCCGTCGACGCTGGAGGCCTCGCAGATGGCGTAGGCGCCGAACTGGGTGCCGATGCCGGCGTAGATCGCGCGCCAGCCGGACTTGGTCTTCCAGACGATGAGGG
>JAPLMQ010000227.1 GCA_026386955.1 Planctomycetota bacterium
TGTCGCGGAAGTCGCCGCAGCTGGTGGTCGGGGCAAGGACGTAGAGCCCCGCGGGGCCCAGGGCGGCGTAGAGCGCCTGGCGCACCAAGTCGAGCGACGGCGTCGCCCCGCCGTCGAGCTTGGCGTGGAGCTGGGCGACGATCGCCTCGCGCAGATCCTTCCCGAGGAACTGGTCGACGCCGGTGAGGGCGCGCCCGATGATCGGGAAGTCGTTGTTGAAGACCTGGGTGTTGACCGCGGACTGCAGCGTCAGCAGCAGCGCGTCGGTGCCGTCGATGACAGTGCCGAGGTTGTTGGAGAGGTCGATGCTGGTCGCCAGCCCCGCGAGGTTGGGCGTGGTGACGACCAACGAGCCCGCGAGGTTGCCCAGGTTCGTCGCCGCGACATGCAGCGTGCCCAAGCCGTTCGCCGGCGCGGGGTAGGCCAACGGCAGGTTGATGTTCACCTGCCCGGCGATGGAGGCGGCCGCGGCGGCGGGCGTGAGTTCGCTCAAGTAGCGACGGCCCGCGACGTTGGAGGCCAGGGCGAGGGTGAAGCGGGCGGCGTCGGCCGTCGCGGGGTTGGCGTCGCCGCCGATCGTGAAGCTGCCGTTGGCGACGCTCAGCCCGAGCGGGCCCAGCCCCGCCTTGAAGCTCAGCCCCGTGCCGTTGGCGGAGACGTCGACGATCACGTTGGTGGTGTTGTCGATGAACGGCCGCGGCGTGCCGGGCGTCGTCAGGTCGACGCCCAGGTTCAGGTGCATCACCGCATCCAGTGTGACTGGGACCTTGCCCGCGTTGCCTGAGCCGACGAGCAGTTGCAGCGCGCCGATGGCAGCCTTGGCGGGGTCGCCCGTGGGCAGCAAGGCGGCGAGCAAAGCGAGGTCGAGCGCGATGGGCTGGCTGGCGGTGTCGCTCGCGGCGGTGGTGATGTTCACCCGCAGGAGGTGGTTGCTGAAGGTGACCGCCACCGAGCTGTCGGGCAGCCCGAAGGCGTCGGCGACGCCGTGGGCGAGGAACTGCACGGCGCCAGCGGGGCGCCCCGCGAAGTCCAGGCCGTCCTGCGCGGTGAGGGCCCCCAGGTCAAGCAACTGCCCGACGGTGCGGTTGAGGCCCGGGAGCTTCTGCCCGTAGAGCCCCGTCGTCTGCTGATTGCCCAGGAAGGTGGCGAAGGATTGGATGGCCGCGGCGACGTCGGCCGAGCCGACCTTGCTGAACTCCAGCAGCGGCTGGGCGTCGGCGTTGTAAGCGACTCCCAGCGTCGCGGGGTTGGCGATATTGGTCCAGTTCACGGTGACCACGGGGCTGCCCGAGCCGAGCCCGAAGACCGCGGGGTTGACCGTGACGGGCAGCGTGGCGGTCGCGTTGCCCGTGATGATCGGGGCGGAGGCGACGAGGTTGACGTCGTCGGGCACGTCGTTGATCAGGTCGTGCAGGTAGGCGTTGCCCGAGGCCGTGCCGGTGACGGGGTCCTTGATGAGCGTGCGGGCGGTGATCGTGGAGGCGACCGACCCGGTGGAGCTGCCGAAGTTGATGAAGCCGATGCGCCCGCCGACGAGCGGGTTGCTGAGCGAGCTGGTGACGGTGCCGCTCAGGTCAGCGTTGCGGATGAAGAAGCGCGAGTCGAGCGTCTTGAGCGCGAGCTGGCCGTCGGTGAAGCCGAAGGCGGCGACCATCGGGTTGCCCGGGCTCGCGCCCAGCACGACGAGCGGCGCGACGCCCGCGCCGCGGGTCGTGAAGGTGAGGCGGTTCCCGCTGCGCCCGGCGAGGACTTGGCTGCTGATTCCCGCGGCGGCGAGCGCGGCGTTGAAGTCGGCGACCAAGTCGTCCATCGAGTTGTTCGTCGCGTCGCCCGCGACGCTGACGTTCACGGGGGCGGCCTGCCCGTTCTTGAGCGTGAACACGGCCGTGCCGGTGAACCGCCCGTTGGCGGGCGCGTCGGCGCCTGAGGTGAGCGTCGCCTGCAGGGGCGAGAAGTGCGCACCGAAGACCATGTCGAGATGGGCCGTGGGCGTCAGCGTCACATCGCCCGCGTTGCTCAGGATCTGCAGCGGCTCGGGCACGGCGGTGAGGTTGAGCTGCTCCGTCGTCGACGCCAGCGCCTGGGTGAAATTGACGTGGTAGGTCAGGTCGGACGTCGCCGGGTCGTAGTGCGGGGCGAGGCTCGCCTCGCTCACGCCCAAGGCCGCGGCCAGCGCCGTCGTGAAGGTCTGGGCGTTGTGGTAGGTCGGCGTGCTCAGGGGGCCGGTGAGTGGGGAGACGACGCGGTCGTTGAAGGCCTTCTCCAGGTCGATCAGCGCGCTGAGCTTCGTGGGGTCGACCCAGGGGACCTGCGCGTCGAACTGGCTCGAAAGCCGGAGCATGTTCAGCCATGAACCGAGCTGGCCCAGGAGGTTGTTGAACGAGCCGGAGGTGAAGGTCGAGAAGTTGAGCAGCGGATCGAACGCGGCGTTGGTGGTCATCTCCACCGGCGTCGCGCCCAGGATCGCGTTGGACGAGAGGCTGATCGTGGGCGTGCCCGCGGCGGTGTAGCCCCCGAGCGAGGCCGCGAGAGGCAGGTTGATGTTCGCGGTGCCCCCGCCGGTCATGGTGGTGAAGGAGCCCAGCGCGGTGCTCAACTGGCTGAAGGTGAGGATCACGCCCCGGACGTCGGGGGTGGGATCGCCGATGGCCACGTCGGCGGTGGCGTGCAGGTTGAAGCTGCCGTTCTGCACCGTCGCGCCAAGGAAGCCGATGTCGACTCCGAAGTTCAGCCCCGAGGTGTTGACGTCCGCGGCGTAGGCGAGTTGGTTGAACTTCACGAACGAGTTGTTGGGCCCGAGCAGGAAGTTTCCCTGCCCGACGCCGAACTGGAAATCCAGCGTCGCCGAGACGGTTGTGGGGACCACGCCCGTTTCGTCGGCATTGATCGAGAGCGACTCCCACCGCCGGCCCAGGTCGACCTTCGACGAAAGGCTTCGCGAGACGTGCACGATCAGGTTGAACTCGATGTCGTCGCCCACCGTGGCGCTGGTGAGAAGGCCGCCGGTGACGTTGGGGTCGATGGAGAAGGTCAGGTTGCCGACGGTGGCGTTGAGCGTCTTGAGCTTGCTGATCAGTTGGTCGGTGCTGGAGTTCGGGTTGATCTCCAGGAAGGTCGAGATGGGGTCGTAGATCTGCTTCTGCAGCGCGTGGCCCACGTCGGCGGCGTTGCCCAGAGATTCCTTGATCCCGGGGATCTGCTGCGCAAGCGTGCCCGTTCGCTCCAACTGGTTGTAGAAGCCCGCGGCGATATTCGACAGGCCGTTGAGAATGCCGATGCGGTCGGGGTTGGTGAGGTTGTGGTCCTGGTACGGCGCGCTCGCCAGCAGGATGCGGGATTCCAGCGCCTCGAGCAGCGGGCTATGGCGCAGCTGCGCCCCCCTGCCCAACGACCGAGTCTTCTTGGCCTGCCGCCCGGCCTTCAAAACACGCCGGCGCAGCCACGACTGCCAGGAAATGGACATGCCCACCCCTCCCAAAGAAACCCGCCACGAAACTTCAACCCGCCAGAAATGCCGTCAAGCGGACCGAACAATATCTCCCGCTTATCAGGACACTCTAAACCCCCGCGATTGACGCGGCAATAGCGATAAGCGGCGCAAGTATCGGAAAATGCTTTGTTTTCGTCGGTTTCGACCACAATTCCGTCAAAACCTGCCCGTCAACGGGAGTTTGGGGACTTCACAACGATTGCAAGGGTGATTTCACCCGCGTTCCGTACGATACTCCCCTGCCGCCCCAACCCAGGTTTACCTGGGCCGTTCCACTCCGTTCTCCCCTGTCCCTGCAGGAGTTCCGTCCATGGCCACCCGAACCGCCGTATTCATCAGCTCTTCCGCCCCCGGCAACGCCCCGGCCATCGCCGTCTTCGAGCTCGACCGCGCCACCGGCGCGCTCACGTCCCGCGGCTCCGCGTCGGCCGCGAAAAACCCGTCCTACCTCGCGGCCTCCCCCAACGGCCGCTTCCTCTACTGCGTCTGCGAGCCCGCCCAACCCAGCGCCTCGAAACACGGGGCCGTCGCCGGCTTCGCGATCGACCCCGCCACCTTCGCCCTCACGCCGTTCAACGAACAACCCTCCCACGGCTCGGGCCCCTGCCACCTCAGCGTCGACGCCACAGGACGCACGCTCTTGGTCGCCAACTACGGCAGCGGGAGCGTCGCCTCTTACCCCCTCCGCCCCGATGGGTCGATCGCCCCTGCCGCCTCGGCCATCCAGCACCACGGATCGAGCGTCGACATGTCCCGCCAGGAAGGGCCGCACGCGCACTCCATCTATCCCGACCCGGGCAACCGCTTCGCCCTCGCGGTCGACCTCGGGCTCGACCAGGTGCTCACCTACAAACTCGACCCCGCCACGAGCGCCCTCGCGCCGGCGACTCCGCCCTTCTCCGCCACCGCGCCCGGGGCCGGCCCGCGCCACATGGCCTTCGCCCCCCACTGCCGCCACGCCTACGTCATCAACGAACTCAACAGCACGCTCAGCGCCTACGCCTACTCTTCCGACACCGGCTCATTGACGCACGTACAGACCGTCCCCACGCTCCCGCCCGATTGGAAGGGAACCAACTACCCCTCCGACATCCACGTCTCGCCCGACGGGCGCTTCGTCTACGGCTCGAACCGCGGGCATGAGAGCATCGCCGTCTTCGCCATCGACCCGGCGCGCGGCACGCTGACGCCCATCGCGCACGAGCAGACCCGCGGCAAGTGGCCCCGCGTCTTCGGGCTCAGCCCGCGCGGCGATTTCCTGCTCGTCGCGAACCAGCACACCCACACCGTGGTCGTCTTCCGCGTCGACCCGCGCACGGGACTGCTGGCCGCCGCGGGGCAGCAGATCGAATCGCCCGCGCCGGCCTGCGTGAAGTTCATCGAGTTTCAGGGTTGATGCGCCCGCGCTCCCCCGCGGGGGAAGCGTCACGGAGCATGAATTGAGCCGAATGCGGGCGACAGGAATTGAACCTGCATGGGTGTTGAGCCCGGGGGATTTTGAGACCCCTGCGTCTGCCAGTTCCGCCACGCCCGCGGTGGAACCCGCCCCGAATCCGGGGCCGATGCGGGCTTATCTTAGCGTCAACCGTCGCGTCTTGGGGGCCGGCCCCGCCTCACGGCACGCCTAGGAAGCGCAGCGCCCATGGACCCGTCAGCGCGATGATGAGGCAGCCCACCACCATCAGGGCCATACCGGGCCAGAGCAGCTCCCCCGCCCGAAGGCCGCCGCGCCCGCAGGCCATCGCGTTGGGGGGCGTGCTGATGACGAACGGCACGCCCATCGAAGCGGCCATGGCGATCAGGATCGCGAACGATGGCGATGGATTGATCCCTTTCCCGACCTCGATGAGGATCGCGGCCATCGCGGTGTTGCTCGCCACCGCGGAGAGCATCGCGCAGGCGAAGACGAACCCCAGCAGCACGACGGTCGGGTGAGCGGCCGACCACTGCACGGAGGTCGCCATGGCCTTGGCGAGCCCGGAGGTCTCGAACAACTCGCCCAATGTCAGGCCGCCGGCGACGACGAACAAGGTGGGCCAGTCGAGCCGGGCGAGATCGCGTGCGTCGAGCAGCGATGAGCCGAAGAGGACCGCCGCGATGATCAGCGAGACCGCCGCCGAGGGCAGCCCATGCACCGGCTCGAGCATCCACGCGACGACGCCAACGCAGAACACGACGACCACGCCCCAGCCGCGCCGCGTCAGGGGCGCGGGAGCGACAGAATCCATGTCCACATTCCCGCTCACGCGATAGATGGTCGCCAGAAAGGCGTACGACATCGCCAGCATGATCGCGGTGAGCGGCACGGCGAAGAGCATCCAATGCAGGAAGGTGACGCGGAGTTGCGGCGCGGCGGCGCTGATGGCGATGAGGTTGGGCCCGCTCCCGATCGGCGTCGCCATGCCGCCGAAGTCGGCGCCGAAGGCGACGCCAAGCAACAGCGCCGAGCGGAATCGCCCCGCGTCGCCCGCCTTGGCGAGCAGCGGCTGGACGGCACCGACCATCATCGCGGCGGCGGCGATGTTGGACATCCACATCGACAGGACCGCCGTCCCTCCCATGACCGACAGCAGAAGCATCGATCGCCGCCGCCCCGAAATGCGGACGATCCACGCCGTGATGTGGGAGTCGATGCCATGCTTGCTGCCCGCGACGGAGAGTGCCAGCCCGCCGAGGAAGAGCGCCATCACCGGCTTCGCCGGCCAGGAGAGGACCTGGGTGAGCGAGAACTTCGCGGGATCGAGCGGGCCAAGGATGAGGGCCGTGCCGACCCACAAAAGCAGCGTCGTGACGAACAACGGCACGGCTTCGGTCAGCCACAGGACGAGACAAGCGCCCGCGACCAAGGCGGCCCGGGATTGCACAGGGTCGGCAATCGAGCCCAGCGAGAAGCAGGCCACTGCGGCGATGAGCGCCAACGCCGCGGCCCAACGCCACGCCGCCCGGCGGCTCGGGCCTCCGCCAGTCTCTCCCGAAGGCGTCGGCTCGGAGCCGTCGGGAATATTCTCGCTCGAATCCGTCATATTCATGGTGTGCGCGATGATGGTGGGCTGCGCTGATCCGGGCCGGCCGAATGGATGGCGTGGACGGGCGATGACCGACCCCTGTCACCGTACGGGTTTTCGCTTATTCCCATCGCGGTCATCGGGCCTTACGCTCGTGGCGCGGTGGAGGCTGTCACTTTCGACCAAGGGAAATGGACATGATGATGCTGATTGTCGGTTATGACGGCTCGACGTGTGCGGACGAGGCGATCGACGGGCTGACCCGGGCGGGCCTTCCATCGGCGGACGTCGAGGCCCATGTCATTTCGATCGCGGACGTCTGGCCGGCCCCGCCCGGTGAGGAATACAAGAAGGCATTTCCCGAGGCGTACGCCAAGATCCGGGCCAACCTCGCCCGTGAGCTGGGCGACGCCGAGCGGTGCTCCGCCAAAGGCGCCCAGCGGCTCGGCGCCCTCTTCCCGAATTGGCACGTCGTGGGCGAGGGCTTGGCTGACTCCCCCTATTGGGGCCTGATCGCCCGCGCGGACGCGACGCATGCGGACTTGATCGTGGTCGGCTCGCACGGCCACACCGCGGTTGGCCGGGCCTTGCTCGGCAGCGTGTCGCACAACGTCGCCCTCTACGCCAACTGCGCCGTCCGCATCGGCCGGACCGCGCGCACCCGCAACCAGCCCGGCGATGCCGGCCTCCGCATCCTGATCGCCTGGGACAACTCCCCCAGCGCCGCCGCCGCGGTGGATGCCGTCGCCTCCCGCGACTGGCCCAAGGGCAGCAGCGTCCGAATGGTCACCGCCATCGACGCCCGGCTGTCGAGCTTCATTCCCGTCGTCTTTCCCCTCACGACGCCCTGGGAATCATCGAGCGGCTACACAAGCGGCGCCCTCGACGAGCACCTGCTCATCGACGCACACGCGAAGGCGAGCCTCGACAAACTTCGCTCCACGGGCCTGGCGGTGGAAGACCTGGTCATCAAGGACGGCATCCCCAAGCAGGTCCTGCGCAACGAAGCCCATCAATGGGGGGCCGACTGCGTCTTCATGGGCGCGCGGGGCCTGAGCCGGATGCAGCGCGTGCTGCTGGGCAGCGTCGCCGCGGGGGTGGCTGCCCGCGCGGTGTGCTCGGTGGAGATCGTGCGGGTCGGATGACTCGGTCACATGTCGAGCAGCGCGAGATCCAGCGCCGCCGGCTGCACCAGCCGCATGAAGTCGCTCCAAGCCATGCGCACCGCCGTGTCGTGCGTCCCGCCGTTGAAGGTGATGTGCCGGCTGTCGGTCAACTCCTCGTCGATGTAGACCGGGACGCCGTAGAGATGCCCGAACGGCGGCTCGGCGCCCACCTCGCAATCGGGGAACAGCGCGAAAGTCTCCTGCTCCGTCACCACGCGGACGCTGTCGGCGTCGAGCCAGTCGGCGAGCTTGCGCAGGTCGACGTGCCGGTCGGCGGGCACGACCGCCATGGCGTAGGTGTTCCCGACCCGGACGATCACGGATTTGAGGAAACGGTGGCCGCGCGTGTGCGTGTCGTGCGCCGCGGCCTGGGCGGTGTAGTCGCGCTTGTGGTGGATCAACTGGTGCTCGACGCCGTGGCGATCCAGGTAGTGGATCAGGCGGTTGGTGAGCAGTGACATGTTCTGGCTCCTTTCTGGCCGGGGCCGCCGGCACGAGGCCGCTCTTCTCACGTCATCCCGAGGGGCGACAATCCGACAGTCGGAGAGTCGCGGATTACTTCACCAAGGCCGCCGCTCGCTTCGCGGGACGGACCGGGTCCGGCAGCGCCGGACGATGCGTCTTGGCCTGGGGCGTGGCAGCGTGCGCCAGCAACTCCCGCTCCGCGGCAAGCCAGTGCTCCAAGGCCCGGCCTCGAGGCCTCCCTTCGCTCAGGTAAATCTCGTGGGCCCGCGCGGCAATGACGTTCCAAGGAACTCTCGCTCCGCCGTAGACCTTCTCGTGCGGCTTTTCCTGAGAGCATTCGCAGTTCTTGTCGCTCATGATCTCGCTCCTGTTTGATGGTTAGACCTGAACGCTCAGGCGGCCGACGTGGGCGCCCGCCTTTCTCGAAAGCGAGGCCCCTCCGCCGCGCCTGGAGACACCGATGCCGGCGCCACTGCCCCCGCCTTGGAGCCGGGCGACACCACCACGACTTCCGTTACCCGACCCGAGACCAGCGCGGCGTAGGCGATCCGGCCTCTGGGCTGCGCGTTCGGCAAGGTCGCTTCCCAGTCTCCGGGCCTCACCCGATTCATCCGCAGCCCCGGGACGCTCCAGCGGTTGAAGTCCCCCGTGAGGTAGACCTCGTCCGCCTCGGCGTGATGGACCGAAAACGTCGTGCTGGCTGGGATTTCGTTTGAGCTTGGCGTCATCGGGAAGCCTCCGTGCGAGCGGCGTCCGAACAACTCCAAATCTATCTGTCGGGCCGGACCACTGGAATGGGTGTCTGCCCGTACGGGATTTCCCGTACTCGCGGCCATCGGACCGGAGCGAAGCCCAAGCCCCGCCGCCCTCCGCGCGATTGTAGGCCTCGACCTTCGCCATGGGCCAACCGGCACGTGCCTACGGCTTGTGTGGTGGCTCGGCCCCTTCGTCCATACAATCGACGCCTGAATCATCCAGCCACGGGCCTCGTCGTGGCCCGCCCGCAGGAGTTTGCCCATGACCTCCACCGCCTCCACCGACGCCACTTACCTCGGGAACCGCAAGGCCGACGACGCCCAGATCGCGGCCTGGGTCGACCAGTTCAACCGCGAAGGCTACCTGTTCATCCAAAACGTCCTGCCGCCCGCGCAGGTCGCGGCGATCAAGGCCGAGTTCGACCGCGCCCTCGACGCCGAGCCCCGCAGCAACCACCGCATCGAGCTGCGCCCGCGCATGTTCGAGCGCAGCCCCGCCAACGTCGCGCTCTTCGACATGGAGCCGATCGTCACCTTCGCCGAGAAGGCCATCGCCCCCGACTGCCACGTCATCCACAACAACAACTTCATCAGCCCGCCCGGGGGCGGCATCACGGGATGGCACCAAGACGACGGCCCGCACCTGATCGTCACCTCGGGCGAGCCGCCGACGAACATCGTCCTTCCCTGCCTGCTCTTCACCGCCAACTATTACCTCACCGATGTCGAGGCCGTCGAAAACGGCCCGACGCAGGTCATCCCGCGCTCGCACCTCTTCGGCGCCACGCCTCCCACCGACATGACAGGCACGAAGTGGGAGAGCCAAATCGTCTCCTGCCTCGGCAAGGCCGGGAGTGTGGTGATCTTCAACAACCAGGTCTGGCACCGCGGCGGGCCGAACCAAAGCCAGCGCACGCGCTACATGGCCCAAGTCAGCTACGCCCGGCGGCTCGTGGGGCACAAGTATTTCCCGTTCATGAACTACGTCATGCCCGAGCACGTCTACAAGGACGCCAACCCTCGCCTTCGCCGGCTCCTGGGCTTCCTGCCCAGCGGGGCGTACGGGTGAACATGGCAAAGCAACCAGGATCGCCCGCGTTGAACGGCAAGATCGCCGTCGTCACCGGCGCCAGCCGCGGGCTGGGCCGGCGCGTCGCAATCGAGCTCGCCGCCCACGGAGTCCGCGTCGCCTTGATGGCCCGTGGCGCCGAGCAGCTCGCCGCCGCCGTCAAAGAAATCTCGCAAGCCGGCGGCGACGCGGCCGCCTTCCCCGCCGACATGACCGACCCCAAAAGCGTCGACGCCGCCGCGAAGGCCATCGCCTCGCGCCTCGGCCCACCGACCATCCTCGTCAACGCCGCCGGCGTCTTCGGCCCGATCCAGCGCATCGACGAGAGCGACCCCGCCCGGTGGATCGAAACCCTGATGGTCAACACCGTCGGCCCCTACCTCACCTGCCGCGCGTTCACCGCCGGGATGGTCGCCGCCAAGTGGGGCCGGATCGTCAACTTCACCTCCGCCGCCGCACTGCACCCGCCCGGCCCGCTCAACAGCGCCTACGGCACGAGCAAGGTCGCGCTCAACCAGATGACGCGCCACCTCGCCGCCGAGCTCAAGGGCACGGGCGTCACCGCCAACGTCATTCACCCCGGCGACGTAAGGACCGACATGTGGGCCGCGATCCGCGACGAGGCCGAGGCCCTCGGCCCGGCCGCGGAGGGCTACCTCCAGTGGGTCCGCTGGGTCGACCAGACCGGCGGCGACGACCCCGCGAAGGCGGCCCGCCTGGTGCTCCGCATCGTGGGCGACGAGGCCGCGGCGACCACCGGGCAATTCCTCTGGATCGAAAACCCGCTGCAAGCCCCGATCCCCAGTTGGGAATCCGCCGACGGGCAGCAGCCGTGGAAGAAGTGACCACGCGCCCCTGTACGACGCGATTTTACCGGTCTACTTCACCGCGACGACCTTGAACCCTTCGTCATAGACCTCGATGCCGTTGAGGATCGGCGCGTTGTCGGGCTTGAGTTCCTTTCCGCTGGGGACGAACTCGAGCGTCATCGTCCCCGACGCGCGGATGCCCTTGAACTCCTTGACCAACGCCGTCCGCACGCCCCCCGCCTCCTTGGCGACGTCGAAATCTTTGAGCACCACCTGGTCCTGCAGCTTCACGTCGAAGACGCGCTGCCCGGGCTTGACGTCGTCGGGCTCGGCGAAGTGCAGGCGGACGGTGAACGGCCGGACCATCGAGGGCGGCGCCGCCGCGACGCCCAGCGGGGCGAAGTTCTGGCAATGCGACCGGCCTTCGATGCCCAGGTACGACAACGCCTCGCCGCTGGTTCCCGTGGGCTTGAATGACGCCGACCCCGGCATCGACGGCGGCATCCCGCTCACGTCCTTCTGGTTCGTCTGCAGGTTCACGCTCAGGCGGTCTCGCTTGAGCCCCGCGGCCTCGAGCGTCTTCCACGGGATCGCCAGTTCGATCACCAGCGGAGCCGGCTCGGCCCCGCGGAACTTCGTCGCGCCCGCGGGCTTCTTGGGCGGCGCGTCGGGGTCGAGCGACTTCACCGAGATGTCCCCCGCCTCGGAGGGCTTGGCGGTGTTGATCTTCACCAGCGTCTCTTCGTCGGGCACGGGGTTGGTGGGCGTGATCGCCGCCTTGAGCGAGGCCTCGGTCTGCTCCGCGAGGGCAGCGCTCCTCCACTCACCGTTCCAGGCGGGATCCTCCTTCTTGCCGCCCTGGCTCAGGGCGTCGTAGCGAGCCCCCGAGGCCGAGACGCCCAGGTGGACGACCTTCGCCCCCTCGGCGTCGCTGAGGAAGACCTCGAAGGAGTCGTCCTCCCACACGGGCGCGTCCTCGCCCTTGGTGGCCTTGGTCCAGCGCGAGACGTTGCCCAGCCGGTCGATGACCGCCGGGCGGCGGGCGACGACGTAGAGGTTCTCCGCGTCGTGGCGGACGAAGATGTCCGTCTGGGTGAAGGGCAGGTGCGACTGCGGGGCGCCCTTCCACTCGGGCCCCTCGAGTTTGTCGGGGAGCGCCAGCGGCTTGGCGGCCGGCGCGGAGACCACCGGCTGGAGGAAGTCGAGCTTCACCGAGGCCTTCTTGATGCCGCGGTAGCCCGAGGAATAGAGCCAGCCGCGGTCGGTCTTCTGGTACTCGACGCGGTCGGCGTTGACGCGGTACGGCCCGAACTCGCGGTGGTTCCGCGCGGGCGTCCAGGTCGGGACCCACGACATCGAGCTCTTGCCGACATCTTCCGTCGGCTTGTAGGCGCTGCCGGTGGAGTCGGGGAAGCACTCGACCTCGACGGGGAGCTGCAGCGCGGCCGACATCACGCGCATCCAGACGCCGTTGGCGCCCACGGCGCTGTCGTTGCCCGCGACGATGGGCAGGGCGACGGACTTGTCCGCGGGGATGCGCGGGAAGCCCAGCCAGAGGGTGCCTTCGTTGTCGCGCCGGTCGCCCGGCGCGCCCAGGTTGATCGCCGCCTGGCGCAGGTAGGTGTCGGCGGGGCGGGCGAAGAAGAAGGCCCAGTCCTCATTGAGCCGGTGCTCGGCCGGGGCCATGACCAGCGTGGTGCGGATCGGGTAGGGGCACTCGCAGTGGCCCGCCTCCTCGGAATAGATGAGCAGGCCCAGGGCGACGATCTGGGGCGAGCTGCAGCGGGTCTTGATCCCGCCGACGGGGCGCATCCCGCTGTCGTCCTCGAAGTCGTAGATCGACTGCGAGCCCGAGCGGATCGCCGCGGAGGCGGAGAGCCCGCCGCAGCCGCCCTTGCGGAACATCTTGGGCTCGAGGTCGCCGGTGATGGGGTGGACGCGCGGGGCGGCGCGGGCGGGGGTGATGTAGTCGCCGTTGCCGCCGTTGTTCGCGACGGTCTTGATCGCGTCGACGAAGATCGAGGGGCGCTTGACGGTCACCGCCGCGGCCGCCTTCTCGTCGAGGGCGATGCAGGCCCAGCCGTTGTTCATGCCCGTGGCGGACCAGTCGCAGAAGAGGTGGCGCATCTCGATGGGCTCTTCGCGCCCGCCGTCGTGCGAGCTGAGCGAGGCCGCGAAGCCGAAGGTCGTGGGCTTGGCCCCGACGAGTTTGACCACCTCGTCCCACGGGACGACGACGACGGTCTTGGTCCCCGTCGGCTCGCGCGTGCCGGTCACCTGCAGCACCGGGTCGGGCAGCGGGTTGACCGGCGCATGCGGCGTGGCCGACTGCTCCGCGGCCCAGGAGCCCGACGACCAGGTGGGCGGCGTGTTCTTGTCCTGCGCGACCACGACGCGGGCGCGGAACGTGCCGCGCTCGTAGAGCCCGTAGCGCGTGTCGGGCGGGCGGAAGTCGAAGTAGAGGTCCCACGCGTCGAGCTTCGTGACCAGCGGGTCCTTGGTGGTGAGCGTCAGCACCAGGCCCTTGTCGGTCGACTCCATCGCGACCACGCCGGAGCGGCGGGGGTCGACCTCGAGCGTCCACTTCTGCGGCTTGGTGAGCGTGATGCCCGAGGGCGGGTTGAACGGCGCGGCGATCTTCATCTGCGCGCCGGTCCGGGCGTCGAGCTGGATGACGCCTTCGCCCTTGGACTTCGGCTTGGCCTCTTCGCCCAGGGCCTTGGAGGTCTCGTCCTCGGGGGCCTGGAAGTAGCCGGGACCGAGCGAGAGGTAGACGTAGTCGTCGTCGGCGTGAACGCCGGCGCCCAAGTCGCCGCGGGCGAACTTGGCGGTGTCGGCGACGCCGTGGACCACGCCGTCGATCGTGGCGTAGCTCGGCCCGCCGCGCGGGAGCAGGTGGGTCCAGAGGATCTCGCCGTTGTAGGCGTCGACGGCGGTGAGCACCTGCTCGCCGATGACGAAGTAGCGCCCGTTGGCGACCACCGGCCCATCCCCGCCGGCGACGGCCTGGACCTGCACGGTCCCGGGCCCGCCGTACCAGAGCGGCCGCAGCGGCCACTTCACGCGCTGGTCCATGCCCACGCCGGTCTTCTTCTGCGAATCCCAGTCAAGCGCGCCCGGCAGCTTGCCGCGCGACAGCGCCCGCGCCTCGGGCGCCTTCTGCGCCTCCGCCTCCAGCGCGCCGGAATCGCTCCACAGCTTGTCGGCCTCGGCGGGCTTCAGGCCCGGGGCCGCGAGCACGCCCCCGCAGGGGTGCAACACGCGGTAAAGCTCCTTGGCGACGGCGGGCGTCAATCCCGGCGCAGTTCCGGGGGTCGGGCCCGCGACGACCACCGCGTTGGCGAAGAACTGCGCGAAGGGAAGCTGGTCGAGCCGCTTGACCACGTGGACCTGCACGCGCGGACCGTGGAACGTCGTCTGCGTGAGCAGCCTCTCGCGCAGGGCCGCGGCGGCGGCCTCGTCAGTCGAGACGCAGATCACGCGGAGCTGCGAGTTGGCGGCGAGGTTGGCGGAGACCTGCCCGTCGGCGTCGCCCACCACCAGCGCGAAGCCGCGGTCCATCCCCGCGCGGCGAAGCTGTTCGAGTGTCTTGTCCATCGCCGAGGCGAGGTCGGACGCAAGGGGCTTGGGGGCCGCGGCGCGGATCGCAGCGGCGGGGTCGTGAATGACGGGAGCCGTGTCCGAGCCGCGGACGGCGGTGGCGAAGCAGTAGATCGCCCCGCTGCTGGTGCCGACGTAGAGCCGGCCGCCGGCGACGGCGATCTCGCGGGCCTCGCCCGTGACCGGGGCGTGCCAGAGGACGCGCTCGGTGTCGGGGTCCTGGGCGACGATGGAATTCTCCTCGCCCATCAGGAGCGTCTCGCCCGCGAGGGCCACGCCATAGGCGACGCGGGCGTAGGGCTTCCCGCCGTGGACCACGGCCGTGACCTTGGTGCGGTCATGGATCTGGTTGAGCTTGGGCGGGAGGATCTTGGCCTGCGGGATGTCCTTGCCCGCCCAGCCGCGGGGCGTGACCTCGTTGCCCAGGGCGAAGGGCGAGAGGGTCAGGACGTCCTCGTGGTGGCGGTAGAAGCCGTAGATCTTGCCCTGGTCGATGGTCAGCGGGGCCCGCCCGCCGGCGCCCTTGCCGCTGAGCATGCCGGTGCGGCGGTCGAGCGCGGTGGGGGCGGAGTTGCCGTTGGGGATCACCAGGACATCGCCGCTGAGGAACAGGTGGCCCTGGGGGTTGCTGCCGACGGCGCCGTTGGCGGCGAACTCGCCGTTGTGCCCGCCGACCGCCTGCTTGCGCGGGTCATCGCCGGCGGGGAAGTCGACGATGCCGACGTTGGCGAAGCCCAGCGTGTCGTTGCACCAGACGACCTGGCCCGAGTCGGCCTTGAGGGCGTAGACGAAGACGCCCTCGGTGCTCCACGAGCCGGCGCAGAAGTAGGCGACGCCGTCGGCGACCAGCACGCCCGTGCGCACGGGCCAGCGGGAGATCATGCGGTGGTTGCCGACCATGCGCTCGTCGCGCGGGGCGCCTTGGAATTTCCAAACGACCTTGCCGGTCGCGGCGTCGAGGCAGTAGGCGAAGCCGTCGTCGCAGCCGAAGTAGACCTTGCCCGCCTCGATCTGCGGCGTGAGGCGCACGGGGCCGCCGGCGATGAAGTGCCACTTCTCCTGGCCCGTGGCGGCGTCGAGGGCGCGGACGGTGTCGTCGGCCGAGGCAAAGCAGACGATCCCTCCGGCGATCACCGGATGGGGCGCGTAGTCGAAGTCGGTGTGGTTGAGCAGGCGGAATGTGTCGGGCCAGGCGGGCGTGGGCGGCTGGGGGCTGACGAACTGCCACGCGAGGCGCAGCGGGAATGTCAGCGCGTCGTCGGTGAAGCTGCTGCGCAGCGAGTCGTGCTTGTAGCTGGGCCAGTCGGCGGCGAAGAGGGCCGGGGCCGAGGCGAAAATCAGGAAGAGCGTCGCGCAGGCCGCGGCGATCCGTCGTGTGTTGATCGAGAACATGAGCATGCGTCCTTCTGCCTGATGGCTTCGATGCGAAACACGCGGCCGAACTCGCCCGCGGCAATGCGCCGACACAAACGCGGCCCCGGAACTCCGCGTTCGCTCAGCCCGGCTTCGTCGCCGACTTGACCAACGGTTTCCCGGTCGACTCCTCGTCCATCGTGTACTGTTCCCACGCCGCCTTCTGCATGGCCGCGGCCTCCTGCTTCGAGATTACGACGCCGTCCTTGATGTGGTCGAAGTCGCTCACGAGCCCCGCGGGGTTTTGCCCGGTGAGGCTGGCGTAGAGCAGGCAGGCGTAGATGTAGGTGCCCTTCGCGCCCGGGTGGCCGCGGTCCTTGGCGTAGAGGTCGTACCGCTGGGCATCGGTCGGGCTGTCGCCCCAATACTTCATCCAGGTGTAACCGGCCGGCGCGACGGCGACGCCCTTCTTCTGCCCGAACTCGACCTGCATGTCGTTCAACTGCTTGAACGAGTCGGGGTACTTCGCCGCCCCCTTGCCGTAGTGCTCGGTGACGTTGGCGGTGGCGAAGAGCAGCGTCTTCGCACCGTGCTTGCGGATGAATTCGTCGAACTTCGCCGCGTACTGCGCGAACTCCGCGGGGTCGGCGTTGAAGATCTCCTGGATCACGACATAGTCCCACTTCTCGGCGGCGATCATGCCGCGCGGCGTGCCCTTGCCCTCGCCCAGGTCCCAATGGCGCTTGAGCGTCATGCCGCCCGCGGTGTAGCGGCCGATCTCGAGCTTGGGGTGGTCGGCGGGGGCGGCGGCGGACATGACGGACATCATCTGAGGCAGGTCGTAGACCATCATCTGGCTGTTGCCGATCATCAGCACTTTCATCGTGGGCCTCGCGGGAACGGCGGCCTGGGCCGCGCTGGATTTCGATTCGGTGTTCGCATCCGTCCGCTTCTGTGCGTCGGCGGCGGGCTTGGCGGGCGGTGTGTCCTTCGCCGGCGTCTTCTCGGGGAA